>CAKQED010000009.1:0-51413 GCA_934229835.1 uncultured Oribacterium sp. | reverse complement strand
ATCACTGAGTTTTCTTTATGAAAACTCAGCGTTGCAGAGGGTTCCAAGGAGAGATAACACCAAGTGCCGCTAAGGGGACCCGGCTTGATTTCACACGGTCTCTACGTATGGTCTACGTTGACGCCGCTCCTGGGTCCCCTTCTTGTCTCTTCAAATCAAGATTGATTCAAATCCTGAAATGCACTAGAATATCCTTCATGAAAGGTGGTAAAGCATGAATCAGTTTACGATACAGGCACAGCGTGCGCTGCAGCTCGCGATCGAAGCGGCAGAGGAGCTGGGCCATCAGTACATAGGAACCGAACACATCCTTCTCGGTCTTCGTCGTGAGGGCACGGCGGTGGCCGCGAAGGTACTGCAGTCTAATGGCATCGATGATCAGAAGATCCTCGATATGATCGCGAAGTTTATATCGTCGGATACGAAGGTGACGATCCGTGAGCGTGCAGGCTATACGCCATCGGCGAAGCGTCTCATGCAGAATGCGATGCAGGAATCCCTGCGCGCCGGTGCCCGTCTCGTCGGGACAGAGCACATCCTGATCGCGATGCTGAAGGATACAAACTGCGTCGCTTCCCGTATCATCGCGACACTCGGCGCGAACGCGCAGCGTATGTACCAGCAGATCATGGCGGTCATCGGGGACGATGTCGTCGTCGATGATCAGAGCCGTCCGCAGGCGGCACAGCAGCCGGCATCGGATACACCGACGCTGGATCAGTATGCGCGGGATCTCACCGCGATGGCAGCGGAAGGAAGGCTCGACCCGGTGATCGGCCGGGAGCGGGAGATCATGCGTGTCGTCCAGATCCTGTCCAGACGGACGAAAAACAATCCATGTCTGATCGGTGAGCCGGGTGTCGGCAAGACCGCAGTGGTTGAGGGACTGGCGGAGCGTATCGTCGCCGGTGATGTCCCGGATACCATCCTGCAGAAGCGCGTCATGTCCCTCGATATCTCCAGCATGGTCGCGGGCTCGAAGTACCGCGGTGAGTTTGAGGAGCGCATCAAGCGCGTCATCGCAGAAACTGTGAAGAACGGACAGGTTCTGCTCTTTATCGATGAGCTGCATACCATCATCGGCGCTGGCGGTGCTGAGGGTGCACTCGATGCGGCGAATATCCTGAAGCCGGCCCTGGCCCGTGGTGAGCTCCAGATCATAGGTGCGACGACCCTCGATGAGTACCGGAGGCACATCGAAAAGGATGCAGCCCTCGAACGTCGTTTCCAGCCGGTGACGATCGATGAGCCGAGTGAAGAGGAGAGCTATGCGATTCTGAAGGGCATCGTATCGAAGTATGAGGAGCACCATCAGGTGCTGATCGACGAAGCAGCGCTGAAGGCAGCCGTCACCCTTTCGGTCCGCTATATCAATGACCGTTATCTGCCGGATAAGGCCATCGACCTCATCGATGAGGCGGCCTCGAAAATCCGGATCCTTCACTCCGGCGAACCGGAGAGCATAAAGAAGCTCCGTGCGAAGATTGACGCGATGGATGCGGAGAAGGAAGACTGTATCCGCCGTGAGGATTTCGAAGCGGCTTCCCAGATCAAGAAGAAGCAGCTGCGGGAGAAGACGAAGCTGGAGCGTGCACTTACGAGCTGGCAGTCGGAGAAGGAGGAGCATAAGCTTCACGTCACCGAGGCCGATATCGCGCGTGTGGTCTCCGAGTGGACCCGTATCCCGGTAGAGAAGCTCACGGAGGGTGAGGCAGAGCGCCTCATGCGTCTCGAGGAGACGTTGCATAAACGCGTCATCGGACAGACCGAGGCGGTGTCCGCCGTCGCGAAGGCGATCCGTCGCGGACGTGTGGGTCTCAAGGATCCGAAGCGTCCGATCGGCTCCTTCATGTTCCTCGGACCGACCGGTGTCGGTAAGACGGAGCTCAGTAAGGCACTGGCCGAGGCGATGTTCGGCTCCGAGGCGGATCTCATCCGTGTCGACATGTCGGAGTACATGGAGAAGTACAGCGTTTCGAAGATGATCGGATCGCCGCCAGGCTATGTCGGCTACGATGAGGGTGGTCAGCTCAGTGAGAAGGTGCGTCGAAATCCATATTCCGTCATCCTCTTCGACGAGATCGAGAAGGCACATCCGGATGTACTGAACGTGCTTCTCCAGGTTCTCGATGATGGTCACATCACCGATGCGCAGGGCCGGAAGGTTTCCTTTAAGAACACGATCATCATCATGACGTCAAACGCCGGCGCTGAGCAGATCGTGAGCCCGAAGCGGCTCGGCTTCGACACCGGCGGGGATGAGAAGGCGAAGAACTACCAGATCATCAAGTCCCGTGTGATGGAAGAGGTGCATCGCCTTTTCCGTCCGGAGTTCCTGAACCGTGTCGATGACATCATCGTCTTCCAGCCGATCACGAAGGAGGACCTCCGTGCGATCCTCGACATCATGATGAGGGATATGGTGAAGAACGCACTCGAGGAGCTCGGTATCCGGATTCACCTCGATGCAGACGCAGCGAACCTCCTCATCGAGCGTGGCTACGATCCGAAGTACGGTGCACGTCCGCTGCGCCGGGTGCTTCAGACCGAGCTCGAGGATAAGCTCGCAGAGGAGATCCTGAGTGGACACATCGCGAAAAATTCAAGTGTCCGTATCGGCGTCGACAAGGATGGCAAGACACTGAAGTTCCAGGGCCGCCGCCTGCCGTCCACCGGCACACGTCGTGCGAAGAAGGAATCGACGGCTACTTTGAAGGATCAGGCTATGGAAACGCAACCGATCGATGCGACGCAGATCGTGGCGGAACAGGCAGAAAACAAGTAAATCTGTATCATATCCACAGCAACGCACGAACATCCCGATGTCCGTGCGTGCTGTTTATAAGGGGAAACAGTATGGCGAAAAGTACATCGCGCTACTTCTGTAAGGAATGTGGCTATGAATCTGCGAAGTGGCTCGGTCAGTGTCCGAGCTGCCGCGCATGGAATACCTTCGTGGAGGAACCGGTCGTAAAAGTATCTCCGGCTTCCGGCTTCAGCCGAAATACTGGTATGCGTCCGCCTCGGCAGCGACCGGTGCGTGTCGATGAAATCGCCCTCGAAAAGGAGGATCGTATCCCGACCGGCTTCCAGGAACTCGATCGTGTGCTCGGCGGTGGTATCGTCGTGGGCTCGATGGTACTGCTCGGTGGTGACCCGGGCATCGGAAAATCGACGATTCTGCTCGAAGTATCGCGAAATCTGGCAGCAGACGATGGGAAATCGGTCCTCTATGTCTCCGGTGAGGAGAGCCTCAAGCAGATCAAGCTGCGTGCAGAGCGCATCCGGCCGATCTCCGGAGATCTTCGCTTCATGACGGAAACGAATATCGAGAACATTATCGAGACCATCCGGGAGGAAAAACCGGACTTCGTCGTCATCGACTCGATCCAGACGATGTATACCGAGAGCGTCACGGCGGCCCCGGGCTCGGTCAGTCAGGTGCGTGAGTCGGCCGCTCAGCTGCTGCGCACCGCGAAGGAGTGCGGCATCGCCATCTTCCTCGTCGGTCATGTGACGAAGGACGGGACCGTCGCCGGTCCGAAGATCCTCGAGCATATGGTCGACGTCGTCCTCTTTTTCGAGGGCGAGTCCGGAAGCAGCCTCCGCATCCTGCATGGACAGAAGAACCGTTTCGGTTCGACGAACGAGATCGCGGTGTTCGAGATGGATGGTGCCGGGCTGCATGAGGTGCTGAACCCGTCCGAGCTGCTGCTTTCCGGTCGACCGATCGGCGCCAGCGGTTCGGTCGTCACCTGTGGCATGGAGGGCACGCGTCCGCTGCTGATCGAGATACAGGGGCTGCTCGTTCCAAGTGCCTTTAATCTGCCGCGACGTACGGCGAACGGTATCGATTATAATCGCCTGAACCTGCTGATCGCCATCGTCGAAAAGCGGCTGAATCTCGAGATCGGGAAGTATGATGCCTATGTCAATATCACCGGCGGACTACGTATCGCCGAGCCGTCCATGGACCTCGCCGTCATCATGGCGCTGATTTCTTCTTATATGAATATCGAGATCCCGGAGGATGTGATGATCTTCGGTGAGGTCGGACTGAGTGGCGAGGTACGTGCCGTATCGAACGCCGACCAGCGGATCGAAGAGGCGGCCCGTCTCGGCTTCCATAAGATCGTGCTTCCGGCCTTTCATATGAAGAAGCTGCGTCAGCCGAACCTGTCGGCCTGCGAACTCGTCCCGGTGCGCAGCATCCGGGAAGCGGTAAAAATTCTCAAGAAATAGTGCTTGACTTACAGGTGCAAAATGAGTATTATAAACGAGTCGTCAAAACGACGACTCATACAGGGGTTTCATCCAATGGTAAGATATCGGTCTCCAAAACCGCTCATGGGGGTTCGAATCCCTCAACCCCTGCGAAGGAGAAGGAATCAGACGATGGTCTGGTTCCTTTTTTCGTATCTGAAGATGAATGCTGGCACAGCGCGAAGACAGCATGTTCCGCATGCCGGCTTTCAGATCAGAACAGGATATGAACAGAAGCATAGTGGAGTGCGACATGAATGGTTCAAATACAAATAATCTTTATACTGAAATCCTTCCGGGGATCTTCTGCGTCAGTCTCACAGACACGACGATCGAGCAGGGTGTGAGCTGCATCAAAATCTATATCATCAAGGGAAAACCCTCGGTCCATGAAGGACGCAGTCTGATGATCGATACCGGCTTCCGGCAGGAAGACTGTCTCCGGAAGCTGCAGGCAGCGCTGGCTGCACTGGAGATTCCGGTGGATCAGCTCGATATCTTTCTGACGCATCGCCATCATGATCACTCCGGGCTGGCGGGGAGCTTCGCTTCGGAAGGTGCGCATATTTTCATGAATCCAGCGGAGGAGCGTCATCCGTATGACTGTCTCGCGTATCGTGTGAGTGAGAAGTCACTTGCGGCTCAGAAGAAGGTGCTGCGTTCGACCGGTATCACACCGGAGCGCACGCCATATGCCTGGGAAGCCTTTATGAAGGTTTCCGAGCGTGTGCAGCAGCATGGGGAGTGGGTCCTCGCCATCCTGGGCTTTCCTTACACGGCGGTCTCCGCAGGAGATATGTTCGTATATGGCGACTACCATTTCAGCGCCTATCCTTTAAAGGGCCATACCTATGGGCAGATGGGACTCATGGATCACGAGAAGAAGACCCTCTTTGTTGCAGATCAGCTGATCCATGGCGTATCGCCGATCGTGGCGACGACGTATACGGATGAACATCTGCTCGTAGGGATGTTTGCGTCGCTCAGGGACATCAAGGAACACTATGCCGACTGGACCATCATTTCGGCCCATGGCGAGCCGATCCGGGATGTTGCGCAGGATGTCGACAGCATCGTGTACAGCTATCTCAGTAAAAGCACAAGTGCACTGGACATCATGAAGGGGAAGAGCATGGCGGATAGCGTTGCTTCCGGATCTGTAACACCGGATACAGTACAGGCTGCGCCTGTGGGCGAACACGACATTTCCGCATCGGGAGCGTGGACCGTCCATGACATCGCGAAGCAGCTCTATCATATGGATGATGATCCGGAAGATGAGGCCGCCTTCTTCACATATAAAATGCTGATCACAAAAACCTTCAGCATCCTCGAGTATCTGCACGACATCGGTTTCGTGGAGCGCACGATGCGTGATGGCATCTACTACTGGCACACTACGAGAGAGACAGTAGGCTGAAGATGAAGCTTTCTGCATGACATGCACAGTTGCATGCAGGTATACGTTCATGGATAAACATCGTTTATTCGGATTATTATTAATTACAGGATACAGTATGGCACAGAACAACATCGTAACGATCGAACATCTCAGCAAGGTCTATACCGAGCGACAGATCTTTCAGGACACAGATTTTTCCATCAATGAGGGCGAGAAGGTTGCGCTGATCGGCGTGAACGGCACTGGCAAGTCGACACTTCTCCGCATCATCGCGGGGCTCGAGGAGCCGGACGAGGGCAGCATGGCGATGCGCCGCGAGCTCGAGATTCGTTTCCTCCCGCAGACGCCGTCCTTCGACCCGGAGGATACCATCCTGGAGGCGATCCTGCATGATAACGAGGGACACCAGCATGTATGGGACCTGGAGACAGAAGCGAAGAAGTTCCTGTCAAAGCTCGGTGAGAACGACTTCAGTCGGAAGATCAAGGAGCTCTCGGGCGGACAGAAGAAGCGTGTGGCGCTCGCGAGTACACTGCTCAGTACCGCTGATCTGCTGATCCTCGACGAGCCGACGAACCATCTCGACGGCGCGATGTCCGAGTGGCTCGAGGAGTACCTGAAGCGCTATAAGGGGACACTACTGATGGTCACCCATGACCGCTACTTCCTCGATGAGATCTGCGACCGTATCGTCGAGCTCGATCAGGGCAAGCTCTACAGCTATAAGGCGAACTACGCCGGCTACCTCGAGCTGAAGGCCGAGCGTATGGACATCGCCCGTGCGAAGGAGCGGACACGTCAGAATATTCTCCGGAACGAGCTGAAGTGGGTGATGCGCGGTGCGAAGGCACGTACCACGAAGCAGAAGGGACGCCTCCAGCGCTATGAAAAGCTCTCTGCGATGCACGGACCGACGGAGGAAGAGGAGCTGAAGCTGAGCTCCATCCGGACCCGTCTCGGCAAGTCGACGATCGAGCTCGTCGATGTCTCGAAGGCCTACGACGGGCATGTGCTACTCGATCACTTCAACTATAATTTCCTGCGAAACGACCGCGTCGGCATCATCGGTCCGAACGGCGCCGGCAAGTCGACCCTCGTCAAGATGATCACCGGCTGGGAAACACCAGACAGTGGCGAGATCAACATCGGACAGACCGTGCGCATCGGTTATTTCAGTCAGGAGAACGAGGCGCTTGATGGAAATCAGCGCGTCATCGATGCGATGACCTCCATCGGCGAGTACGTGCACACCGTGGACGGTCTCATCAGTGCGAGCAACATGCTCGACCGCTTCCTGTTCCCACCTTCCGTGCAGTATATGAAGGTCGAGAAGCTGAGCGGCGGTGAGAAGCGTCGCCTCTATCTGCTCCGCGTCCTCATGTCCGAGCCGAACGTCCTCATCCTCGACGAGCCGACGAACGACCTCGATATCCGTACGATGACGATCCTCGAGGATTATCTCGATCACTTCGACGGGATCGTCATCACGGTATCCCATGACCGGTACTTCCTCGACCGTGTCGTGAACCGCATCTTCGCCTTCGAGGGTGAGGGCCGGATCAGCCAGTATGAGGGTGGCTACACCGATTATCAGGTCGAGTATCTGCGCCGCCATCCGGAGGAGGACCCGAGCTTTGCAAAGGCCGGCTCGATCGGCGGTACCGGCGGAAACAGCCTGGCGTCTTCGAAATCGTCAGCCAATGCCGGTGACCGCAGCGTCGTCACCGCCCAGGACGGAACGGCCAGCGGCAGCGCCTCCGGTGATACCGCAGCTGCGGCATCCGGCGACAGCAGCCCATCAGGCTCCAATCGTGACCGTCACCAGCTCCGTATGTCTTATAAGGAGAAGAAGGAGTGGGAGACCATCGAGGCGGACATCGACGCCCTCGAGACCCGCATCGCCGCCATCGACGACGAAATGATGAAGTACGCCCAGGACTTCATCAAGCTCCACGAACTCACACAGGAAAAAGAAGAAAAGGAAAACCTCCTGGATGAAAAGATGGAACGCTGGGCTTACCTCTCGGATCTACAGGACCAGATCGACAGGTCCTGAACTGTTATAATCATATATTCATCAGACCCCAGGCATCGGTGCTTTTTACTGATTACGCATTTCGGGTCTGTCAACCAAAAAGGCAGCAAGTGTCGTCAGGCCATCGCCTGGAAACTCAGCCTGTTTTCCTTATGGGGAAAACAGGCTGAGTTTCCAGGCGATTGTGGTAACGTGGGACGACACTAGCTGCCTTTTTGGGACAGACATCGAAATGCTCTACAGTAAAAAGCACTCGACGCCTGGTTTTCTTATGAATTCAGAACACATAAATATATTTTATGTATCTAATTACATTTACAAAATTATATTTATAGACATGCAGAATTGTGTCTAATAACTCGTTATTGACATAACTAAATCGGCTTACTATTCGTACATGTTATATCAGCTGTGACCAATCGCTATGCTTTTACGGATTCATGCGCTGGACTTTAACGGTGTAAAGTTATATACTTTCACCATCGCGCAATGGAGTGCTAGTTTTTGACCGGTGAAACCATTGCGTTTTCTACTTTTTAAGGAGGAGTAAGTTATGAAAAAGACAAGAGCACTTGTTGCGACCGTAACTGCTGGTGCGATGGTCCTCAGCATGGCGGCTTGTGGATCTTCTGCATACCAGGAGACGACCGCCGCTGCTGCGACCGAGGCTGCCGGCACTGCAGCAGCTGGTGAAACCGCTGCCGCTCAAGAGGCGACTGGAACCGTTTCTTCATCTGACCTGAAGGTTATGCTGGAGACGCCGGTTATGTCCCTCGATCCGCAGCAGGCAACCGATGGAACCTCTTTTGAGGTGATGGCAAACTACACCGACGGTCTGACACAGATGGACGACAGTGGTGCAGCCGTCGCCGCTGTGGCAGAGAGCTGGGAGACCTCCGATGACGGTCTCACCTGGACCTTCCACCTTCGTAAGGATGCGAAGTGGTCCAATGGCACACCGGTTACTGCGAAGGATTTCGTATTCGGCTGGCAGAGAGCCGTGGATCCGGATGTCGCTTCCGAGTATGCATACATGCTTTCCGATATCGGACAGATCAAGAACGCCGCTGAGATCATCGACGGCACGAAGGACAAGTCCGAGCTGGGCGTCACCGCGGTCGATGACAACACCTTACAGGTCGAGCTGAACGCGCCGGTTTCCTACTTCCTGTCCCTGATGTACTTCCCGACCTTCTATCCGGTCAATGAGGAGTTCTTCAACACCTGCCCGGATACCTATGGTACATCACCGGAGACCACCCTTTCGAACGGTGCCTTCGTGCTCGACTCCTATGAGCCGGCAGCGACGGAGATCCACCTCACAAAGAATGCAGATTATTTCGATGCAGACAACATCAAGCTGGCTGGTATCGATTATCAGGTGATCCAGGATTCACAGCAGTCACTTCTTTCTTACCAGAGCGGCGACCTCGACATGACCCTTCTGAACGGTGATCAGGTTGACCAGGTAAAGGACGACCCTGCATTTAAGGCAGTTGGTGCCGGATACCTCTGGTATGTAACACCGAACATCAGCGCTGTTCCAGAGCTGGCCAATGACAACATCCGTAAGGCACTTACCTTCGCGATCGATCGTACCGCCATCTGTGAGGACGTGCTGAAGGATGGCTCGAAGCCGACCTACACCGCTGTTCCGATGGATTTTGCAGCAGGTCCAGATGGATCTGATTTCTCCGCAGACCAGACCAAGTTCCGGGATGTATGTGCGGATGATACCGCAAAGGCAGCAGAGTACTGGCAGAAGGGACTCGACGAGCTCGGTATCACCTCCCTCACCCTCGATATGAAGGTCGATGCAGATGATGCACCTCAGAAGGTTGCTACCGTTCTTCAGGAGCAGTGGCAGACCGCACTTCCTGGCCTCACCGTCACCCTGACCGTAGAGCCGAAGAAGCAGAGAGTACAGGATCTTCAGGATGGTAACTACCAGCTCGGACTTACCAGATGGGGCCCGGACTACGCTGATCCGATGACCTACCTCGGCATGTGGACGACCGGCTGCTCCAACAACTACGGCTTATGGTCCAGCACCGACTACGATGACATCATCGCGAAGTGCACCACCGGCGAGCTCGCAACCGATCCAGAGGGTCGCTGGTCTGCGATGTATGATGCAGAGAAGATCGTCATGGATGAGTCCGTGATCTTCCCGCTGTACACACAGTGCAACGCAGAGATGGTAAGCACGAACGTCACCGGCGTCGCTTTCCATCCAGTAGCCATCAACAGAGTTTATAAGAACGCTGTGAAGACCGAAGGCTGATCATCTGATCGTGTGAAACTTTTCTTTTGATTGCAGGCCGCATGAAAATGCGGCCTGTATCATTTCGGGCTTATGCCATAGACAGGCTCAGAAACGCTTCTGGAAACGTATCTTCATTTTCATTTAAAAGATCGTTCCGAAAACAGATCGTCGATCGCAGAAGACATCCTGTGTCGCAGCGCTTTCGAGCGTGTCTACGGCTTAAACCGTAGTACGCAGGGCAGAAGAGTGTACGCACTCAAGCCTGAAGGGAGGAAATTGTGAAAAAGTATGTAACCAAACGAGTGTTAACCTCGATCTTCACCCTCCTCGTCATTTTACTGGTGCTCTTTATCCTGATGCAGCTGATGCCGGGATCACCGTTCAATGATGAGAAGCTGAATGATGCACAGCGCGCCGCACTGTATGCGAAGTACGGACTCGATCAGCCCGTCGTCGTGCGCTTCTTCTACTATGTGAAAAACATGCTGACCGGTGATTTCGGTGTCAGCTACAACATCTCGAAGAACACCCCGATTTCCCAGCTCATCGCAAGCCGTCTTCCGATCTCCATCCGTATCGGTGGTGCTGCGGTCAGCCTCGGTGCGGTCGTCGGCCTCATTCTCGGCCTCATCGCGGCGCTTCGTCACGACACCTGGGTCGACACACTCTGTACTGTGATTTCAGTCATCGGTGTATCTGTACCGTCGTATGTATTCGCACTGCTCCTCAGCTATCAGCTCGGCTTCAACATGAAGCTGTTCCCGATGCTTTTCGATGCGAAGCGGGCGATGTCCTCGAGTGTACTGCCGAGTATTTCCCTTTCGATGTTCACGATGGCGTCCATCGCACGTTTCACCCGGTCCGAGATGATGGAGGTCCTCGACAGCGACTATATGCTGCTCGCGGAGTCGAAGGGTATCTCTGGATTCGCGCTGATTTTCCGTCACGCACTTCGAAATGCACTGATCCCGATCATCACCGTCCTGGCACCGCTGATCGTCGACCTCATGACGGGCTCCCTCGTCGTCGAAAAGATCTTCGCCATCCCGGGCGTTGGCTCACTGCTCGTAAACGCGATCCAGTCGAACGACTATAACGTCGTCATCTCCCTCGCGTTTATCTATTCGGCGATGTACATCGGCATCATGCTCGTCGTTGATATCCTCTATGGCATCATCGACCCGCGTATCAGACTCGCAAAGGACGGTAAATAAGTATGTTTGGAAAGAAAAAACAGATCATGACAGCCCAGACGGCTGGTGCGGTCAATGTTTATGTCCCGGTCGACAGTGACTTCGTTCGGAAGGATAATGCCGGCGAGATCGCGATCGACAGCAACTTCTCCTCCCAGTCCTTCTGGAAGGATGTGACGACGCGCTTCCTCCATAAGAAGAGTGCCGTCATCGGTCTCGTGTTCGTCCTCCTGATCACCCTCATGGCGATCATCGGACCGAAGCTCTCCGGCTACAGCTTCTCTGCACAGAATCTGCAGATGAAGAACCTCGCGCCACGTATGCAGGTGATCGAGAATCTCGGCATCCTCGATGGCTCCGAGAAGATGAAGACCACCACCGGCACGAAGCTCGTAAACGAGTATGCAGCGAAGAAGCTCTACGATACCTTCTACTGGTTCGGAACCGACCGTTATGGCCGTGATATCTTTACGAGAACCTGGTCCGGTACCCGTGTGTCCCTGATCATCGCCTTCGCCGCGACCATCATCGACATGGTGATCGGTATGTCCTATGGACTGATTTCCGGTTACTTCGGCGGCAAAACCGATATCATCATGCAGCGTATCCTCGAGATCATGAACGGTATCCCGCGACTCGTCATCGTAACCCTGCTTCTCCTCGTGCTGAAGCCAGGTATGGTGACCATCATCTTCGCACTGATGCTGACCGAGTGGGTCGGCATGAGCCGGATCGCCCGTGCCGAGATGCTGAAGCTGAAGGAGCAGGAGTTCGTCCTCGCCTCGAGAACGCTCGGTGCCGGCGCGTTCCATATCATCTTCAAGGAGATCCTTCCGAACATCATCGGACCGATCATCACCCAGGTCATGTTCTCGATCCCGACCGCCATCTTCACCGAGGCGTTCCTGAGCTTCGTCGGACTGGGCATCCCGGTTCCGCAGTGCTCCCTCGGCTCCCTGATTTCCGATGGCTATAACAGCTTTACGACCCATCCGTATCAGATCATCCCGCCGATCATCGTCATGGCGCTTCTGATGCTTTCGTTTAACCTGATCGCCGATGGTCTCCGTGAGGCACTCGATCCGAAGATGAAGGAGATGTAAGATGGCAGAACAGAAAGAGAAAATTCTCGAGATCAAGAATCTCGATATCAGCTTTAAGACGACGGCCGGTATGGTGCATGCCATCCGCGGTGTCGACATTGACCTCTGTAAAGGTGAGACGGTCGCCATCGTCGGCGAGTCCGGCTCCGGTAAGTCGGTGACGATGAAGGCGGCCATGGGTATCCTCGCGAAGAACGCGACGGTCAATGCAGGCTCCATCCGCTTCACCTACACCCACGCAGATGGACAGACCGAGACGGTCGAGATTCTCGAAAAGGATAAGAAGTGGATCCGTACACATATCAACGGTAAGCGGATCTCCATGGTGTTCCAGGATCCGATGACCTCCCTCGATCCGACGATGAACATCGGAAAGCAGATCATGGAGGGCATGATCTGGCACTATAAGACGAAGAAGGAGGATGCCTGGAAGCGTGCGGTCGAGCTGCTTCGCGAGGTCGGTATCGAGGAGCCGGAGAAGCGGATGAAGAACTATCCGCACCAGCTCTCCGGTGGTATGCGGCAGCGTGTCGTGATCGCGATCGCGCTGGCCTGTGATCCGGACCTGCTGATCTGTGATGAGCCAACGACCGCACTCGATGTGACGATTCAGGCGAAGATCCTGGAGCTGATCAAGAAGATTCAGGAGGAGCGCGGCATTTCCGTTATCTACATTACCCACGACCTCGGTGTCGTGGCGAAGGTGGCGGACTATGTCAATGTCATGTACGCCGGAAAGATCGTCGAGAAGGGCACGATCAACGAGATCTACTACGATCCGCGCCATCCGTACACCTGGGGTCTCCTCAGTGCGATGCCGGACCTCGACACCGCCGACGAGCGTCTCTATACGATCCCGGGTTCGCCGCCAAACCTTCTCCACGAGAAGCAGGGCGACGCCTTCGCACCGCGTAACCGGTTTGCGCTCGAGGTCGACGATAAGGCAGACCCGCCGATGTTCAGAATCAGCGATACGCACTATGCAGCCACCTGGCTTCTGGACCCGCGTGCACCGAAGGTAGAGATGCCGGCGGAGCTTCGCGCAAGAATCGAACGTATGAAGAAAGGAGCCGGCATCGATGGCAGTGAATTATAATCAGGAGCCGATCCTGAAAGTGGAAGGCTTAAAGCAGTATTTCAAGGTCTCGAATTCCTTCACGGTGAAGGCCGTCGATGACGTAAGCTTCGAGATCTATCCAGGCGAGACCTATGGTCTCGTCGGGGAGTCTGGTTCGGGTAAGTCGACGATCGGTCGTTCCGTGATCCGTCTCTATGATCCGACCGCAGGAAAGATCCTCTTCGAGGGGAAGGATATCAGCGGAAAGATGAGTAAGGATACGCAGAAGCTCCTCCGCAACGATATGCAGATGATCTTCCAGGATCCGATGGCCTCCCTGAATCCGCGTAAGAAGGTCGAGGACATCATCGGAGAGGGCCTCGATATCCATCATAAGTTTGCGAGTGCGGCAGAGCGTGATCAGATGGTGAAGGCGATCCTCCGAAAGGTCGGCCTCGCACCGGAACACGCGACCCGTTATCCGCACCAGTTCTCCGGTGGACAGCGTCAGCGTGTTGGCATTGCCCGTGCGCTCATCATGAACCCGAAGCTGATCATCGCGGATGAGTGTATCTCCGCGCTCGACGTTTCGATCCAGGCGCAGGTCGTGAACCTCATGAAGGACATCCAGGAGGAGACCGGCACCGCATACCTCTTCATCGCGCATGATCTTTCGATGGTCAAGTATATTTCCGACCGCATCGGCGTCCTCCATCTCGGACATCTGCTCGAGACAGGTACGACCGAGGAGATCTTTAATCATCCGGTGCACCCGTATACCCGCTCGCTGCTGAGCGCAATCCCGAGCCCGAACCCGGTGGTCGAGAAGAAGCGTGTTGCGGAAACCTACGACTATAAGACCTCCGGCATCGACTACACGAAGGGCACGAAGCACCTCGTGGAGGGCAGCCACTATGTACGGTGCACGGATGAAGAGTTCAGCGAGTGGATGAAGAAAGCACCACTGGTTTATGATTAAGTGAAGGCAGGAGACCCGGAGGGGCGGCAACGGAGGCACAGTACTCCGAGACCGGTTCAATCTAAGCCGGGTCCCCTAAGCGGCACTAGGCCCTCTGCAATCACTGAGTTTTCTTTATGAAAACTCAGCGTTGCAGAGGGTTCCAGGGAGAGATAACACCAAGTGCCGCTAAGGGGACCCGGCTTGATTTCACACGGTCTCTACGTATGGCCTCCGTTGTCGCCCCTCTGGGTCCTCTTAGCTGAACTGTTACTTGCTGTCCGAAAAATATTTTAATTAGTGCTTGACGCGGGCGTGAGGCTTTGCTATTATAAACGAGCTGAATTGATGCAGCACAACACATGACGAGGTGTGATAATTGGTAGTCGGCCAGCCTGGAAAGTTGGTGCCCGTGTATGCGGGTTGTGAGTTCGAGTCTCATCCTCGTCGCTTGAAAAAACCGGTTCATTTGAACCGGTTTTTTTGTTATACTAGTCACGATTTAAAATTATGTTTAAAAACTCTGGGTTTGTACAGGTTGCGGCTTCACTATATGCATGTGTATATGAACCGGATGAGACAGACGTGTTGTTTCGATCCTGATGGGAATGGATCGGATTTCATCCGGAGAAGAGCGGAGGTGTTCTGTATGCGATGTGTCGTATGCAGGCTTCTTCCGGGATGCATGAGCGGAGAGCGACTGTACTGAAGTATCTGCGGGATGCAGAGGCTGGAACCCATGAGGGAACATCAGCGAAAGCAGAAGGAGCTACAGTGATTATTTTAGTTGATTTTGAGAATACCCATGCATCGGGACTCGAGGGCTACACTTACCTCAATGAGAGCGATACGCTCGTTATGTACTACAGTGATGAGAACAGTGCCGTGACGAAGGGTGTCGTGGATGATCTTCGGAAAAACGGGGTGCATGTGCGTCTCGTGAAGCTGCTGAAGCAGCACAGCAACGCGCTTGACATGTACATCGCGTCGACGACCGGCATGTTCCTGGATTCTGGCGAGAAGATCTGTATCGTATCGAAGGATCATGGCTATGCCGCGGTACGCGATTTTTGGCACAGTCTGCGCGGCGCAGAGATCCTGCTCGGTGAGACGATCAAGCAGTGCCTGCTGAGCTCGGAGCTGAACGACGAGGCACGGATCCGTCTCTGCAAGGAGCGCGAGCAGAAGGCGATGCTCGTCGATGCATTCACGACGATGAATACCATCCCGACCCGTCCGACGCTCAGCCGCAGCAACCAGCGCCGTCGTCGCAACGATACCCGGAATTTCATGGAAGTGAGTGAGCCGGTGGCGATCCTGCCGAACCCGCTCATGACCGAGACCCCGGCCGATCAGCTCGCGAAGGAGCTGATCAGTGCCGCAGCGAAGTCCGAGAACACTGCACGTGAGGCACAGCCGGATACTGCGGCGCAGCAGGAGATGGCGATGACCGTGTCCGTATCCTCGGACAATGCTTCCGACGTGGCTGCGGTCACGGAAGCGGAAGCTTCGACGACTACGGGACGCAGTGAGCGTGGCAGCCGTGGACGCAATGGCCGGAACCGTCGCAACGATCAGAATCATCGCAATGACCGGAATGATCGTTCGGAGCGTGACGATTGGAATGCGCAGGATCGTTCGGATGCCACTGCGGCAGAGAAGACAGGCAGTGAGCAGCACACCGGCCGTGATGCCGATGCCCGGACTCAGAACTCGCGCAGCACACGTGAGCAGGAGAATAATCGCCGGGAGCAGAACGGCACAGCGGAGCAGAACACGACGAGTGAGCCGGTACAGGAGCGTTTCGGCGGGTACGATGGCATCATGAAGATGAACGAGGCTTCCCGCATCGCCCTCGATAAGCGTCAGGAGCGCGATGAGAGGAAGGACGAGCAGGACGAACCGTCTGCCGCAAGGAACAGAAATCATCCGAAGCAGAATGCACAGCCGGCAGAGAAGAACCGCAGGGATGTAAGGTCGGTAAACGATGAGAAGCAGCGCACTTCTGAGAAACGAAAGCAGGAAGAGAAGAGCGCTTTCGAGGATACGAAGAAGGACATCGCAAATAACACTTCTGGAAATACACCACAGGACATCGCGAATGCTGCGACACGGACACAGGTAACGCAGAAAACGACGGCGCTTGTGAGGGCCGAGAAGAAGACGACGGCGGTAGCAAAGGTCGATCCAAACCGCGTACAGTTCGTCTGGGATCCGGTCACCCGCTCCATGAAGAGAGTCGGCGGCCCGACAGAGGAGGTAAACACAGAGAAGAAGGAAGACGCACAGAAGGCAGATGCTGCGAAGACCACAGAAGCTGCGGATGAGAAAACAGCAGATCATACGTCTCTGAAGGACACAGTGGCGGATACAGAAAACAGCCAGGGCGCAGCAGGCACGAAAACCGCAGACGTTTCCGGCGTTGCTCCAGCGAAGGATGCAACAGCAGAAGAAGAGCGTCTGGTTGATGTGACAGCGCAGGCCAGGGAAGCTGCGGCTGATCATCGGGCAGACGTCTCAGACGATGCAAAGACTACTATGGATGAAAAAATAGCTGTAGATGCTTCGAAGTCAGAGGACGTAAAGCAGCCAGCTGCTGAAACTGCATCAGAGCAGCTTGAAACCGCTCCGGAGAAGACACTGGAAACGGTCATCACAGAGCATGCTGTAACGGCGACGGAAGAGAAGGCAGACTCAGAACATGTGCAGGCAGGACAGGATGTAGCGACGTATGACACGAAACCGGATGTCGAGACGAAGAAGTCCGGTGCACATCGTAAGTCGAAGAGGTCCGCTTCTGTAAAGAAGGAGTCCGACGCTTCGGAGAAGCCTGCAGACACGAAAAAGTCGGCGACCTCCAGTAAGCCGAAAGCGAAAAAGAAAGCCGCTGTAAAGCACGAAAAGGCTTCGGAAAAGGATGCCAGTGCTTCAGTAAAGACGCCTTTAGAGGATGCAGCGAACGCTTCGGAAAAGACGGAAATGATGTCGGAGTCTACGGCTCCCGTTTCGAAGAAGAAGTCTGAAAGATCACCGAAGAAGGTTGAAGACGACGTGACCGTAGACGCAGCGGATGCACAGCCGGCTCTTCAGATGACGGAAGAAGACATCCAGCTTACGAAGAAAAAGTACAGTGACGGCATCAACACCTTACACACCTACTACGTGCGCCTGATGAAGGCCTTCGGTCGTGAGCAGGGCCGTGCCATCTACGAAAGCACGAAGAAGTCCGTTCAGGAGGACATCAAGGTCCGTAAGGCACAGCTCGCCGCGCAGCCGACCACGACGGAAGCAGAAGAAAATTAACGGGAAGCCGGATGAACTATGCTTTTTCTGCAGACTGTACACGCAAGGCTTATTTTTAAAATTGTGTATATGAATTTCTGCGCAAAAGCTCTAAATCTACAGGTGAAATAGACACAGACGATTCGATTCAGAAATCGTGTATATTAAATCGATGATTGACAAAGAAAATCAGGCGCTGATCTCGATTTTTATATACACGATTTCTGAAATCCTTCTTCCGTGTATATTTTTGCTCCTGAATCCTTCTCCGAAGCTGGAATTTCATATACACGATTTTTAAAAATGCTGATTTGTGTATATTCCCCTCCGAATTGTGATCCAAGAGCAGAAATAATACATAGTCCCGGAGCAAAAACGAAAAATGAAAAAAGTTGTTGCCAACCGGCTTCTGCTGTGCTAATATACACCTTGTCGCGCGGGAGTGCTGAAATTGGCAGACAGGCAAGACTAAGGATCTTGTGTCCGATAGGACGTGTGGGTTCAAGTCCCATCTCCCGCAGGAATGAACCGGAAGCTGTAGAGCTTCCGGTTTTTTTATGCTAAGTGAGAAGAGGTGCAGATATGAAAATTGCGATCATCACCGGCGCAAGCTCTGGTATGGGCCGGCGTATGGCCATCGAACTGAACGATACCATCCCAAACATCGAGGCATTCTGGCTCTTCGGACGTCGCGTTGAGCGCCTGGAAGCCCTCGAGAAGCAGCTCACGAAGCCATGCCGCTTCTTCACCGACGACCTCCAGACGAGTGCCGCACGGGATACTCTGCAGCGTGCCCTCGCAGAGGAGACACCGGAGATCGTCTTCCTCGTGAACGCCGCGGGCTTCGGCCAGATCGGCAGCATCCGGGGATTAAGCCTCGAGGATCAGCTCGGCATGGTGGACCTGAACATCGGCGCACTCACCGCGATCACGCGCCTCTGCCTGCCGTATATGGCCCCGAAGTCCCGCATCCTGAACTTCGCATCCAGCGCTGCCTTCCTGCCGCAGCCGAATTTCGCCGTCTACGCCGCGTCGAAGAGCTACGTGCTGAGCTTCAGCCAGAGCCTTGCCGAGGAGCTCAGGACGACTGGCATCCGTGTCACCGCCGTCTGCCCTGGCCCGGTGAAGACCGAGTTTTTCGAGCGCGCCGAGACCAGCGGCCACATCCCGTTCTATAAGTATCTTTTTATGGCGAACCCGGAGAAGGTCTGTCACCTCGCGCTGATGGACAGTGTGCTCGGAAAGGGCATGTCTGTATATGGCGTGAGCATGAAGCTGCTCCGTATCCTCAGTAAGCTTCTGCCGACGAAGCTCATCATGCTGAGCATGCACCTCCTGAACGGCAGCTGTACCCACGACGGTGATGCGGCCAATGCAGGCGACCAGCTCGTCACCGGCTCCGCCTTCCATCATAAAACCCAAGGGTGACAGATCAGACAGTGCCCTCCGGGCTCCCTGCCTGATCTGTTACAACCAAGGAGAAAACGAGCGCACATCATAAATTGACAGTGAGGAACCTCTGTGAGAGAAATCAACGTATCGACCAACGAAGCCGGGCAGCGCCTCGACAAGCTGCTGCGGAAATACCTGAAAAATGCAACTACCTCCTTCATCTATAAGATGCTCCGGAAGAAGAACATCGTGCTGAACGATAAGAAGGTCGAGGGGAAGGAAATCCTGAATCTCGGAGACTCCGTGAAGATGTACTTCTCCGAGGAAACCTTCGCCACCATGACGGGGCGGACGGGGCAGTATTTCGGAAGTGCTGAAAAGAACCGGGAGGCGAGAGCGGATGCAACAGCTCAATGTACGTCTACGTCATCGGATTATACAGCATCAACAGGAAAGCGCAGCGCGCAAACGCATCGTAGTGGTTCATCCGCAGACACGAACAGCGCGCAGATGCGTCGTGGTGCATCATCTGGAAATACTTCTGAAAGAAGAGAGAAGCGCGCGTTTGACGTAGAGGGATTCCGAAAGCATATCGTCTACGAGGACGAAAACCTGCTGGTGCTGAACAAGCCGTCCGGATGGCTCAGCCAGTCGGATGCTTCCGGCCTTCCGTCCGTGAACGAGCGCTGTCTCCAGTACCTGATGGCGACGGGAGCTCTCACGGAAGCGCAGCTCCAGACCTTCAAGCCGGGCATCGCAAATCGCCTCGACCGGAATACCTCCGGCCTCATCCTCTTCGGCAAGACCCTCCCGGCGCTGCAGGCGCTCGCCACGCTGCTTCGCGACCGGACGATGGAGAAGTACTACCTCGCCATCGTATATGGAGACATTGACCACGCACAGCGCATCGACGGCTACCTCGCGAAGGACGAACGGACGAACCGCGTCGAGATCCGCCCGCAGCCGTTCCCGGACGCTGTCGAAATCCATACCGCGTACGAACCGCTGAAGCACAGTGCGAAGTACACCGTTCTGAAGGTCCACCTCATCACCGGTAAGACACACCAGATCCGTGCACACCTCCGTGCCATCGGCCACCCGATCATCGGTGACCCGAAGTACGGCCGGAAGGACGCCAATGCTTACTACCGTACCCATGGTGGCGTGAAGTCGCAGCTCCTCCACGCGTGGGAACTGCACTTCCCGGAAAAGCTTGACGGCCCGCTCCAGAAGCTCGCCGGCCAGACCATCACCGCCGCCCCACCGAAGGACTTCCGCCCGTTTCTCCAGTAAGCCCGGCTTGCATGACCTTCCGGGAGGCCAGGGGGTCTGACCCCATACGTAACGAGGGTTCGTTCCGACGCGACGTTCGATGAAGTATCTGGCACACGGGGTCTGACCCCAGTTACTCCCGCGGAGCCAGCACCTTCTGCCTTTTGAAAAATAAATTTCGCACCCCAAAAAAGTGGCATCTGCCCCGGAAACCCGCCACTTTTTCGCGTCTGTTTTCAGACTATAGTCTACTTAACGACCTTACCAGGAATCTGATTCCATGGTAAGGTCGTTTTAGTTTCTGAATCGCCGGAAAGAGGAATTCTATGCTGGCAAAAATTAATAGTGCAGGTTTATCCGGACTAGATGGTTATTCTGTGTCCGTAGAGGTCGACGAGAGTCATGGACTTCCCAGGTCTGTCATCGTCGGCAATGTCTCGCCCTCGGTGCGGGAGGCGCTGGAGCGCTGCGATGTCGCACTCCGGAACGCGCAGATTTCCATGCCGCCACGCCGGCTCACCATCAACCTCGCCCCGGCAGACCGACGCAAGGACGGGACCTGCTTCGACCTGGCCATCGTGACCGGGATCTTACGTTCTGTGTTTTTAACTGACAGCTTTTCACTCGATGCGTACGGATTCATCGGTGAGCTCGGGCTGGACGGCTCCATCAAGCATGTAAATGGTGTGCTTTCGCTCGTTTCCGAGATGAAGCGTGCCGGACTGCGTGGAGCGGTCGTGCCCCTCGTCGACATCCAGGAGGCGCTGGTCGTCGAGGACATGGATATCATCGGTGTCGAGCATCTCGTCGATCTCTGTAATCTCATCGAGTCAAAGGAACGCTTTCTCCGTTACCCGCGCGAGGAAGCGGTGCAGACCGAAGTACAAGAATCCTATGCTGTGGACTTCGCCGAGGTCCATGGACAGAGCTACGGCGTCCGTGCAGCCCTCATCGCGGCCGCGGGTGGTCACAATCTGCTTCTGTCCGGTGTCGCCGGCTCAGGGAAGACCATGATCGCGAAGCGCATCCCGACGATCCTGCCACCGCTCAGCCGTGAGGAGAATATCGAGATCACGAAGGTATACTCGGTAGCGGGCCTGCTTCCGCCAGGTCAGTCGCTGCTCAATCACCGCCCGTTCCGGACCCCGCACCATACGATCACGACAGCGGCGCTCGTCGGTGGCTCCGCCCAGGGTGGCGTCGTGCCCGGCGAACTCGCCCTTGCATCGCGTGGTGTCCTCTTCCTCGATGAGATTCCGCTCTTTTCAAAGGCCTCGATTGAGTCGCTCCGGCAGCCGATCGAAGAGAAGCAGGTCATCATTTCACGTCTGAACGGCACCTTCCGCTATCCGGCGGACTGTCTTCTCGTCGCGGCGATGAACCCCTGCCCGTGCGGATACTTTCCGGACCGGAATAAGTGTCAGTGCACGGAAAGCCAGATCCGGCAGTACCAGCGTGGCATCAGTAAGCCGATCCTCGAGCGCATCGACCTCTGCGTCGAAGCCTCACCGGTAGCCTTCGCCGATGCGGTTTCGAAGGACAGTGGTCCGAGCTCGGCAGCGCTCCGCGCACAGGTGCTCCGGGCGCGCGAGATCCAGGCGGCGCGCTTCCATGGAGAATCGAAGATACGGGTCAATGCAGAGATGGGTATACGGGAAATCGAACGCTACTGCACGCTCGGATCGAAGGAACTCGCTTTCATCGAGCGTATCTTTCAGCTCAGGTCGATGTCGATGCGCACCTATCATAAGGTCCTGAAGGTCGCACGGACGATCGCGGACCTCGAAGAGGAGGAACAGATCCGCGTCGCCCATCTGAGTGAGGCCGTGAACTACCGCGGCATCGAGGATCAGCTGTACGGGACAGGAGGAAAACCATGACGGTGAGAGATTTATATTTCAAACAGGAGATACGAGAACTGACGCCGCTGGATGCGGATTATCCAGAGCGTCTACGAAACATACCGGATCCGCCACGGACACTCTATGTCCGCGGCAGCCTTCCACCGGACGACAGGCCGACCGTCGCGATCATTGGCGCACGAAGCGCGAGCGATTACGGGCTGCAGGTCGCCCGCTCCTTCGGTCGAGCGTTGGCGATGCAGGGGATCGGCATCATCAGCGGGATGGCGGCGGGGATCGACAGTGCAGGGCAGTGGGGTGCCGTCGATGCAGAGGCGAAAACCTATGCCGTCTTCGGCTGTGGGCTTAATGTCTGCTACCCGGCCCGGAACTATCTGCTCTATGATAAGATCCTCGAGTATGGCGGTGGCGCGATCTCGGAGCTTCCGATGGATGCGCCGCCGATCGGAAAGCAGTTCGCGAGCCGAAACCGCATCATCGCCGGCCTCGCAGATGCCGTGCTCGTCCTCGAAGCCCGTGAAAAATCCGGTACCTTCATCACCGTCGGGGATGCCCTCGACCAGGGGAAGCAGATATTCGCCCTGCCCGGGCGGGTCACGGACGGACTCTCGAAGGGCTGCAACCAGCTGATCCGGCAGGGGGCCGACATCCTGACGAGTCCGGAGGATGTGCTCGAGTACCTGCATCTCACATATCATAAGGAGCAGCAGATGCTCGAGAAGGATGCCTCGATGCTGAATCCGAAGCAACGGAGGGTCTATGCGGCCCTCGATGTCGAGGCGAAGCATCTCGATCAGCTGATCGGAAAGCTCGCGATGTCGGTACAGGAGCTCAGCTCCATCCTCCTCGAGCTTGAGATTCTCGGCTTCTGCGAGAGCCCGAAGCTGGGATTCTACCGGCGACGGATCTAGGAACAGGCTTCGCTGCTGAATCGTTACCGTTTTTTATTGACCGATCAGGCAGGGGACCCGGAGGGGCGGCAACGGTTACGTTTTGTATCGCCAGAATGCCTTGTATACCAGATGCGTGTCTTGCAAAACAAAAAAGAGTGTTGTATATTGTCTGAGATTTACCCTTTCGGGAAAGAACGTTTCATCTGCACCGGTATACCGGTTTCGACGGCTTTTGTATGAAATCAGCCATCCGGCGCAGATCTTGTATAAATAAAAGGTGAGTCTGAATGGCAAGTACAAACAATCTGATTATCGTAGAGTCGCCTGCAAAGGTGAAAACGATCAAAAAATTTCTCGGCAAGCAGTATACGGTCGATGCCACCATGGGACATCTCATCGATATGCCGAAGAGCTCCCTCGGCGTCGATGTCGAGCATGACTATGAGCCGAAGTACATCACGATCCGCGGCAAGGGCGAGCTCCTCGCGAAGCTGAA
Source organism: uncultured Oribacterium sp. (assembly GCA_934229835.1). Lineage (GTDB taxonomy): Bacteria > Bacillota > Clostridia > Lachnospirales > Lachnospiraceae > Oribacterium. The sequence continues at coordinate 27,939 of CAKQED010000009.1, read as the reverse complement.
GAAAGAAGCGAAGAAGGCGGATCGCATCTATCTCGCAACCGACCCGGATCGTGAGGGGGAGGCCATCAGCTGGCATCTCCGTAACGAACTCGAGAAGGATGAGAAGAATAAAGCGAAGATCACACGTATCACCTTTAACGAGATCACGAAGAATGCCGTTAAGAACGCGCTGAAGAGTCCGCGTGATATCGATATGGATCTCGTGGATGCGCAGCAGGCGCGTCGTGTCATCGACCGTCTCGTGGGTTATACCATCAGTCCATTATTATGGAAGAAAATCCGTAAGGGTCTCTCTGCCGGGCGTGTACAGTCCGTCGCACTCCGTATGATCTGTGACCGTGAAGCCCAGATCGCCGCCTTCGTACCAGAGGAGTACTGGTCCCTCGATGCGATCCTCCTGCACGGAAAGAAGAAGCTCACCGCCGCCTTCTACGGTGGCGAGAAGAAGCAGGCACTGAGCTCAGAGGCTGAGGTCGATGCGATCCTGCAGAAGATCGGAAAAGATGATTTCATCGTGAGTGACATCCGAAAGTCCGAGCGTCGCAAGAAGGCACCGCTGCCATTTACGACCTCGACGATGCAGCAGGAGGCGGCGAAGTCCCTCGGCTTCGCCACGAGTAAGACCATGAAGCTCGCGCAGACCCTGTATGAGGATGGTTATATCACCTACCTTCGTACCGACAGTACACGTATCGCCGACGAGGCGGATGCGGCGGCCAGAAGCTTCATCACGGCACAGTTCGGCGAACACTATGTGAACGGTGGCTCCGGCGTACAGTCGAAGGCACAGGCTGAAGTGAAGATTCAGGATGCGCACGAGGCGATCCGTCCGACGAGCCTCGAGCTTAGTCCCGAGGAGGCGAAGGCGAAGCTCCCGCGTGACGAGTTCCGTCTGTACCAGCTGATCTATAAGCGCTTCCTCGCGAGCCGTATGTCGGCTGCGCTCTACAGCACCGAGTCCGTGAAGCTGCGTGCCGGCGAGTATGTCTTCACACTGAACGGCTCGAAGCTCAGCTTCGATGGTTTCCTTTCGGTCTATATGACGGAGGAGGACAAGGCGGAGAAGGATGTTTCGCTCCCGGAGCTTACGGTCGGCGAGCAGCTTTCGCTCGACAGCTTCGATAAGGAGCAGCACTTCACACAGCCGCCGGCACACTATACCGAAGCCTCGCTCGTAAAGGCCCTCGAGGAGGATGGCATCGGTCGTCCGTCGACCTATGCACCGACCATCGGCACCCTGCTGGCGCGCCGTTATATCGCGAAGGAAAAGAAGAACATCTTCGTCACCGAGCTCGGTCTCGCGGTCGACGATATGATGCAGAAGAACTTCCCGACCATCATCGATACCGCCTTCACCGCGAACATGGAGTCCCTGCTTGACAGTGTCGCAGCCGGTAAGACGAAGTGGAAGACGATCGTCGAGAACTTCTACCCGGATCTCGAGGAAGCTGTCGAGAAGGCACAGGCGGAGGTCGAGAAGATCACGATTCGTGATGAGGAGACCGATGTGCTCTGTGATAAGTGCGGACGCCACATGGTCATCAAGTACGGCCCACATGGCAAGTTTCTGGCGTGCCCGGGCTTCCCGGAGTGTCGGAACACGAAGCCGTATGTCGAGTATGCCGGTTTCACCTGTCCGGACTGCGGCGCAGAGTGCGTGAAGCGTCGTTCGAAGAAGGGTCGGATCTTCTACAGCTGCTCCCGCTATCCGGAGTGTGAATACATGACCTGGAGCAAGCCGAAGGAAGCCGTTGTCGGTGAGAAGAAGGACGGCGACATCTTCGTGGCACCATCCACCGATACGAATCCAGAGCCGGTGATGCCGGACTGATCGAGGACGCTTACGAATGCACGAAAAATCACGGGTCTAAAATCGCGAAAAATCACAGGTCTAAAATATTGACAGCAATCGAAGCTTTATGTTATATTACAAGTCGCGTCTTTTTGAGACGCGGCTTCTTTTATAGAAGAATATAAAACACACATCCCAGCGAACACCGGAAGGTACCCGCACAGGGCGAAAGCCGGTAAGCACGAAGGCTGAGATGGAAGAAACAACCAGGAGGTATTAAAATGAGTGCAATTGGAATGAAGCAGCTCCTTGAGGCTGGCGTACACTTTGGTCATCAGACCAGAAGATGGAACCCTAAGATGGCTCCGTACATCTACACACAGCGTAACGGTATCCACATCATCGATCTTCAGCAGACCGTAAAGATGGTAGACGATGCCTACAACGCGATGGTAAAGATCGTACAGGACGGTGGTACTGTTCTTTTCGTAGGTACCAAGAAGCAGGCACAGGATGCTGTAAAGGCAGAGGCTCTTCGTTGTGGTGAGTTCTACGTAAACGAGAGATGGCTCGGCGGTATGCTTACAAACTTCAAGACCATCGAGACTCGTATCGAGCGTCTGAAGCAGATCGAGAAGATGGCAGAGGATGGCACCTTCGACGTTCTTCCGAAGAAGGAAGTTGCGCTGATCAAGAAGGAGTGGGAGAAGCTTGAGGCTAACATCGGTGGCATCAAGGAGATGAAGGTTCTCCCGGACGCGATCTTCGTTGTGGATCCTAAGAAGGAGAAGATTTGCGTGAAGGAGGCTCATAACCTCGGCATCACCCTTTTCGGTATCGCAGATACCAACGCTGATCCTGAGGAGCTTGATTATGTAATCCCGGGTAACGATGACGCTATCCGTGCGATCAAGCTGATCGTCGGCAAGATGGCAGATGCTGTCATCGAGGCTAAGCAGGGCGATATGACAGAGGAAGAGGCTGCAGCAGCAACTGCTGGCGACGAGACTGTCGTTTCTACTGAGGCTTAATTAATTGATAACGCCAGCATTCGACAATTTCATAAATTGCAGAATGCTGGCTTTTCTTGTTTCAAAGGGAGCCGGTGGGGCTTCCATCAAATAAACATCCAGGAGGATAAAAAGATGGCAATTACAGCAGCTCAGGTTAAGGAGTTAAGAGATATTACCGGTGCAGGTATGATGGCTTGTAAGAAGGCACTCGCTGCTACCGAGGGTGACATGGATAAGGCCGTAGAGTTCCTTAGAGAGCAGGGCCTTGCAGGCGCTGAGAAGAAGGCCGGCAGAATCGCAGCAGAGGGTGTTTCCTTCGCAAAGGTTTCTGAGGACATGCACACTGGTGTTGTCGTAGAGGTTAACGCTGAGACCGATTTCGTAGCAAAGAACGCAAAGTTCCAGGCTTACGTTGATCAGGTTTGTGATCAGGCTCTTACAACTTCCGCTGCAGACATCGACGCTTTCCTCGCTGAGAAGTGGAACCTCGATGAGACCAGAACCGTCGCTGAGCAGCTTTCCGAGGAGATCTCCATCATCGGTGAGAACATGCACATCCGTCGTTTCCAGAAGCTCGTTGAGAACGAGGGTCTCGTAGCAAGCTACATCCACGCTGGTGGCCGTATCGGTGTCATCCTTCAGGTGAAGTCTGACGTTGTCAACGACGCTGTCGCTGAGATGGCGAAGAACATCGCGATGCAGATCGCTGCGCTGAACCCGAAGTACACCACTCGTGCAGAGGTTGATCAGGAGTATCTCGCACACGAGACCGCTATCCTTACAGAGGCTGCCAAGAACGAGAAGCCGAACGCACCGGAGAAGGTTCTCAACGGTATGGTTCAGGGTCGTCTCAACAAGGAGCTCAAGGAGATCTGCCTCGTAGATCAGACCTACGTAAGAGCAGAGGATGGCAAGCAGAGCGTTCAGCAGTATGTTGATTCTGTAGCCAAGGCTCAGGGCGCGAAGATCCAGCTCGTAACCTTCGTACGTTATGAGACCGGTGAGGGCCTCGAGAAGAAGAGCGAGGACTTCGCAGCAGAGGTTGCTGCACAGCAGGCAGCTGCAAAGAAGAACTAATCTTCATATAGCATGATTTTACGAGAGCTTCGGGCATGTCCCGAAGCTCTTTTGTTACCCGCCTACTGTTCAGATCGAATCCCCAGAGGGGCAGCAACAGAAACCATACGTAAAGACCGGTTCAATCTAAGCCGGGTTCCCTAAGCTGCTTAGATTGAACCGGCCTTGGAGTACTGTGTTTCTGTTGCTGCCCCTTCGGAGATTCGAATGAACATTGACCGGATTTTGTAAATTGACCTTCACCGCCCGAGTGCGCTACAATGTTCCCAAACAAAAAAACGGAGCATACTATGACCAGAAACTATAAGATGATTCTAAGCTACGACGGTTCCCGCTACTATGGCTGGGAGCACCAGCCGAACACCGAGCTCACGATCCAGGGAAAGCTCGAGCAGGTCCTGACCCGCATGATCTACGGCGACCAGTACCAGGCAGCGGACTGTGCTTCCTTCCCGATCACCGTCATCGGCGCGGGACGGACCGACGCCGGGGTGCATGCACGTGCGATGACCGCGAACGTGCTGCTCGATACCGATAAAACGGAAGAGGAGATCCGGAGCTACATGAACCTGTACCTCCCGGATGATATCAGCATCAACGAGCTGAAGCTCTGCGCAGAGCGCTTTCACAGCCGCTTCAAGGCGTCCGGCAAGACCTACCGCTACAGCTGCTGGTACAGTGATCAGAAGCCGGTCTTCGAGCGGAAGTATGTCTCGGTTCTCGAGAAACACCCGGACCTCGCATCGATGCGGGAGGCAGCGGCGTATCTCATCGGGGAGCATGACTTCAGGTGCTTCTGCGGCAACAGTAAGATGAAAAAATCAACCGTGCGAAAGATCGATACCGTGGAGATCACCGAGAACGGCCCTTACATCCGTTTCTACTTCCATGGCACCGGCTTCCTGCAGAACCAGATCCGCATCATGACCGGGACCCTTCTCGAGGTGGGCTTTGGAAAGCGGAGTCCGGAATCGATGAAGAACATCATCGCCTCCCGTGACCGAAAGATGGCCGGCGTCACGATGGAAGCGAAGGGACTCTGCTTGATGAAGGTAGACTATGATTAATGGAGGATGTGCTATGAAGAAATATAAGCAGCTTATCGGGACCTGTCTGATCGCAGCGATGCTTTTCGTAAGCAGCGCATTTACTTCACTGGCAGAGTTCGGACCAACCATCATCGATACCACGGGGCCTGCGCCGAGCACTCCGACCGGTGACGATGCGAAGGCAGAAGCATTGGCGAAAACGCTGACCGCACAGATCACAGACCAGATCATCCTCGTCGTGGACCATAGCCTCGCCCTCTATAATAAGCAGGCGGACGGCAGCTGGCAGAAGGCGATGGAAACCTACTGCGGCTATGGGCGAAACGGACTGAAGGCCTGGAACGAGCGGCACGAGGGCGACCAGACGACTCCGGTCGGCTCCTTCCCGATCCTCCATGCGTTCGGCATCTCCCCGAATCCGGGCACGCAGATGAGCTGGCGCGATGTGACGCTGAACTCCTACTGGTCCGGCGAGCAGGCGACGTATAACACATGGGTCGAGAGCGCGACACCGATCAGCGGAGAGCATCTCAGCGAGTACACGATCTGCTATAAGTATGCGATGGCCGTCGGTTTCAATGTGAACCCGACCGTCTACAAGCGTGGGTCTGCAATCTTCCTGCACTGCAAGAATCCGGCAGACTGGGGCTCGGCGGGCTGCGTTTCCGTCGAGGAAGCGGATATGATCGCACTGCTGCAGCAGTGTCATAACGGCTGCTACATGATGATCGTGCCGAATGAGGCGTCGATCGCGAATTTCTGAGGAGCTCGCTGGCCTGTCCCGGCGGAAAGCTTCCGCCGAATAAAATGGATGTCGTGGGATGGACAGCTCAGGCATATGATCTCGTTCCAGCATGAGAGACGAAATTGAAACAGACGGAAAAGTGGAGGCAGAAGGATGGAAGAAGAAAAGACGGTCCGCACGGGCCTGGTATGTGAAGGCGGCGCGATGCGCGGGATGTTCACCGCGGGTGTGCTCGATGTATTTTTGGAGGAGGGGATACGCTTCGACGGTATGGTCGGAGTGTCGGCGGGTGCCACCTTCGGCTGCAATTTCAAGTCGCGGCAGATCGGACGCACGATCCGCTACAATAAGCGCTTCGCGAAGGACCGCCGCTACTGCAGCATTGAGTCCCTGCTAAAGACCGGAAACCTCTACAATGCCGAGTTCTGCTATCATACGCTTCCGGAAACGATCGATCTCTTCGACTGGGACAGCTTCCTCTCGAATCCGATGAAGTTCTACATCGTCGCGACGGACTGTGATACCGGACGACCGGTCTACCATGAATGTAAGAGCTCGGATCCGGAGGAAATGGAGTGGTTCCGTGCGAGTGCCTCCATGCCGCTCGTGTCGAAGCCGGTCGTGATCCGTGGCCAGACGCTCCTCGATGGCGGTATCAGCAACGCGATCCCGCTCTGCTTCATGGAGCATATCGGCTATGAGCGCAATGTCGTCATCCTCACACAGGACCGGAGCTACCAGAAGAAACCGCAGGCAGGCATGCAGGCCTTCCGCAGGCTGCAGAAAAAGTATCCGCTCTGCTACGATGCGATGAAAAACCGTCACTTCATGTACAACGATCAGCTCGCAGACGTCCATGCGAAGGAAACCGCCGGTCAGGTGCTGGTGATCCAGCCGCCGGAGCCTCTCCGTATCCGCCGCACCGAGCACGATCCGGAGGAGTTGGAGCGCGTGTACCAGATCGGGCGCAGCGAAGCTCTGAAACGACTCGAGGAGGTCCGCGCATTCCTCGGCTAACATGCGCACAGTGATAGATCTGTAATTCCTTCAGTTTTTTCCGGATACCATCTCGTTTTATACGACAAACTATGCTATTTTAGAGCAGCTGAGCTCATCGTAACGGATGAACGAAGCTGCTTTATTTTATTTTATATGAAAGGCTTCCTATGAACTTCTATTTCGCACCGATGGAGGGCGTCACCGGCTATTGTTTTCGGACTGCGTACAACGCTGCCTTCCCCGGCCTCGATCGCTTCTATACGCCGTTTCTCTCGGCGAACGATACCTTCCAGTTCACGCACCGCGAGGAGCGTGATGTCGCGCCGGAGCATAATCTCGGCATGCGTGTGGTGCCGCAGATCATCACGAATAACGCAGAGATGTTCGTCTGGGCCATCCGGGAGATGGCGAAGCGCGGTTATACTGAGGTGAATCTCAATGCAGGCTGCCCGAGTGGCACGGTCGTCGCAAAGGGGAAAGGCGCCGGTCTGCTCCGGGACCCGGATCGCCTCGACGAGTTCCTCGATCAGACCTTCGAGCTTCTGGAGAAAGAAGGCATCTGCTATGATATCGCAGACGCGCCTGAGGTACCGCTGTTCGTGAAGATGCCTTCGGCAGAGATATTGGCCTCGGAAGAAGGAGACGGCGCGATCCGCCCGAAGCCGGTGAGGACCGCAGATGGCCGGACGCATGTCTGCATCTCGGTGAAGACCCGGATCGGCGGCTGGGAACCGGACGAAGCCGGCGAGTTGATCCGTGTCTACAACCGTTACCCGCTGAAGGACCTCATCGTTCACCCGCGTGTACAGAAGCAGATCTACCGCGGAGAGGTGCATCTCGACGTCTTCCGGCAGTTCGTCGAGGAGTCGAAGCATCACCTCGTGTATAACGGAGACATCGTCACCGTCGCAGACTATGAGCGAATCACCCGGATGTTCCCGGAGATTGACAGTATCATGATCGGCCGCGGACTCCTCACAAATCCGGCGCTGGTACGTGAAATCCGGGGCGGAGCAGCGGCGACGCTCGAGGAGCTGAAGGCCTTTCATGAGCAGCTCCTCGGAAATTATATGACGGAGATGCAGAGCGAACGGAACACCCTGTTTAAGATGAAGGAGTACTGGAACTGGCTGAGTCAGTCCTTCGAACACAGTGATCGCTACATGAAGGAGATCCGGAAAGCGGATACCATCGTGCGCTACCGTGCGGCGGTACGAAATCTGCTCGCGAACTGTCCACTGAAGGGAGAGGTGTAAGACATCATGATCATCGAATATCCATCCTACTATGAAAAGTTCCGCTGCATCGGCGGCCGCTGCCCGGACACCTGCTGTGCCGGCTGGGAGGTCGACGTGGACGAAGCGTCGAGCGCATACTACCGCAGCGTGGAGGGCAGCTTCGGAGATACGCTGCGCGCCCATATCCGGGCAGAGGACGGAGACTGCTTCTTCCCGCTCACGAAGGATGGCCGCTGTCCGTTTCTTCGGAAGGACCTCCTCTGCGAGATGTATATACAGCTCGGGGAGGAGAGTCTATGTCAGACCTGCACGGAGTACCCGCGTTACTTCATGGACGTCGGAAATTATGAGCAGATCGACATGAGCCTGAGTTGCATGGAGCTCGGCCGCATCTTCTTCACGGAGTGTGCGCGCATCGAGTATATCCGCTCCGAGAACGAGATCCCGGGTGAGGAGATCAGTGAAGAAGAGCAGGAGACCCTCATCGAGGTGCTCGCACTTCGAAACCGCTGCATCGCGCTTCTCCAGGATCACGACGGTGCCTTCCTTGATGCATGGCAGGCCGTACGCGCCCTCGTTGCGGACGCCCAGGGACTCGATCCGAAGGAAGCCGACGCGGAGCGAAGCTATCTGAAGGAGGATTTCCCGGCCCTCGTCGAGTGCATGAAGCATCTCGATTCCCTCCGTCCGGAGTGGGATGCCCTCGTCGAAGACTACGAGCAGAAGATCGCAGATCCGCACTTCCTCGATGCACTCCCTCTGTTCATGCAGGCGGAAGCCGGACAGCTCGACCGCTGGTTCACGAAGCTCGCCGTCTACTTCGTCTACCGCTACTTCATCGACACCTGCATCGACGGCGATATCGAAATCGAGCTCTGCCTCGTCCACCGCAGCCTCATGATGATCCTCTTCATGCTCTACAGCCGCTGGACCGGACAGCAGCAATTCGACGTCGCGGACATCATCGACGTCGCGCACCTCTTCTCGAAGGAGGTCGAGCACGACGAAGGGAATGTCCATCTGCTGAAATCCATTGGATGACAGGAGCCCCTCCGGGGCCCCTGGTTTTCGCTGACACTGTCATTCTGCACAAATGTGGTTGCCCGAATCAACGTTCTACGATAAAATATTTTAACAGGAGCGTCTCTCATCCCTGAGACGAAATAGAGCGTTGAAAGAATTCTCAAGAAAACATATCCATATCATCCTGTGTACCCTCTCGGCCGGCTTCATCCTCTGTGGCCTCGTGATGCTCATCCAGGACTTTTACAACTCGACCTATGCGCCGGATACGTCTGCTGCCACCGTGCAGGAGGCTTCTTTTTCGAGTGCAGAGGTGCTCTTCCTGAGCTCCTACAGCAGGAGCTTCATCACCGTGCCGGATCAGGAGAAGGGGATGCTGAAGGTGTTCGACCAGTACCCGGGAATCAACGTGACCGAGGAGTTCATGGATACCCGAAACTACCCAGCGGAAGGTAATCTGCAGAATGTCTACACCAGTCTGCTCTACAAGTACCGGAATCAGGATGCGTTCGACGCCATCATCCTCGCCGATGATGCAGCACTGAAGTTCGGTCTCCGCTATCGCGATACCCTCTTTAAGGGCAGCCCGATGGTCTTTATGTGCATCAATGATTTCGACAACGCACGTGGCGCGATGAACTATCATGATGTCACCGGTAAAACGGATAATGCCGACCTGAAGGGCACGATCGAGGTCGCGGCGAAGCTTCTTCCGAAGGCGGATACGGTTGTCGCTATCTATGATGAAACCGATTCCGGACTCGGTGACTTCAAGCAGATGCAGGAGCTCGAGGCCGATTTCCCGGACTATAGTTTCCGGTATATCAATACCTCGATGCTCTATACCGACGAGCTGACACAGCAGCTCGAAAGCATCGACCAGGATTCCATCGTAATCTTCATGGATGCCTTCGAAAATGCAGATGGCTCGATTTATGATATTGAAATGAGTGCGGCGTTCATCGCAGAGCACTGTCCGGTGCCGGTTTTCCGAGCCTCGATCGGCGGTCTCGGCCGCGGCCTCGCCGGCGGACATTACTTCGACTACGAAGCGGCAGGAGAGATCGCTGCGCGTACCGTCATTGACATCCTGAATGGTGCATCGGCGGATGCTATGCCGGTGGACTATGAGAACGTCAGTCACTATGCTTTCGATTTTGATGTCCTTAAGAAGCATGGACTGAGTACCTATGTTCTTCCGAAGGATACCGAATTCATCAACGAGCCGCTGAGCTACTTCAGACAATATAAGTCGATCATCGTGCCAAGTGCCTACATCATGACCGGCCTCTTTATCGGGCTGATCGTTCTCGAAATCTCAAACGAAGAGAAGCGGCGCAAGACCCGCGAGCTGACCTACTCCAGAAACAAGCTGCAGTATATGTATGAGCATGATACGATGACGCAACTGCCGAACCGGAGCCATGCCGATGTGCGCATGCAGGAGCTGCTGCAGGAGGGCGGCACCCATACCCTCATGCTGATCGATATCGATAACTTTAAAACCCTGAACGATACCTTCGGCCACGGCGCCGGCGATTATGTACTGAAGGAGATGGCCCGTCGCCTCCGCCTCGTCGCGGTGAAGTACCAGGGCTTCGTTTCCCGTTACGGCGGTGATGAGTTCGCCATCCTGTTTGCAAATGAAATCAACCAGGACAGTGGCGAGCTGCTGTCGTACCTTCGGAACATCCTGAATGAGCCATACATCTACGAGGAGCAGCATCTGACCGTCACGTCCAGCATCGGTGTGACGACGGCGACCGGAAAGGACCGCCTCATCAATGAGCTTTTCTCCGAGGCAGACAAGGCGCTGACAGAGGCGAAGAGCCGCGGCAAGCATACGGCGGTATTTTTCGATGCGACGATGCATGAGCGCATCCTCGAGGAGGACAATATCGTCCAGACACTGCATGATGCCTGTGATCACGACGGTTTCCGCATCGTGTACCAGCCGCAGATTTCAACGAAAACCGGCAAGGTCATCGGCTACGAGGCCCTCGTACGCCTGAAGAGCGGGGCTTACTATCCGGACCGCTTCATTCCCCCTGCAGAGAAGTACGGCATGATCATCAAGATTGGCCGCATCGTCACCGAAAAGGTCATCCATCAGATGGCCGTCTGGCGCGCCCAGGGCGTGGAGCTTCAGAAGGTGTCCATCAACTACTCGGCGAAACAGCTGCAGGACGACGAGTACGTGGAGGACCTGAAGTCCCTGCTTCAGAAGGAAAATATCTCGCCGGATCTCATCGAGATCGAAGTCACCGAGAGTCTCTATATGGAGTATAAGGAGCAGACGAACACGCTCTTCCGACAGCTTCGCGAGCTCGGGATCGGCCTCGCCCTCGACGACTTCGGCACGGGCTACTCGTCGCTGAACTACCTCACCTTCATCCCGGCAGACCGTATCAAGCTGGATAAGAAGATGACGGACACCTACCTCCAGCAGGGAAAGACCAACATCATCAAGAACATCGTCAACATCGCGCATGACCTCAACATGACACTCTGTATCGAGGGTGTCGAGAATCGCGCACAGTATGACCTCGCCACGGCACTCGGCTGTGACGACGTCCAGGGCTACTTCTTCAGTCGCCCGATGGACGGCAATGCCGTCCCATATTATAGAGTGGAGTTTCTGGATTCATGACAGAGAAGAGAATCGAACATTTGACCAATGATACACAGTCGGCGGGCAATGCTGACACCATGATGTCTGCCACTACTTCTACGGCAGGCGGAGAGCCAGTGAAGCACCAGCGGCGGAAGCGCTACAGCGGGAAGTATCCGCGGCGCTTCGACGAAAAGTATAAGGAACTGAACCCGGAGAAGTACCAGGACGACATCGAGAAGATCATCCAGAAGGGGAAGACGCCGGCAGGTATGCACATCTCGATCATGGTAAAGGAAATCCTCGATGTGCTGAAGATTCAGCCGGGCGAGATCGGCATGGATGCCACCCTCGGCTACGGCGGGCACACGGAGAAGATGCTCGAGCAGCTCCATGGACAGGGGCACCTCTACGCAACCGACGTCGATCCGATCGAGTCGGCGAAGACCGAGAAGCGTCTCCGTGAGAAGGGCTACGGGGAGGACATCCTCACCATCCGTCATCTGAATTTCCGAGACATCGACCAGGTCACGGGGAACGGTGATAAATTCGATTTCGTGCTCGCGGATCTCGGCGTCTCCTCGATGCAGATCGATAACCCGGAGCGAGGCTTCAGCTATAAGACCGACGGCCCACTGGACCTGAGACTCAATCCGGAAGCCGGCGAATCGGCTTCCGAGCGCCTGCGCGCGCTGTCCTATGACGACATGGTAAACATGTTCATCGAGAATTCCGATGAGCCGTATGCCGAGCGTATCGCGAGGGAGATCGACCGCGGTCTCCATAAGGGCATGAAGTTTGAAACGACGACTGAGCTTCGAAACACCATCGCGAAGGCCCTCGCCTTCCTTCCGGAGAAGGAGCAGAAGGACGCCGTGAAGAAGTCCTGCCAGCGTGTCTTTCAGGCACTGCGCATCGACGTGAACAGTGAGTTCGAGGTACTCTACGACTTCCTCGAGAAGCTGCCGGACTGTCTGAATCCGGGCGCCCGCGTCGCCATTCTCACCTTCCACAGCGGTGAGGACCGTCTCGTGAAGAAGTTCTTTAAGGAGATGCAGAAGGCCGGCATCTATCGAGAGGTCTCCCGTGATGTCATCCGCCCGGGAAAGGAAGAGTGCTTCATCAACCCGCGGGCGCACTCGACGAAGCTCCGCTGGGCGATCAGGTAAATCTCACATCATTGCAACGAAGCTCAGCGGACGGCAGCCGAGCTTCGTCTGAACAGTAGCGTTGCCTTCAATATGAATTGACAAGACAGACTGACTTTTTTATACTATTTTAGATTTGTTTTTAAAAATTCCGAATGGTGGATCGGTGCAGGGTGGCACCGGAGAAGCAGGGTATAAGAGGGAGTAGTACGATGTTTAAACAGGGTTTTGATAACGATAAGTACCTTAAGATGCAGTCGGAGCATATCCGTGAGCGTATTTCGAAGTTTGGCGGTAAGCTCTATCTCGAGTTCGGCGGCAAGCTGTTCGATGATTACCATGCATCCCGTGTGCTTCCGGGCTTTCAGCCGGATAGTAAGATCCGTATGCTGCGTGAGCTGAAGGATGACGCGGAGGTCGTGATCGTCATCAATGCCGGCGACATCGAGAAGAACAAGGTCCGTGGGGATCTCGGCATCACCTACGATATGGATGTTCTGCGTCTCATCGATGCGTTCCGCGGCTATGGCCTCTATGTGGGGTCCGTCGTGCTCACCCGCTTCGATGGGCAGGAGAGTGCGATCGCTTACCAGAAGAAGCTCGAGTCCCTCGGCATCAAGGTCTACCGTCATTACCCGATTTCGGGCTATCCGGGTAATGTACCGCTCATCATCAGCGATGAGGGCTTCGGCAAGAACGACTACATCGAGACGACCCGCTCCCTCGTGGTCGTGACCGCACCGGGCCCGGGTTCCGGAAAGATGGCCGTCTGCCTGAGCCAGCTCTACCAGGAGAACAAGCACGGCGTCAAGGCTGGCTACGCGAAGTTCGAGACCTTCCCGATCTGGAATATCCCGCTGAGCCATCCGGTTAACCTCGCCTACGAGGCAGCGACCGCCGACCTCAACGACGTCAACATGATCGACCCGTATCACCTCGAGGCCTATGGCAAGACCACGGTCAACTATAACCGTGACGTCGAGGTCTTCCCTGTCCTAAACGCGATGTTCCAGCGCATCTATGGTGAGAGCCCGTACAAGTCCCCGACCGACATGGGTGTCAACATGGCTGGTTACTGCATCGAAAACGACGAGAACTGCTGCTATGCCTCCCGCCTCGAGATCATCCGCCGCTACTACACGGCGCTCTGCGATCTCCGCAAGGGCAACGGCGCACAGTCCATCGTCGATAAGCTCGAGCTTCTGATGGAGAAGGCCAATGTCTCCACGAACGACCGCCCGGTCATCTCGGCGGCCAAGCAGAAGGCAGCGCTGACCGGCGACCCGGCCGCAGCGATCGAGCTCCCGGACGGCACCATCATCACCGGAAAAACCTCCTCGCTGCTCGGTGCAGTCAGCGCGATGCTCCTGAATGCCCTGAAGGTTCTCGGTGGTATCGACGATTCCGTGAACCTCATGTCCCCGGAGATTATCGAGCCGATCCAGCACCTGAAGACGGCACATCTTGGCAATCATAACCCGCGTCTCCATCTCGATGAGATGCTGATCGCCCTCACCATCTGCGCGACCCATGACCCGAACGCCGAGACCGCGATGCAGCAGCTCGAGAAGCTCCGCGGCTGTGAGGTACACAGCTCCGTCATCCTGTCCGAGGTCGACGAAAACACCTTTAAGAAGCTCGGCGTCAACGTGACCTGCGAGCCGCAGTACCAGACGAAGAAGCTCTTCCACAAGTAAATTCCAAACTGTGCCGGCAACGGCACAGTTTTTATATATCGAATAATACCGAAACTATGAACAGCTTAATTGAAACAGACGACAACAGAAGGAACGCTGGCATCACCGTCTCCCTCGGGGCAGATGTCAGTGAAGGCTATGTGCTGCGCTATGATCTGCACCCTGCAGAGCACTTCACATTCACAGCGATGGCGCTGGGGCTCGAAACGCCGCAGCAGCTCGGGGACCGCCTCGCTGCACAGGTCATCGCGACCCTCGATGAGAAAAAGGAGAAGCCGGATCGCATCGCCTGCGACCTCTACCCGAAGTTCCCGACGACCTACGCCGCTGAAGTCCTCGCGGAGCACTATCAGGTGCCGATGCTTCGAATGCAGAAGTGTCACCGCGCGATTCTCGACGCGATGGATGCCAGTATGCAGTCCGCTGCAACGCGAACTCCATCGCTTCGCGAGGATGGGCAGATGAGCACAGATGCAGAGAAGATGGATACAGCGTCTCACCGCTCAGAACAGCTGAAAACGCACAGCACAGCCGAAGCAGCAGGCGTACGTAACGCGAGCGCTGCCGTGCTCGGCATCTGCCTCGATGATCAGAGCTACGGCTCCGACGGCACGCTCTGGGGCGGTGAGATCCTCGAGATCTCCGGCGAGGGCTTTACGCGTCTCGCCTCGATCCATCCCTATCAGCTGATCGGCACGAATATGGAGCTCCACAGCTCGACGCCATGGCAGACTGCTGTATCGATGCTATATGACCTCGCGCGTATGGCCCATAACGAGGACGAAGCCATCCGGGACTTCGTCGCGAAGCAGGCGGCCTCCGAAAAGGTCCACCTCCTCGATCTCTGCAGCCTGAACGACGCCCGCGCCCAGTACATCGCGCAGGATCGAAATAAAAACACCACCCGCTCCACCGCGGCGAGCGGCCTCTTCGACGCCGCCGCTGCCATCCTCGGCTTCCAGCGCATCAGCACCCCGACGGGACGAACGCCGATGGAGGCATTGACCGAAGCTGCCGAAGCGTTCGAGCAGCAGGCGGTTTCGGGAAACACCGAGCCATATGTAGAAAATGACCTGCATGAATCTACGGATATCCGAACTACAGCACCAAGCGAAATGAATGGATGCGCCGAACGAGACCGAAAATCGATCGTTCTGCGTGGAAAAAATAAGGCCCAGATCGACGCGCTGTACGTGAAGCTCGAGAAGCTCCTCGCGGCCGCCGAAGAGATGGACGACCCGACCCTCGAGCCGGGCGACCTCTGGGAAGACACCGACGACGGTGCCTTCAGCGAAACCAGTGCCGACGACCATCCGGACATCCTCCACACAGAGCAGCTGATCCGCCTCCTCGCCGACGAACGCATCCGCTACCTCATGAGCCTCGGAAAACGCAACTACGACCACCCACTGAATCGGAAGCACCCGGACGCAGGCAGCGCCGACGACAACAGCCGCCTCCTCGCCTGGTTCCTCCTCGACGCCCTAGCGACGATTTGTACTCAATACTGTAATAAAAAGAACACGGTTCTGGCTGGTAAATTCCTGCAGTCCGGATGTCTTAGAAATCATTTCAAATAAACGTTTACAATCTTTTTTGTTAAAGATTCTTGCTTCAGTTCAGATTTAGCGCTTTGATACTCAGGAATCGAAACGAAGTGAATTTAGCAGCCAGGCCGGAGGGGCGGCGTATCGACCATAAAAAACTTAAGCTAGCACGCAGCCCTGTAGTATGGTAGAATACTTCAGATAGAAGCCTGTGGGGGATCGTGATACGTGTCGTTTCCGTACGCCCCGCGCGCACTATGAAAAGGAGATACTATGGCAGAGAAGAATAGAAGAGTCATGCTGAAGCTGTCCGGTGAGGCACTGGCAGGTGAAAAGCATTTCGGCTTTGATGATGATACGATTCGGGCCGTCGCACAGGAAGTGAAGACCGCGGTCGATGCCGGCGTACAGCTGGCCATCGTGATCGGTGGCGGTAACTTCTGGCGTGGCCGTCAGTCCGTGGAGGTCGATCGCTATAAGGCAGATCAGGTCGGCATCCTCGCAACCGTGATGAACTGCATCTATGTTTCCGAGATTTTCCGGACACAGGGCATGAAGACGAAGGTGATGTCTTCGATCCAGATCGGCGACATGGCCGAGCTGTTTAATAAGGATAAGGCCATCCAGGCGATGGAACAGGGCACGGTCATCTTCTGCGCTGGCGGCACCGGCCACCCGTACTTCTCGACCGACACCGGCGTCGTACTCCGTGCTGTCGAGCTGAACTGCGAGGAGATCCTGCTTGCGAAGGCCATCGACGGTGTATACGATTCCGACCCGAAGACGAATCCGAACGCGAAGAAGTTCGACACTATCCGTATCCAGGATGTCGTCGACCAGCGCCTCGGCGTCATCGACCTTTCCGCATCCGTCATGTGCATGGAGAACCACATGCCGCTCGCGATCTTCTCCCTGAACGAGAAGAACGGCATTTCGAACGCACTGAAGGGAAAGATCACCGGCACCCGCGTCACCGCCGACTGATGATGCGCATCACGTCCGACGAGAACTCCGCGCGAAGCATGCGCAGCATAGCGCTGCCGCTCACGCAGCGCGAAGAGATGCAGCTCTAGGACAGAAGCATTGGCCTACAGGCTGAACTGAACTTATCAACAACCCGAAAAGGGGAACAATAGGAGGACCAGATCATGGATGATCAATTTACCATTTACATCGAAAAGATGCACAAGACCCACGATAATCTGATGGACGAGCTTGCGACCATCCGCGCAGGCCGTGCGAACCCGCACGTACTCGACCGTATAACGGTGGACTACTACGGCACACCGACCCCGATCCAGCAGGTGGGCAATGTTTCCGTCCCGGAGGCACGTCTCATCCAGATTCAGCCATGGGATAAGAGCATGCTGAAGGAGATCGAGAAGGCCATCAATTTGTCCGAGCTCGGTATCAATCCTGTAAACGATGGTACTGTCATCCGTCTCGTATTCCCGGAGCTCACCGAGGAGAGACGTAAGGAGCTGACGAAGGATGTTAAGAAGAAGGGTGAGGCAGCGAAGATCGCCATCCGTAACATCCGTCGTGATGCCATGGATCTCGCAAAGAAGCTCGAGAAGTCTTCCGAGATGACCGAGGATGATCTCGCGAGAGCAACCAAGGACATTCAGGAGCTCACGGATCACATGTGTGAGAAGATCGATTCCTCTGTCGAGGCGAAGAACAAGGAGCTCATGACCGTTTAATCGGCGGCTCCGCAACGAGCACAGCGATCAGGAGAGACAGCGGATGTCTGCGCCGCGCTCTGTGTGTGTCCGCGGGCCTGCACACCCTGTCTTAGAGGAGATTTCAGTGGATATCATCAATTCTGAGGGCCGGAACATCCCGGCCCATATCGCCATCATACTGGACGGCAATGGACGCTGGGCGGAGCATAAGGGCCTCCCGCGTGCCATGGGCCATAAGCAGGGCTGTGAGACGCTGGAGAGGACCGTCGCCGACTGTGCGCGTCTCGGCGTGCAGTACCTGACCGTCTATGGCTTCTCGACCGAGAACTGGAAGCGCTCCGAGGAGGAGGTCGGTGCCCTGATGAAGCTCTTTCGCTTCTACATGGTGAAACTCATCAAGGTCGCGAACGAGCATAACGTACGCGCCCGCATGATCGGTGAGCGCAGCCGCTTCGCACCGGACATCCAGGAGGGCATCCGCCGTCTCGAGGAGGAGACGAAGCAGAACACCGGCATGACCTTCGTCTTCGCCGTGAACTACGGCTCACGCGACGAGATCGTCCGTGCGGTTCGTAAGTACACGATCGAGGCGACCCGCGCAGGAAAGAGTGAAGAGGAGATCGAGGCGCTGACCGAGCAGGACTTCGCCGGCTACCTCGACACGGCCGGTATGCCGGATCCGGATCTCGTCATCCGCACCTCCGGTGAGTTTCGCATATCGAACTACCTGCTCTGGCAGAGTGCGTACGCGGAGTACTACATCACGCCGGTGCTCTGGCCGGATTTCACGAAGGAAGAGCTTCTGAAGGCGATCGACAGCTTCAACAGCCGGGAGCGACGCTTCGGCGGTCGGAAAAAGTGATGCGCTTCTGAAGCGCATCGGTGATCCCGGCAGTCGGGCGTGACGCTTCGGCAGCAGCAAATATAAATATCCGAGCGGAACAGGCTTCCTTTTGCGTTGTATCAACAGTGTATAAGGGTGGCCTGTCCTTTGTATTTTGAGGTACACTATGGCAGAAACTGAGAACTTAAAGAAAGATCAAAATGAAAAGAAGATGAAGTCCTTCGTCACGCGACTTCTGAGCGGCATCGTCCTCGTCCTGATCGCGATCCTCACCGTCCCGCGCGGCGGACTCCCGCTGTTTGTCCTGACCTTTCTGATCTCCATGATCGGACTCTTCGAGCTCTACCGTGTCTTCGGGATCGAGCACACGTCCCTCGGACTGGTCGGCTATCTCACGACCATCGGCTACTACATCATCGTCTGGTTCCATGTTGAGGAGTACTACCCGCTGATGATCGTGCTTAGCCTCATGGCACTGATGACCTTCTATGTCATCACCTATCCGGCCTACAAGATTTCCCAGGTCGCGAAGGCCTTCATGGGCTTCTGCTACGCCGGGATCATGATGAGCTACATCTACCAGACCAGGTCACTCCCGGACGGCAAGTACCTCGTCTGGCTCATCTTCCTCGCAAGCTGGGGCTCCGACACCTGCGCGTACTGCGCCGGCATGCTCTTCGGGCGTCATAAGATGACCCCAATCCTGAGTCCGAAAAAGACCGTGGAGGGTGCCTTCGGCGGTGTCCTCGGTGCTGCGCTGCTCGGCTGTCTCTATGCGACCATCTTCCGGCGCGGCTTCGCCATCATCTCAAACCCAGGCATCGCCTGCGGCATCTCCTGTGCGGTCGGCGCGCTGATCTCGATGGTCGGCGACCTCACCGCCTCCGGCATCAAGCGCGATTACGAGGTGAAGGACTACGGGCACCTGATCCCGGGCCACGGCGGCATCCTGGACCGCTTCGACTCTGTCCTGTTCACGGCCCCGGCGGTTTACTTCGCCTTGAGCTTCCTGATCTGACGAAAGGAAAATTATGAGAAGATTAGTAATATTAGGTTCGACGGGCTCCATCGGAACCCAGACCCTCGATGTGATCGAGGGCGATCCGGAGATCCAGGTCACCGGACTCGCCGTCTATGGCTCGATCGAGCAGCTGAAGACACAGGTGGAAAAGCTCCATCCGGAGGCCGTCTGCATCTATAACGAAGCGAAGGCAGAGACCTTCCGGAGCTACGGGCTCCCGGTGAAGGTGCTGAGCGGGATGGACGGGCTGATTGAGCTCGCGACCATGGCGCACTGCGATGAGGTCGTGGTGTCCGTCGTCGGTATGATCGGTATCCAGCCGACCATCGCAGCACTGAAGACCCAAAAGCAGGTCGCCCTCGCAAACAAGGAAACCCTCGTCTGCGCCGGTCACATCATCATGCCGCTGGCAGCGGCGTGTGGCATCGAGATCAAGCCGATCGACTCCGAGCACAGCGCCATCTGGCAGTCGCTCACCGGGGAGCCGCATGAGGCCATCGAGAAGATCCTGCTGACGGCCTCCGGCGGACCATTCCGCGGAAAGAAGCGAGACGAGCTTCGCGGGAAGACGAAGGAGGATGCGCTGAAGCACCCGAACTGGTCGATGGGACGGAAGATCACGATCGACTCCGCGACGATGGTCAATAAGGGCCTCGAGGTCCTCGAAGCCAGCTGGCTCTTCAATGTACCGGTCGATGAGATTCAGGTCGTCGTACAGCCGCAGTCCATCGTGCACTCTGCCGTACAGTATGTTGACGGCTCGGTGAAGGCCCAGCTCGGCCTGCCGGATATGCGTATTCCGATCGAGTACGCGCTCTATGCGCCGAACCGCCGTGCGCTGAAGGAGGACGAGCGACTCGACCTCGCGGCGCTGATGCAGCTTAGCTTCGAGAATCCGGATATGGAGACCTTCAAGGGCCTCGCCCTCGGCTACCGCGCCGGCCGGACTGGCGGCTCCATGCCGACTGTCTACAATGCCGCGAACGAAGAAGCGGTCGCGATGTTCCTACAGGACCGCATCGACTTCCTGGAGATCGCGGACGTCATCGAAGAGGCCATGGACGCCCATGAGGGCCACGTCCTCGCAGCACCGACTCTCCCGGAGATCCTCGAGATCGAAGCCTGGGCCCGCGACTTCGTACGGACACACTCAAAGATCGTCCATTAATAACTATGACTATTATCAGTATTATCATCGCTATATTAGGTCTCGGCTTCCTGGTTTTCTTCCATGAGCTCGGTCATTTTCTGGCCGCGAAGCTCTGTCACGTCGGCGTTCTCGAGTTTTCCATCGGGATGGGACCGCGGGTGCTCAGTCGTGTCATAGGAAATACACGTTACTCCCTCAAGCTTCTGCCGCTCGGCGGAAGCTGCGCGATGCTCGGAGAGGACAGCGCCGGCTCCGGCGATTTCTCGACCCCGCAGGGCCGCGCGGAGGAGAGTGCTGACTCAGGAGATGATGCAGGTATAGACTGTCGGGAGGATGTCCAGCCTGAGGCCGGTCGCTCTGGATCCAGCACGGATGCCGACACGTTTCCGAGCCGGGACGTCGCTTCAGAACTGCACTGGATCGACTACGACGGTGTCCGTTTCCGGAGCGACGAGATCACGAAGTACAGCTTCAACGAGAAGTCGGCGCCGCAGCGTTTCTTCATCTGCATCGCCGGTGTACTGAACAACTTCATCCTCGCGACTATCCTCGCCTTCGTGCTGGTCGGCTTCTGTGGCTATGACCGTCTTTACGTCATGGACACGACGCCGGATACACCCGTGGCGGAGGCCGGCTTCGAGCGCGGGGACGCGCTGCAGTCGATCGGCTATGAGGGAAAGGCGCAGCGTGCCGTACCGGGCTACCGGGACCTCTTCATCTGGCTCTATGTAAATTCCACAGACTTCGATGAAAACACGAAGCTGGAGGCGGTGGTGCTTCGAGATGGAGTGAAGAAGACGCTCGAATTTCAACCGTACTATGATGCAACACAGCAGAAGTATAAGCTCGGTATCAGCTTTTACGGCGGTCGCTTCCTGCCGGCCGGCCCACGGGAGGTCGTCGAGGACGCCTTCTATGAGGTCCGCTACAACACGACGGTCGTGCTCCAGAGTCTGCGTCTGCTCGTGCATGGTCGCGTCCAGCGCCAGGAGGTGATGGGACCAGTCGGTGCGGTGACGGTCATGGGCTCCACGGTTGAGCAGTCCTCCCAGTACGGTGCGCTCAATGCTTTCCTCGTACTGCTGGAGCTTCTCGTGATGCTCTCGGCGAACCTCGGTGTGATGAATCTGCTGCCGGTACCAGCCCTCGATGGCGGCCGCCTGCTGTTCATCCTGCTCGAGATGATCTCGAGACGACGCCTCGCCCCGCAGCTCGAGGAGCGCATCAACCAGATCGGCATGATTCTGCTGCTTCTGCTGATGGCCGCTGTCATGTCCAACGATATACTGAATCTGTTCACCGGCGCATACAGCGCGATGCTGGGGCACTGAAAGCACTTGTCCGCAGGATAAAAAGCAGGAGAGGCGTGCGTAGTGCGTTGCCGCCATCGGAACCGCCACGTGAAGTGAAGATGTAGAAGGCCGAAGCATTGGCCGCATATACAGGAGGAAATGTGATGTTAGCAAGAGAGAAGACCCGTGTGGTTTCCATCGGTAATGTAAAGATCGGCGGGGAGAACCCGATCGCGATCCAGTCCATGTGCAACACGAAGACGGAGGACGTCGCGGCGACCGTCGCACAGATCCACCGCCTCGAGAAGGCCGGCTGCCAGATCATCCGCTGCACCGTGCCGACCCACGAGGCCGCACTGGCGATTCGTGAGATCAAAAAGCAGATCTCGATTCCGCTCGTAGCCGACATTCATTTCGACTACCACATGGCCATCGAAGCGATGGAAAACGGCGCGGATAAGATCCGTATCAACCCGGGCAACATCGGCTCGAACGAGAAAATCCGGGTTGTCGTGGACTGCGCGAAGGAGCGGAACATCCCGATCCGTGTCGGCGTGAACTCCGGCTCCCTCGAGAAGGACCTGATTGCAAAGTACGGTGGTCACGTCACCGCCGAGGGCATCGTGGAGTCTGCGCTCGATAAGGTCCACCTCATCGAGGATATGGGCTATGATAATCTCGTCATCTCCATCAAGTCCTCCGACGTTCTGATGTGCACCCGCGCGCACGAGCTCATCTGCCAGCAGACGGACTACCCGCTGCACGTCGGCATCACCGAAGCCGGTACCATGTGGTCCGGCAATATCAAGTCCGCCCTCGGTCTCGGCATGATCCTTTCCCAGGGGATCGGCAATACCATCCGTGTATCGCTGAGTGCGGATCCGGTCGAGGAGGTCAAGTCCGCGAAGCTCATCCTCCGCACCCTCGGGCTTCGGAAGGGCGGCATCGAGGTCGTGTCCTGTCCGACCTGCGGCCGCACGAACATCGATCTGATCGGACTCGCCAATCAGGTTCAGACCATGGTGGAGGAGTTCGATGATAAGTCGCTGAAGGTTGCGGTCATGGGCTGCGTGGTGAACGGTCCGGGTGAAGCGAAGGAAGCCGACCTCGGCATCGCCGGCGGCAAGGGCGAGGGCCTCCTCATCAAGAAGGGTGAGATCATCCGCAAGGTGCCGGAGGATCAGCTGCTCGAAGTGCTCCGCGAGGAAATCGCAAAATTCTGATTTTGAAGTGGTTGACAGACCCGAAATGCGTGATCGGTTCTCCGCACCACCGCCTGTCCATCAGCACTTAAAGGAACGTTATGAAGAAATTTTTCGAAGTTTTCGATTCATTAAACCTGCCGAAGGAGATCGAGGCGCTGGTGACGGATACGTATGTGACGCGGGTGACGATCACGCGTGACCGGAAGCTGATTCGTATCCATATCCTGAGCGCGCATCTCATCGATAAGCGGAGCATCTACGCGCTTGAGAAGGCGATCAAGGAGCAGCTGTTCGGTCGGAAGGAGATCACGGTCCGCATCGCCGAGGAGTTCCATCTGAGTGCGCAGTATAATCCGCGTACGCTCTACGATCTGTACCGTGACTCGATCCTCCTCGAGATGAAGAACTACGACATCGTGCTCTACAACATGCTGACCCGCGGAAAGCTCAGCTGGACCGCGGACGATACGATGTCGCTCACCGTGCCGGAGTCGAATCTCTATAAGACCGCTGCGAAGAAGCTCGAGGCGGCGCTTCACAGTATCTTCGAGAAGCGCTGTCATCTGGAGCTTCTTCTTGACATGCACTACGAGGCGCGGAAGATGGTCGCCCCGGAGCAGCTCGCGCGCGACTATGTGCCGGGCGCAGAGGAGGACGAGGAGGCGGCCCAGCGCCGTCGTCAGGCGCTGCAGCAGAACGAAGACTTCATGGATACCCGTGACCCGTTCAATCTGAGCGGCATGGCACGTGCTGCCGGCGACGCCATCGACGGTGGCGGATCCTCTGCATTGGCCCAGGGGAATGCTGCGTCGGCACAGCGCAGTGCGAATCCGGCTTCAGATGCAGCGGCCAATGCAAACGCCCGGAACACAGGCGCTCCGCAGAGGGAGGGCGGCTCCGGAAGCCGTTTCGGCGGCATCGGGGGCGGTACCGGCTCCTTCCAGCGGCGGAAGCGTGCGTTTAAGATGTCTGAAAACGAGGAGGTGCTCTACGGCCGCTACTTCGAGGGCGATGCCGTGAAGCTCGAGGACGTCGACGCGAGCTCTGGTAACGTCATCGTCGCCGGTCAGATCTTCCTCGTACATGATCCGGTGCATACCCGTACCGGTAAGAACATCCTCAAGTTTGACGTCACGGATTTCACCGACTCGATCTCCGTGAAGATCTTCGTCGAGGACGAGGATATGGAGCTCGCGCAGAGCTTCGTGAAGCCGGGCACCGCGCTGAAGATCAAGGGCACCGTGTCCTACGATTCCTTCGATAAGCAGGTCGAGATGAGCTTCATCGACGGCATCGTGCGCTATCAGCTGAATCGTGCAAAGCGGGAGGACCGCTCGCCGGAGAAGCGTGTCGAGCTGCATCTGCATACGAAGATGTCGGATATGGACGGTGTCACGGATGTCAATGACTACATCGACACCGCGATTTCCTTCGGCATGAAGGCGATGGCGATCACCGACCACGGCGTCGTGCAGGCCTTCCCGGACGCCAACATTTACCTGAAGAAAATCAAGCACGATAAGGATTTCAAGCTGATCTACGGCTGCGAGGGCTATCTCGTCGATGACCTCGAGACGATCGTGCAGAACGAGAAGGGGCAGGGGCTCGACCATGACACGGTGGTCTTCGATATCGAGACCACCGGCTTCAGTGCCGAGACCGACCACATCATCGAGATCGGTGCGGTGAAGCTTCGAAATAACGAGATCGTCGACCGCATGGATGTCTTCGTGAACCCGGGCGTGCCGATTCCGTTCCGCATCACCCAGCTCACGAGCATCGACGACAGCATGGTCATGGACGCAGATCCGATCGAGAAAGTTCTCCCGGACTTTCTCGACTGGTGTGGGGATGCCGTGATCGTCGCACACAACGCGGGCTTCGATACCGGCTTCGTCGCGAAGAATGCGAAGCGGCTCGGACTTCCGTATGCCCCGACGATCCTCGACACCGTGAGTCTCAGCCGTCTGCTGCTGCCGCAGCTGAACCGCTATAAGCTCGACACCGTCGCGAAGGAGCTCGGGGTCTCGCTCGAGCATCATCACCGGGCCGTGGACGATGCGGCCTGCACAGCGGAAATCTACATGAAGGAGATCGAGATGGTGCGGGCACGGGGTGCGAAGCTGCTGTCCGACATCGATCACCTCGAGTTCGATCATGCCGCGAACGTCATGAAACTTCCTTCCTACCATATCGTACTGCTCGCGAAGAACGACGTCGGCCGTATCAATCTCTACCGACTCATCTCCGAGAGCCACTTAAAGTACTTTAAATCCCGTCCGCGTATCCCGAAGTCCCTGCTCCGGGAGCTTCGGGAGGGCCTCATCATCGGCAGCGCCTGCGTTGCCGGTGAAGTGTTCCAGGCGATGACCCGCGGAGCGGATGAGCAGCAGCTCATGAATATCGCCTCCTTCTACGATTATCTGGAGGTGCAGCCGCTCGGAAACAACAGCTTCATGATCGCGAGTGACAAGTACACCGCGAACAGCACGCAGGACCTGATCAACTATAATCTGAAGATCATCGACATCGCTTCCCAGCTCGGGAAGCCGGTCTGCGCGACCTGCGACTGCCACTATGTCGACGAAGACGATGACATCTACCGGAGAATCATCCAGGCCGGCCGTGGCTTCGACGAGGAGGAGAGTGATGCGAAGCTCTACTTCCGTACGACGCAGGAGATGCTCGACGAGTTCAGTTACCTCGAGCCGGAAAAGGCGAAGGAAATCGTCATCGACAACCCGAACATGATTGCCGACATGTGCGATAAGATCCGTCCGGTCCGTCCGGATAAGTGTCCGCCGGTCATCGAGCACTCCGACGAGACGCTGCGTCAGATCTGCCACGAGACCGCGCACCGCATCTATGGACCGGAGCTGCCGAAGATCGTGTCCGACCGTCTCGAGACGGAGCTGAACTCGATCATCAGCAACGGCTACTCCGTCATGTATATCATCGCGCAGAAGCTCGTTGACAAGTCGAACGAGGATGGCTACCTCGTCGGCTCGCGAGGATCCGTCGGATCGTCCTTCGCGGCGACCATGGCGCACATCACGGAGGTTAATCCGCTGAGTCCGCACTATGTCTGTCCGAAGTGCTACTGGTACGACTTCGATTCACCGGAGGTTAAGAAGTACTCCGGTATGGCGGGCTGCGACATGCCGCCGAAGAAGTGCCCGAAGTGTGGTACGGAGCTCAACCGTATGGGCTTCGATATCCCATTCGAGACCTTCCTCGGCTTCAACGGTGACAAGGAGCCGGATATCGACCTGAACTTCTCCGGCGAATACCAGGCGAAGGCCCATGCCTACACCGGTGTCATCTTCGGCGACGGCCACACCTTCAAGGCAGGCACCATCGGTACGCTCGCCGACAAAACGGCCTTCGGTATGGTGAAGAAGTATTATGAGGAGAAGGGCATCGATAAGCGAAGCGCGGAGATCGATCGTCTCGTGCAGGGCTGTGTCGGCGTGCGCCGGACCACGGGCCAGCACCCGGGCGGTATCGTCGTGCTGCCGCATGGTGAGGAGATCAACACCTTCACCCCGGTACAGCATCCGGCCAATGATATCACGAGCCCGATCATCACCACCCACTTCGATTACCATAAGATCGACCATAACCTGCTGAAGCTCGACATCCTCGGTCACGATGATCCGACCATGATCCGGCGTCTCCAGGACCTGACGGGGATCGACCCGGTTAACGACATCCCGCTTGATAATAAAGAGGTGATGAGCCTCTTTGCTTCGACGGAAGCATTGCACATCCGACCTGAAGACATACACGGCGTCAAGCTCGGCTGCCTCGGGATTCCGGAGTTCGGTACCTCCTTCGCGATGCAGATGGTCGAGGATACGAAGCCGAAGTACCTCTCGGATCTCGTGCGTATCTCGGGCCTCAGCCACGGTACCGATGTCTACCTCAACAACGCACAGGACCTCATCAAGAACGGTACGACCACCCTGCAGGAGGCGATCTGCTGTCGAGATGATATCATGGTCTACCTCATGCATAAGGGCATGGACCCGGGTGAGTCCTTCACCATCATGGAGTTCACCCGAAAGCATAAGGGCCTGAAGGACGAGTGGTGCCAGGACATGCTCGATCACGGTGTCCCGCAGTGGTACATCGATGCCTGCAAGAAGATCAAGTACATGTTCCCGAAGGCCCATGCCGCCGCCTATGTCATGATGGCGTGGCGTGTCGCCTACTGTAAGGTATTCTATCCGGTCGAGTACTACACGGCGTACTACAGTATCCGTGCGGACGGCTTCGACTACGATAAGATGTGCGGCGGTGTCGACAAGCTCCGCTACTACATCGATGAGTATATGAAGATCCCGCATCCGACGAATACGGAAGCGGTGTGTCTCCGCGATATGAAGATCTGTGAGGAGATGTATGCGCGCGGCATCGAGTTCGCGCCGCTCGACATCTATAAGGCGAAGGCCAAGGACTTCACGATCACACCGGACCGGAAGATCATGCCGAGCTTTACCTCCATGGCCGGGCTCGGTGAAGCCGTAGCACAGGGCATCGAGGACGGTGCGAAGAGTGGTGCGCGCTACCTCAGTAAGGACGACTTTATGAACCGGACGCACTGCCCGAAGGGCTTCGTCGATAAGTTCTCGGAGCTCGGACTGCTCGGCGACATCCCGTCGTCGAACCAGATGAGTATTTTTGATATGCTGGGATGATCATCAGAAAAAGACCCCGGAGATCCGCAATGTCATTAAGTTAAGATGACAAAAGAAAGATCTCTATACCAGAATGGTATAGGGGTCTTTTTTTTACTGCAAA
>CAKQED010000008.1:0-51990 GCA_934229835.1 uncultured Oribacterium sp. | reverse complement strand
TGCCGTAAAAAAAGACCCCTATACCATTTCTGGTATAGAGATCTTTCTTTTGTCATCTTAACTTAATGACATTGCCCGCATGGGTCCTTTTTATTTATGATATGGCTCATGCGCATTGATCTTAAACGCACGGTACACCTGCTCGAGCAGGATCACCCGCATCAGCTGGTGCGGAAAGGTCATGCGGCTGAAGCTGAGCTTTCTGTCCGCTCGCTTCAGCACGGCCGGACTAAGGCCCAGTGAGCCGCCGATGATGAAGCTGATGTCCGAGCGTCCGCGCAGCATCAGCTCATGCACCCGCTCCGCCAGCTGCTCGGAGCTCAGCATATCTCCCTCGATGGCGAGCGCGATCACATAGCTCCGGTCACTGATCTTCGCGAGGATACGCTCCCCCTCGGTCTCCTTGATCCGGGCCTCCACCGTCTCCGGCGCATGCTCCGGTGTCTTCTCATCCGCAACCTCGATGATGCTGAGATCACAGTATGCAGACAGCCGCTTCGCATACTCCTGGATTGCATCCCGGAGATATTTCTCCTTCACCTTTCCCACGACAATCAGATTAATCTTCATCCTTATAGATCACTTACTTCTGTGCGGTTACGTCCATAGGTCTTCGCCATGCCGATCATCGTCTGTACGCAGTGACCGTTCGAATCAAACTGGTACTCCTGACCGTCGATGGTATAGCTCTTATAGTAGCCTGCCGTATCACTTCCATACATACCACTCGGAATGCCGGTCGTCGGATCGCTTCCGAAGTAGTAGTACTGCATGCTTCCGTTCGTCGCCCGGATCTGTGCCCAGCCGCTGATGACCTTTCCGGCATCCGGGTTGTTCCGGGCCATGTTATCATACTGCGCGAAGAACCAGCGGCCGCTCGCATCCTGGAACCAGCCCTCGACCATATCGCCCTGCTCGTCGAAATAATAGAAGCTCGCACCGATCTGTACCCACTTATGGGCGTAGGTCCACTGTGTGCTGGACGGTGTCAGATACAGAAGACGCCAGCTCGTCCCGGTATTCTCCCAGGCGAACTTGCTCTTCTGTGTCGCAGCTACCTCTTGAAGCTCGACCGCGCTTGCAGGGTGCTCGGCCGCCATAGCTGCCACTGGCGCAGTCATCGAAAGGGCCAGTGCCAGAGCGACACCCACTATATGTGTACGTTTCATGATCTGTTTCCTCCCACGTTTACTTTCTGAGGGCAGCGAGACGCTCGGTCACCTGCTGAAGAAGCTGTGTATTCCGCTGAAGCTTTTCACGCTCCTCCTCTACCTTTTCTGCCGGTGCCTTCGAAGTGAAGCGCTCGTTGTTCAGCATACCGGTGGAACGACGGATCTCTGCTTCCCACTTCTGCTTCTCCTTCTCGAGACGCTCGATCTCCTTTGCGATGTCAACGAGATCCGCAAACGGGATATGGATCACCGCATCCGGAATCGCTACCGTTACGGCATCGTCTGCGATGCCTGTCTTATCACTCTGAATTATAACATCCGATGCATAGGCGAGGGTAGCGAAGAATACCTTACTATGTTCGAACGTTTTTCTTACGCGCTCGTTCTCGGTCACGACGTAGGTCATCGCCTTTCTGGACGGTGCAACATTCATATTCGTACGAACATTACGGATCGAACGTACGGCTTCCTTGATGGTCTCGATCTCCGCCTCATCCTCCTGGAAGTTCAGTGTCTCACTGAACTCCGGCCACGACTGACACATCAGCGGGGTCTCCGGGTTCTCGAGGGTATCGAAGATTTCCTCCGTGATGAACGGGCAAAACGGATGCAGAAGCTTCAGCGATGTGATGAGCACATGCTTCAGTGTCCAGAGCGCGGCTGCCTTCGTCTCATCCTCTTCGTTCCAGAGACGTGGCTTCACCATCTCGATGTACCAGTCGCAGAACTCCTCCCAGATGAAGTTCTGTACCTTATCGAGGGCGATTCCGAGGTCGAAGGCTTCCAGATTACGGGTCACATCGGCAGCGAGGCTGTTCACCTTGCTGAGGATCCACTTATCCGCCATGGTCAGGTTCGCCGGCATCGTCTCCGGAAGATCTGCCTTATCGAGGTTCATCATGATAAAGCGGGACGCATTCCATACCTTATTCATGAAGTTTCTGGAGGCCTCGACTCTCGACCAGTAGAAACGCATGTCGTTACCCGGTGCATTACCGGTGAGGAGGGTCATACGAAGGGCGTCGGCGCCATACTTTCGGATGACCTCGAGCGGATCGATACCGTTGCCGAGCGACTTGCTCATCTTCCGTCCCTGATCATCACGTACGAGTCCGTGAATCAGGACCTTATGGAACGGAACCTTACCGGTCTGCTCAATCCCAGAGAATACCATTCGAACTACCCAGAAGAAGATGATATCGTAACCTGTCACGAGTACATCCGTCGGATAGAAGTATCTGTACTCCGGGGTATCCTCCGGCCAGCCGAGGGTCTCAAACGGCCAGAGTGCACTGGAGAACCAGGTATCGAGGGTGTCCTCATCCTGTCGGAAGTGATGTCCACCGCACTTCGGGCAGCTCTCCGGTGCCTCGATCCCGACCACCATCTCGCCGCAGTCCTCACAGTAGTAGGCCGGGATACGGTGTCCCCACCAGAGCTGACGGGAGATACACCAGTCCTTGATATTTTCAAGCCAGTGAAGATAGGTCTTACTGTAGTTCTCCGGAACGAACTGGAGCTCGCCGGTCTCGATGGCCTTGATCGCCGGCTTCGCCATCTCCTCCATACGTACGAACCACTGCGGCTTGATCATCGGCTCGACCGTGGTACCACAGCGGTCGTGGGTGCCGACATTATGCTTCGTCGGAACGACCTTCACCAGCAGACCGAGATCGGTCAGATCCTGTACCATGGCCTTTCGTGCCTCATAGCGGTCCATGCCATCATACTTCGATCCCGGGTAGTGGATGGTCGCATCATCGTTCAGGATCGTGATCTCCGGAAGATTGTGACGCTTGCCGACCTCGAAGTCGTTCGGGTCGTGTGCCGGTGTGATCTTTACAGCACCGGTTCCGAAGGTCATATCCGCATGCTCATCACCGACAATCGGGATCTCACGATCCGTAAGCGGAAGCTTCACCATCTTGCCGATCATGTCCTTATAGCGCGGATCCTCCGGATTGACGGCGACGGCGGTATCACCGAGCAGGGTCTCCGGACGAGTGGTTGCGATCTCGATCTGACCAGAACCATCCGCCAGCGGATAGAGGATATGCCAGAAGTGACCTTCCTGCTCCTCGTGGTTTACCTCTGCATCACTGAGGGAAGTGTGGCAGACCGGACACCAGTTGATGATTCTGGAGCCCTTATAGATGTAGCCCTTCTTATACAGATTGATGAAGGTAGTCTGAACGGCGTGTGTGCAGCCCTCGTCCATGGTAAAACGAAGTCTGTCCCAGTCGGCACTGGAGCCGATCTTGTGGAGCTGGTTGACGATTCTGGACTCGTACTCCTCCTTCCACTTCCAGGCCTCCTTCAGGAAGCCCTCACGACCGAGCGCATGCTTATCAATGCCTCTCTCCTTCAGCTGATTGGTGACCTTCACCTCCGTTGCGATCGCCGCATGATCACTGCCCGGCTGCCACAGTGCTTCATAGCCCTGCATACGCTTCCAGCGGATCAGGGAATCCTGCAGTGTGTTATCGAGGGCATGGCCCATGTGCAGCTGACCGGTAACGTTTGGTGGCGGCATCATGATGGTAAACGGCTTCTTGTTCGGGTTGACCTCCGCATGGAAATAGTGGCCCTTCAGCCACATGTCATAGATGCGGTCCTCAACCTCCTCCGGGTTGTACTGCTTTGCAAGTTCTTTCATAATCATTTCCTTCTTCTATCTATATTCTGAGATGGGTGATGGTGTTCCGGTCGTCTACACTACCTGATCTTCAGCAGGGCGGAGACGCCACTTCTTTTATACCTTCTCGCGGTATTCCTTTTTCCACTTGACCAGCCAGAGCTTCGCTTCCTTCCGGAATTCGCTGCGATCCCGCTGGTAGACGTCATCGACCTGGCGGACATGCTCGGAATCCTCTGCCTGTGTCAGTACATTATCATACTGAAGCTCCCAATCTGCAAGCATTTCCGTATCGATATGGTCGATATACTTTTCGATCGTATTGACGGACGGTTCGAGCTTCGAGATGAAGTAGAGCTTACGAAGTGGTTCCAGCGCCGCGGTCTCGACGAAGACCTGCTCGAAGATATCCGATGCACGGCGGAACTGCATGACCGTCACGCAGGCACTGCCGAGCTTCATCTTGACGAGCATACTGTCCTGATAGTGCAGCGACTCGGTATAGGCCTCGATCGCCCGGCCATAGCGGCCCATGTGGAAGTATGCATCGCCGAGCAGATCATAGAACTGGTCACGATCGATGTGACGAAGACGACTGTACTCGGTCTCGAAGCAACTGATCTCCTGCTGCGTGTAGTAGTTGCTCTCACGGAGAATCATGAGCAGCAGACGTTCCTGAAGCTCTCCGCCTTCACCGGAGCCCATGTACTGCTCGAGCTTCGCGGCGAGGATACCCATGTGCAGCTCATCACGGATCCAGCCACTCAGCTTCCGGTCCACGAGATCGGTCGGCAGCATGATCGGATAGTGGTAGATCACATAGGAAAGCTCCTGGATCGACCAGAGATTGATATCCAGTTTTTCATAGTAGAACGGGTGCTGTGCACACCTTGTACATAGTAATAAGCCCATATTTCCCGCCTTATTTAAACCTTGTCCGCGAGGTCGATCTCCTCGGTGATTTTCTGTCCGCTGGATGGGAAGAGGTCGCCGAAGCCGAGATCCTGAACGGTGACGCGGAGGGTCTCCGCATCCACAAACTCCGTCGACATGCGTATCCTCGTCGTCCGGTTCTCCCGCTTCGGGAAGAGATCGAGCATCATGCGAAGACGGATCGGACGACGTGGATGGGCGAGGGAGGTGACCTGAAAATCGATGTAGTCCTGGTCGTCCTCGATCAGCTCATAGGAGGTTCTCGAGTCCAT
Organism: uncultured Oribacterium sp.; assembly: GCA_934229835.1. GTDB lineage: Bacteria > Bacillota > Clostridia > Lachnospirales > Lachnospiraceae > Oribacterium. Next base: position 46,978 of record CAKQED010000008.1, on the reverse strand, counting down.
CCAGTTCGTACCGGCCTTGACGATCGGCAGATTCTCTTCCTTCTCGTTGATCACGACACGTGCAGAGATATCCGCACTCACGCGTGTATCGCAGAGAATCGTGTACTCCTCGCTCTTTTCCTCATCGATGTTCCGGGCATGAATCTCTGCACCGATACAGAAGAGTCCCGGCTCGATCAGCACACGGCGACGATTGCAGATGAAATTCATGAAGTTCGTCGCGAAATTCGTATCCCGGAAGCCGCGCCCGCAGAGAAAGACCGCAGAGTAGGCGTCCTTCCCCAGTGTCCGCTCCGCAACGGTCGTCAGTATCCGGTCGGCGATCTTTCCGCCGGAGGTCGTCTTCAAGATATCGAGGTTGAAGGCCTCGGTCTCCGTCTCGGACCCGAGCAGCGCGAAGCGACGGGTTCCGCGGGATACATGCATCTCATAGTAGCAGAGACACTGGTTATTTAATTCAAACATGCCCACCTTACGATTGTAAAGGCTGGAATCCTGGTGCAGCACGAAATGCGCGAAGCTTTCCGTATGGCTGATGATGTGCAGGTTTTCCTCCCGGACACCGGTCCGGAGGATGGCCTCCTGCAGCTTCTCCACCATGGCGCGGCTTGCCTTTCGGATCGTGACGACGACGATGTCTCCACTTCGATCCTCCTCGCTCGGCTCCTCCTCTGTCCGGAGGAGCTCCTGAAAGTAATGATAGACGATATCGATCGCCGTATACTTCACGCGCGAGATGGTGGCCGTCCCGTTTTTTTCGAGCAGGCTGACCAGTTTATCGACGATCACACCATAGCCGGCGAGGGTTTCCTTATAGGCCTCCTCTCCGACCGTCCAGCGATCGTCCTTTTTATGTTTGGCGATGACTGTCGGCAGCGGTTTCGTTACCGTCTCATCATTGATACAGACATTCGTATAGTCATCGTCCAGTGAAATTCCTATATATCGACTCACAGAACTGCTCTCCTTACTCCACACTCTTCGCTTCCGTCATCTCCTTCGTGAAAAGGGCCTCGATGACGGCTTCATTCCGAACATAACGGTGCATGGCCTGATATAACTCCTGATCCTGGTCCTTTCCGATCAGTCCGGACATCTCGCTCAGAATATCGTAGGTGTCCCCCTTCAGGCGCACGGTACCGTCCCAGGCGATGCTACCACTGGTCGCCGGCACCTGGTCCTTCGTAGATTCATAGATCTGGTACTCTGCGCGCTCTCCGGCAAACAGTGTCACCGGACGCACATAGATATTCTGATAGATTCTCATAATCTCTTCCTCCTCGAAATCCCCCTGATCCGGGAGGATACGGAGATACAGAGACGGGCGGATATCCTTATGACCGTGGTACTCGATATAGTACCGGTCCATCACGCTGTCCGGAATCCGCACGAAACGGTACAGCGTTCTCGTATATGCAAAAATCAGTTTCTTCCGGATCAGATAGTCCATCGTCTCCTGAAGCACGAGCTTTTCTTCTCCGTTCAGATCCTTCTGCTCGGACATGTGCTTCGACATCGCCAGCAGATAGATCACCGGGACACGCTCCTTATAGCGCTCATCCCGCACGATGCCATAGATATCCGAGAACACCTTCTCCCGGATCACCCGACCATCGATGAAGTAATCCACCGCGCGCTTCGTGATATAGGCACGCAGCAGCACATTTTCCGCATCCGGGAAGCTCCGGTAGAGCTCGAATACATCGTCGAGCCCCTGTTCGGTCCGACTGAACAGCATCTGCGCCAGCAGACGTTCCGCCATCTCCCGCTGCCCGTCCGCCTTCAGCTTCTGTCCACGTAGCAGAATCGCCAGCATATCCCCGGACAGACCGTTGTAGGATTCCATCAGATAACGCAGGATCGTCCTATCCTTCGTGCCGAGCGTAAACAGATCGTAGCCGAGATCCATGAGCTCTGCTGAACGCGTATGACGCTCCGAGGCGACAAGGCTTCGTACCAGCTTCTCGAGGTACGGACGATCCAGATCACGCTCACCGCTCGACAGCATCCGGCGGTAGGCTTCCTCAAACATATTCTGCCGGATCAGTGTCCGAAGCAGCATCTTCTGCTCACTGTGGTCGAGCTCCTGCTGAGGGATCTCCGCAAGGAACTGCTTCTCCTCCTCACCCAGCTCAGGCTCCGAGTCCCGCTGCTTATCATGATATCTCAGAATCACATTCAGAAGATAGGCGCGGTATGGTCCGGCGAGTGGCATCTCGCGTATCACCGATTCGAGAAGCTGCAGCTCCTCCGCACGCTGGATACCATTTCGTGCGATGCGCCGTGCCCGGGCAAGCTTCAGCATCGGCTGCTCCGGCACCACCTGGAAGCAGCGCTTCTCGAGCTCCGGCTTCTCCATGATCCGGGTCTTCTCATAGCTGATATCCGTGTAACGGTCTCCGTACGCATCCTGGAACAGCAGCACACTGTTCTCGAAGAACAGCGGAATATACGCACTCCCCTCCTTCAGCGGATAGAGCTCCTCCCGCTGAAGCTCCAGGTAGCGCACGACGACATAGCGCATCCGCGGGTCGCTGGTCGACACGCGATAGGCGCGAAGAATCGCCGGCAGTACCGTACCGATCCGTTCGTCCACCATATCCACGAGGACCATACGCTCATACAGCACACTCAGACGCTGGTCAAAGGCCGACTTCAGCAGCTGGTCGATCGTAAACTTCTGGATCTTCTTCTCGAAGCGCTGATAGATATCCTCCTCCGCACCGAAGTTCATCACGACGTTATAGAACAGTGGCAGCTTCATGTTCTCCGGGATATCGTACTCATAGGCGAAGTAGAGATAGACCTCGCGTGGCAGACGCCCCTGGTAGCCCTTCGGCATCGCATACATATAGTACTCATACAGCCGGGTGATCTGTGACTGCATCTCGATCGCCCGCTGATAGATCCGAAACGCCAGTTCCGTCGTCGCACCTGCACGTATACAGCAGCCAGCCGCCGCCTCGATGAGCTCCGCATCCTCCAGCTCTTCCACCGGTACGTCTGCTCTGTTCAATGTCTCCTTCGTGCACCCACTCTCTGCACGAGGTACCCGTGTCGTCGTCTCCTGCTTCGGATACCGGATGGCATACAGAAAGGCCTCGAGTGCATGTACCCTGTCCGGCCCCTTCCGGAGGCCATCATAGAGCGCACGAAAACGTGCATCGTTCATAAACGGTGCACGGACGAAATCATCATATTCAAATATACGGAGAGCCGCGCCCCCGTTTGTCTGGTACAGCTTTACAAAGTCTTCCGGCGTACGTAAGCCCGGAATCACCTCGGCCGATGCGTAGGAACGAACCTCGAAGGCAAACGGAATCCGTGTTTCACCACCGTTTGATACGATGCACAGTCCCCCCTCGATATGATCGCCATCCTCCAGCGCACGTGCGTCGACGAGCGCACTGATGCGGGTACGCAGTCCGAGAAAGGTATTCTTCTGAAGCGTCACATATGGACTGTCCGAGTAGATCAGGCCCTTCAGAAGGATGCCATTCTCAGATGTCAGGGTCAGATCCAGTTTTAAGGTCTCGCCCGCGCAGACCATGCCGTGGAAGGCCGTATCGCTGAGACGAAGCTCGGGGCAGGCCAGATCGACGATGCCCCTGGCCAGCTTATTTATGCGTTCTTTCATAATCAAAAATCTCCATGAACGTATATTTTAACACAGAAAAGCCATGTGTAAAAGGGTCCGTCACATTGAAATACGCCCTCTTTCCTGTTATTATAATGAAATATAGAACGATAGAAAGGGCATTTTATGATTACCGAGCCTTTAACCCTGTATAAGCTGATGATTCTCTATCTGCTGAAGTCCATCAACTACCCGCTGACGAACAATCAGCTGAGTGCTTTCTTTCTGGATTATGAGTACACGACCTACTTTACTCTGCAGCAGGCGATATCCGCACTGGAGGACGCGCACCTGATCACCGCCCATACGACGCGAAATGCGACACGCTATGAGATCACACGGGAGGGCTCCGAGACACTGGAGCTCTTCGGCAGCGATATCTCGTCGGGTGCGATCGAGGATATGAACAAGTTTCTGAAGGCCAACAAGATCAAGCTGCGTCAGGAGTCCTCAAACTATACAGACTATGAGCAGGATGATAACGGGAACTATATCGTGCATATGGAGGTCCGGGAGGAAAGCTCCATCCTGTTCTCTGTCGATATCAATGTTCCGGATCAGGATTTCGCCGAGCGCATGTGTGCGAAGTGGGCTGCCAACAATCAGGAGATCTACGCATATATCATGAAGCAGCTCCTCTCCTGATGGGAAGGACAGCCACCGGCATATCCGTTCTGTCCACCGATCGTCTTCCAGATCGCTCGCACCGAAAAACACGAAACGTCTCACCGAAACTCCAGATGAGCATGAAGTCCCCTGCAGTGCGGTGTTTTCTCAGATGAAAACGCCGCGCTGCAGGGGACTTTTTTCTCAGCTCATCGATTATGCCTGTGCCGGTGCCTCGGACTCCGGTGCATCCAGAACCTCTACGGCCTGGTGTGTCTTCTCGGAGAGAATCTTCTCTACGGAGCAGAGCTTTACACAGAGGCAGAACAGATTCGCCGCGATCTTCAGATCATCGACTGGCGGATAGGTCGGCGCGATACGGATATTCGTATCCTCTGGATCGTGATGATACGGGAAGGTCGCACCGGCATCGGTCAGCTTTACACCAGCCTTCTTGCAGTGGTCTACGACCGCCTTCGCACAGCCCGGCAGGGTGTCGAAGCTGATGAAATATCCACCGTTCGGCTTCGTCCACTCACCGATACCGAGACCCCCGAGCTCCTTCTCGAAGATGCCCTCTACGGTCTCGAACTTCGGACGGATGATATCCGCATGCTTGCGCATATGCTCGATCATGCCATGGATATCCTTGAAGAAGCGTACATGACGAAGCTGATTTACCTTATCATAGCCGATGGTCTGGTGCTTCATCTGGTTACGGATATCATCGAGGTTGTTCGAGCTCGTCGCGAGCGCTGCGAGGCCGGAACCCGGGAAGGTGATCTTCGAGGTCGAGGCAAACTTATAAACCATATCCGGATTACCCGCGCGCTTACACTCAGCGAGGATCTCGATGAGATAATCCTGGTTCTTATCATAGAGGTGATGTACACCGTAGGCGTTGTCCCAGTAAATACGGAAGTCACGTGCAGCCGGCTGGAGACGTGCGAAACGACGTACAGTCTCATCGCTGTAGCTGTAGCCCTGCGGGTTGGAATACTTCGGAACGCACCAGATGCCCTTGATGGCGTCGTCTTCCTTCACGAGCTTCTCGACCATGTCCATATCCGGACCGGTCGGCGTCATCGGAACATTGATCATCTCGATGCCGAAGTACTCGGTGATACCGAAGTGACGGTCGTAGCCCGGTACCGGACAGAGCCACTTCACCTTATCAAGCTTACACCATGGTGTGGAGCCCATAACGCCGTGGGTCATCGACCTCGAAATGGAATCATACATGACATTCAGTGAAGAGTTACCATAGATGATGATGTTGTTCGGATTGTTCTCCATCATATCCGAGAGCAGCTCCTTCGCCTCTTCGATGCCGCCGAGTACACCATAGTTACGACAGTCGGTACCATCAGCACAGTACATATCACAACCGCTGGTCAGTGCATCCATCAGGCCCATGCTGAGATCCAGCTGTTCCTTACATGGCTTACCACGGCTCATATCGAGACTCATCTCCATCGCCTGATACTTTTCGTACTGCTTCTTCAGCTCGTGAAGCTCCTTCTCGAGCTCGTCCTTCGTCATCTTCATGTATGATTTCATAGCGAGATCCTCCTAACGGTGTGAACACAAACGAAACAAAAAAAGTATAATAAAAAAGCCTGATGCATGCAAGCATCAGGCTGTCAAACATCGATGTATGTTCTGCGTCCGTATTCGGTAAAATTACAGCAAATCCGCCCGAAAACAACAGACACCGACACGGGAAGTGCCGACAGAGGTCTGTCACATCCGTAACCGGACCGCGTGCTTCTCAGCCGGTCGTCGACGGGACACCGGTGCCACCGGCCGCCGTGTTCGCCGAGAGCTCATCGATCCGAGTCCGAAGAAACGCGAGTTCACGGGTCGCATCAGCATCTCCCGGATAGTTTTCGAGGAAGGTCTGGACCGCCTCGTAGGCCTCCGTCCACTGTGCCGTTTTCTCGAGGTACACGAGCTCATCGAACTGGTAGTCCTTATCATTCGTGAGGCCGGCGGCCTTCGCCTGGTCGAGGCTTTCGCGGGCCGCGTCCATATCACCGTCATTCAACGCCTTCGTCGCGCTTTCGATGTACTGTCGCGCGTCGAGCTGTGTCTGGAACTGGAGATACACCTCCTGATCTCCATTCACCTCACGCAGGGTTTCGATGATTTTCCGAGCCGCATCATAGTCACCGAGCATGTACTCGGCTTCCGCCTTATACAGCAGGATGTCATACTGTTCGGCCCCGACCCGGCCGCGGCTTCGCTCCATCGCCTCATCGAGCGTCGTGATGGCCTCTTCATATTTTCCTTTTTCCACAAGATCGATGCCCTGCAGGCGGAGCTCCTCCACCCTGTTTCCGCATCCGGTCAGCAGCAGGGCCACGCACCCGACCCATGCGGCCGTCTTCATTGGCTTAAGCATATGCATCGCCTGCACCTCAGTTCTTCCCGGTGGAGCCGAAGCCACCACGGTCCTGGTTACCGAGGGCGTCCACCTCTTCAAATACGATGTGCGGCTGATGCTCGAGGATGCGGAACTGGCAGATCCGGTCGTTCACATGCAGCTCGGTATCGCGGGTCGCATACACCGGCATCCGGATGATGTCGTGATCACCGCAGTAGCTCTCGTCGATGATGCCGAGAGAGTTCGTCTGGATCAGTCCGAAGTTCTTAAAGGTCGAGCTGCGCGGTGCAAGCAGCATCTCGTAGCCGTCCGGCACCTGTACGGAGATGCCCATGCTGATGAGGCGGAACTCGCCCTTCTGCAGGGTGACGTTCTCTGCAACACGGAGGTCGATCCAGTCGCTTTTCCCGGCGATGTACTCGAGCTTCTCGATCTCGTCGGAATGATATTTGATACGCATTGTTTTTTCCATCATGCTGTCCTTCCTGTGAAGCCGCCTTCATCTGATCTGAGGCGGAGCTGTACGCTGTATACATGCGAGGTTCACTCACTGTGCTCTTCCGCCAGCATCTGCCGACGTATCGTCCCCACTGTCTGCCGTTCCTTCTTCCGGCTCGGTCTCCTCGGCATGACCCATGATATCCACGACCTCGTCATGGACCTCCTGTCTGATTTCTGCCTCGACCTCTGGATTCAAGTCCGGAAGCTCCTGGATGGAGCTCACGCCGAAGCGACGGAGAAACTCCTCCGTGGTTGCAAAGAGTGCCGGTCGTCCCGGTGCATTGAGACGGCCGACCTCATACGCGAGCCCATACTCGACGAGACGGTTGACCGCATGGTCCGAGCTGACGCCACGGATACGCTCGATCTCTGCCTTCGTGACCGGCTGCTTATAGGCGATGATGGACAGGGTTTCCATCACGACGTCAGTCAGTACCGGCTTCTTCGGTTGCTTCGCCACACGGATGAGTGCCGGATAGCAGTCCGGATCCGCGGCCATCTGGTAGCGCTTCTCGAGCCGCTTGATTACCATGCCGCCCTTGCGTTCCTCATACTTCGCGATGAGCCGCTCGACCGCATCCTGCGCGATCTTCTTTCCTGCATTGAGCGCCGTCGCGATCTCATCGAGGCCGACGGAGCGTCCCATCGTAAACAGCAGCGCTTCGACGATGCGCTCCTCCCCGAGAAGATCTGCGGAGAACTCCTGATCGATTTCCTCGGCCAGCTTCTGTGCTTCCGCATCGAGTCCAACGGAGGCATTGTCCTCCTGTGCTGCTGCGGTGCCGGTATCTGCCGTGGTGGCCGGCGTCGCCGTTTCCACCGTCGTATCCTCCGCCCTCGTCTTCTGCTCTTCCTTTTCCATCAGTCAAAATCCTCCAGTCCCTTCATGTCGAGCTCGTCATCCGAGCCCTCCGGGCGTTCCACCTCTGCGATATCGAGGTCACCGAACGGCTGCTCCTGTACGGCCGTGATGCGACCCATCTTCATCAGCTCCAGGATAGCCAGAAAGCTGACGACGACCTCCATCTTATCCTTTTTCTCCGCCACCATGTGCCGGAAGGAGACGCGATGATGACCGCGGACATACTTCAGTACATCGCGGATGCGGCCTTCCAGCGAGATTTTTTCCCGCTTGATCACACCGAAGCGTGAGCGTACCTGGTCGACCGACTCGTCTCTGCGCTTCATGACATCCTCGAAGATCTTTCGCACACGCTCGAGGGTCACATCCTTCAGCAGTGCATCGAGATCGATCGGCGGTACATATTTCTCAACCTCCTTCGGGATCGTCGGCGGCTTATAGAAGTAAAGCTCTGCTTGATCCTCCTGGTTTTCGAGCTGCTCTGCCATGTACTTATACTTTCGGTACTCAAGCAGACGCGCAACGAGCTCTGCACGCGGATCGACCTCCTCACCGGTCTCCTCATCCACCTCCTTCGGAAGCAGCATGCGCGACTTGATTTCGAGAAGCGTCGCCGCCATCACGAGGAAATCCGAGACGAGATCGAGATCTTCCTCCTCCATCGTCGTGATGTAGTCCATATATTCTGCCGTGATCTGCACGATCGGGATATCGAAGATATCGATCTTATCGCGCTCGATCAGATGCAGCAGCAGGTCCAGCGGACCCTCAAATTTTTCCAGTTTAAATCTTAATTCCTGTGCCATTCTTTTTCCTGTGCAGGGCCGGTGCCTTCCGGCAGCAGTGTGATCACGGAGATCTCCGGCTTATCATTGATGCGGATGTTAATCGAATGTGTACCGAGTCCGCGATTGATGAGCAGTATGCCCTCTCCCTCCCGGAAGATACCGGCGCACTCCCGGACGAAAAACTGAAACTGCGGCGTCATCAGCGCGCCGATCCCTGGAATACGGATCGTACCGCCATGGTAATGACCGCTGAGGACCAGATCCTCTCCATGTCGCAGTGCCTCATGCCCATACATCGGCGTATGCAGCAGCATGATCGAAAACTTCGTTCTGTCCGGCGTACCGACCTTCGCGCGGATCTCCTCCTCCCGAAGTGGCTTCCGCGGGTGCGTCAGCATGTTCCGGAAGTAGCTGAGATCCAGGGTCAGTCCACTGAGTTCGAGCTCATCGAGCACCACACAGTCATCATCCAGTACATGGACGCCCTTCAGCGCTTCCTCGAGTCGTGCATAGTCTGCCCGGGCCATATCCTGTATATATGTATCATATTTCGCCCCACTCGTGCAACGCACGATTCCGGCTTTCTCCCGCAACCGTGCCTCATGGTTTCCGATGGCATAGTAGGTCGGATAGCGCTTCCGGATGGCCTCCAGAAAGCGGCAGCTCACCTCGACACTGTCCTGGTGTCGATGGCCTGTCCATGGCCGGACCTTATGACAGCGGATGAAGTCACCGCCGATCAGTATGAACTCCGGATGCTCTGCGTCGATCGCTTCCAGCAGGCGCTGATTATCCTTTCCGAACTCAACCTCATGAAGATCCGAGAGGAAAACGAAGCGATGCGACCGTCGGATACGGCTGGAACAGAAGCTGTATCTTTCCGGCATCAGTATACTTCTTTCGTGCTTTGATATAGTTGCAAGAATGGCTGGTATAATCAGCAGTAATAATATAATGAGCATTCTCAGCATTCTCTCCCACCCTCGCTATATACAATAAATTTAAAGAACATTATTTATCCGTTTGATATCCTCTCCTCAGCCAAATCCTATTTCTGAAAACCACGCTCGCTGGCTGTTTCAAACCGGTTCGATGTGCCTTTTATTTTCCGATACAATCCCAGGAAAAAATAAAAGAAGGACGGTATCCACCATGAGCTCCAAGCGAAAGCGTTCATATGACAAAATGATTTCCTACGCGCCTTTCTGGCGTACACTGCACAGAAAAAATCTGACACAATATGATCTCGTCGCACATATGAGCATCTCCAGCAGCATGATGCAGCGTCTGCGTTCGGACGCACCGATTTCACTGAAATCCGTCGCCATGCTCTGCGACTATCTCGACGTCGTTCCGTCGGAGATTTTCACCTTCCTGCCAGAAGAGGTTCCTACCCTGCAGGATCTATAGAGCGTCCGAGAATCGATGAGACGACACAACCAGCTGACGAAATTCAGAAGACATGCATGAGAAAAGAGCTGTCTGCGGAGATCATCCAGCAGACAGCTCTGCATTTATACGCATTCGGTATCGGCAGGCTCCGGCACCGCCTCTTTTTCGCTCATGTCCGGTGTCACATAGCGTGCGCGTGCCTCCTCGAAGGAAGCCTTCTCTTCGGTATCACGCACATCCTTCGTCTGCTTCTCCGGCTGCACGTCGATCATCGATTCCTGTGCATCCGTCACGGACTCCGCCGGATGCTGGATCCGGTGCAGGATATCCATGAACTCCTTACCGGTGATGGTCTCGCGCTCGATCAGGAACGCAGCGATCTGGTCCAGTGCCTCACGGTTCTCACTGAGGATCCGCTTCGCCTCCTCGTAGCAGGACTTCAGCACCTGCATCACCTCCTGGTCGACGGCTGTCGCGGTATCATCACCACAGTTCATCACTGTACGTCCGGTATTGAGATACAGGGACTCCTGACTCTCGAGACCCATCAGTCCGAAGCGCTCCGACATACCATACTGCGTTACCATCGCACGTGCCAGCTTCGTCGCCTTCTCGATATCGTTGGCAGCGCCGGTCGTCACCGTATCAAATACGATTTCCTCTGCTGCACGCCCCGCAAGGAAAGTCACCAGCATCGCATGAAGCTCTGCCTTCGTGTTCAGATACTTCTCTTCCTCCGGCACCTGCATCACATAGCCGAGTGCACCCATGGTACGTGGTACGATGGTGATCTTCTGTACCGGCTCCGCATCCTTCTGAATCGCGGAAACCAGCGCATGTCCGACCTCATGATAAGAAACGATACGACGCTCCTCTTGACTAAGGATACGGTCCTTCTTCTCCTTACCGACGAGCACGACCTCGACCGCCTCGAAGAGGTCCGCCTGGGATACCTTCTTACGACCATGCTTGACCGCCGTGATGGCTGCCTCGTTCATCATGTTTGCGAGATCTGCACCGACCGCACCGGAGGTCGCCAATGCTATCTCGTTGAAATCGACGGAATCATCCAGCTGCACATCCTGTGCATGCACCTTCAGAATATTGACACGTCCCTTGAGGTCCGGCTTCTCCACGACGATACGACGGTCGAAACGACCCGGACGCAGCAGTGCCGGGTCGAGGATTTCTGGACGGTTCGTCGCACCCATGACCATGATCCCCTTCGAGGCATCGAAGCCATCCATCTCAGACAGCAGCTGGTTCAGGGTCTGCTCACGCTCCTCGTTTCCACCGAAGCGGGTATCTCTCGTCTTACCGATGGCATCGATCTCATCGATGAAGATGATGCACGGTGCCGACTGCGTCGCCTGCTTAAACAGATCACGCACACGACTCGCACCGACGCCGACGAACATCTCGACGAAATCCGAACCGGACAGACTGTAGAACGGCACCTGTGCCTCACCGGCCACGGCCTTCGCAAGTAAGGTCTTGCCGGTTCCAGGAGGGCCCACCAGCAGGGCGCCCTTCGGAAGCTTCGCACCGATGGCCGTATACTTCGTCGGATTATGCAGGAAGTCGACGATCTCGATCAGCGACTCCTTCGCCTCGTCTTCACCGGCCACATCCTTGAAGGTGACACCGGTCTCCTTCTGCATATACATCTTCGCGGTCGACTTGCCGACACCCATGATGCCGCCGTTTCCGTTTCCCATGCGACGCATGGTCATATTCATGACGACGAAGATCAGAACAAACGGGAGGACGATGCTGATGAGGGCCTCCATGATAAATCCGGAATTGTCCGGTTTCTTCTTATAGATGACGACCCCATGCTCGAGCATACGGTCCACGAGCTTCTGCGCGTCTGCACCGACCGGCACGACATAGTAGCGGACATCCACCTGATTCAGGTACGGACTGTACTCACCGGCGCTGTCCGACGGCATCGACGCACCCTCCTTCGGGATGATCGTGATATCACTGTCACCCCACTCCACCTTCTCGACCTGATCACTGTCGACCATCGTCACGAACTCAGTATAGCTGATCTCCTGCGTCACGCCCGTAACAAACGCGCCACGAATCAGCGTATATACGAAAAAGGTGATGACCGCAGCGATGATCAGAATCATAAATGTCTGACCCGAATGCCGGAAGCCTCTGCCGTCGTTCCCCTGGTTGTTATTATTCTCCATCTGTTCTCCATTTCTTTCACCCGCCGGAATCCTGTCCACCGGATGGCCCGCTGCATCTTTCCTCGGAATCCTCAGCACATATCATGCGCAGAAAACTTCCATTTTTGCAGTAAACATAATTATACGGAAGCCCACCCCCAAAATCAAGATTCCTTCTGTATACAGTTTATAAAACATAAACGTAAAATGCAGGATTTCAGCCGAAGAGGCCGCGGAGGGACGACAACGGATACCATACGGAGAGACCGTGTGAAATCAAGCCGGTCTCGTAGTATTGTGTATCCGTTGCCGCCCCTCCGCAGCCCCTGGATAAATCTTATCGTTCGATTTCGTGAATGAAAATACCGGAGCGAAGCTTCGGCTCAAACCAGGTGGACTTCGGCGGCATCAGCAGATGATGATCCGCGACATCGAGGAGTTCCGTAATCGCCGTCGGATGCATCGCAAAGGCGACCGCCGGACCGAGCTCCTCGAGGCTGCCATCCATCGCGTGTGCATAGGTATGCTGATTCACGCGCTTCTCCAGCTCCCGAAGTCCCCGGATCCCACCGACGAACTCGATACGCTTATCGGTACGCGGATCCCCGATCCCCAGCAGCGGTCCGAGAACCGTATCCTGCAGAAGCGATACATCCAGTGCCCTGACCGGATCGATGGAACGCGCCGACAGCAGCTCCGCGCGTGCACGAAGCAGGAACCACTCACCGCCGAGGTACATGCAGATCTCGCCCTTCACCTTCGGAGAAATCGGCTGTGTCAGATGGAACACCTGATAATCCTCCTCGATGGAGAACATGAAATCCTCCGGATCCATCCCATGAAGATCCTTGACGACACGGTTGTAGTCCATAATCTTCAGCTCCTTATCCGGGAACAGCACCGACAGGAAGTAGTTAAACTCCTCCGTGCCATCATAGTCCGGATGCGCCTCCCGACGTCGGAGACCGACCTTGACCGCGCTCGCTGCGCGATGATGGCCATCCGCGATATAGGTCGCCGGCACCTTCTCGAAAAGTGCCTCCAGCGTCGCTACCCGCTCGCTGTCTGCGATTCTCCATACCCGATGAGTGACGCCATCGTCCGTCACGAACGCATAGAGCGCCGTTTCCTTCTTTACCTCTTCCACGATCGTCTGGATACCGGCATGTGCACGATAGGCGAGGAAGATCGGGCCCGTCTGCGCCGAACAGGTATCCACATGGCGGATACGATCCTGCTCCTTCTCCTCCACCGTGTTCTCATGCTTCTTACAGATCCCGTTCAGATAATCGTCGATCGAGCTGAGCGCGACGATACCGGTCTGTGCCCGTCCCTCCATCGTCAGCTCATAGACGTAGTAGCATGCGCTCGTTTCACGCACGAAGGTCCCATCTGCGATCTCTGCCTGCAGCATATCCGACGCCTTCTGGTACACCTCCGGCGCATACATATCCTGCGTCTCCGGGAACTGGGTTTCCGGTCGGTCAATATTTAAGAAGGAAAGCGGATGGCCGGCCACCGCTTCACGTGCCTCCGCACGGGAATATACATCATATGGAAGTGCTGCCACCTCCCGAACACACGCGGCGTCCGGACGGATCGCTCTGAAAGGTTTAACGGTTGCCATGAGCTCCTCCTTCGGTCTCTTCACCTTAAGATATCTGTCTCTTCCACCGGCATTCACCGAATGCCTATGTAGAACAGACAGATATCCACTTTGATTTCGTATTCTATTTCTGTTTCACAGACATTTCGTTCGTACAGCCACGAACGAAACTCCTATAAATATATTACAGGAGGCCACCGATCGCAACAAAGAGCGGTGCAAATACCAGTGAAATCACCGTCATCAGCTTGATCAGGATGTTGATGGACGGTCCGGAAGTGTCCTTGAACGGATCACCGACGGTATCACCGACTACAGCTGCCTTATGCGCTTCACTGCCCTTGCCGCCGTTGTGTCCCTCCTCGATGTACTTCTTTGCATTATCCCATGCACCGCCGGAGTTCGACATGAAGATCGCCAGCATAACACCGGATACGAGCGCACCCGCGAGCAGTCCGCCGAGTGCATCCGCGCCGAGTACGATACCGACCGCCAGTGGCGCTGCGACCGCCAGCACACCTGGCAGGATCATCTCGCGGAGTGCAGCGGTCGTGGAGATCGCGACGCAGGACTTGTAGTCCGGGCGGGACGTGCCGGCCATGATGCCAGGATCTGCATGGAACTGGCGACGTACCTCCTCGATCATGGAGTAGGCCGCCTTCGATACCGAGCTCATCGTAAATGCACTGAAAAGGAACGGCAGCATGCCGCCGATGAGGATACCGATGGTGACGCGGGTATCGAGGATATTGATCTCCTCGAGGCCGACTGCGCCGGCATAGGAAACAAACAGCGCAAGTGCGGTCAATGCAGCTGAACCGATGGCAAAGCCCTTCCCCATCGCCGCCGTTGTGTTTCCGACGGCATCCAGCTTGTCGGTGATGTTTCGTACGGATTCATCCAGTCCGGACATCTCGGCGATGCCGCCGGCATTGTCCGCGATCGGACCATAGGCATCGACCGCGACGGTCACGCCGGTCGTCGACAGCATGCCGACCGCCGCCAGTGCGATGCCGTAGAGACCCATGCACTGGAAGGAAATGAATACACCGAAACAAATCAGCAGGATCGGAAGTGCTGTAGAACGCATACCGACTGCAAGGCCGGCGATGACATTCGTACCAGAGCCCGTCTCTGATTCCTGCGCGATCTCCTGCACAGGATGATAATCACCCGAGGTATAGAACTCCGTGATCGTTCCGATCAGCACACCGACGACGAGTCCTGCGATCACCGCGATCGCCGCCTGGAAGCTGTGGAACACGAGCTGGCTGCCTGCGACCGCCACGATCATCACGATTGCGCTGGCGATATAGGTTGCACGGTTCAGTGCCTTATGCGGATTGCCATCCTCGCCACCGCCCACGAAGAGCGAGCCGATGATCGCCGCCGCCAGTCCGCAGCCGGAAATGATCAGCGGATACAGTACACCGGCACCGTTTTCGAAGCCGCCGGCCACCCCGAGGGTGAGGGCTGATACCAGTGCCCCTACATAGGATTCAAACAGGTCTGCGCCCATACCTGCGACGTCGCCGACATTGTCCCCGACATTATCTGCGATGACCGCCGGGTTACGCGGGTCGTCCTCCGGGATACCGGCCTCGACCTTACCGACGAGATCCGCACCGACGTCGGCAGCCTTCGTATAGATACCGCCACCGACACGGGCGAAGAGCGCGATGGAGCTGGCCCCCAGTGAGAAGCCGGACAGTACGCCGGCATCGCCGGTGAGAATATAGAACAGTGATACGCCGAGCACACCGAAGCCGGCCACGCACATACCCATGACCGAGCCGCCGGCGAAGGCGATCTGCAACGCCCGGTTCATACCCGAGGTCATCGCAGCATTGGTCGTCCGCACATTGGCCTTCGTCGCGACGGTCATACCGAAGTATCCGGCGAGGGTCGAGAACAGGGCACCCACCACAAAGGCGATGGCCGTCGTCCAGGAACCGAGGCCCAGGCCGATGGCGATGAAGAGGATTGCCACGAACGCGACGAGGATGCGATACTCAGAGAAAAGGAATGCATGCGCGCCCTCTGAAATCGCGCCTGCGATCTCCTTCATCCTGTCATTTCCAGCCTCTGCTGCGTGAACGCGCTGCGCCTGCACCCCCGCAAAGACCAGTGCACACAGACCGAGGACAGGGGCAACATAAAGAAGTGTAGTCATTTTTTCGTCTCCCTTATTATTCGTATTTCACCCTGCCAAAGTGTATGTACGCCCTCCAAACGCACATATCTTATGCAGAGTGACCAAATTATAACGAATATTATACATGATTTCTGCACTTCTTTACATACAGTAAGCGTTTACACAAAAGTTTTTTCTTCGTTTTCTACCTTTCGGACGTTTTTTTCTTCAAAATATCTGCTTGCTCTCCAACACTGCTTTTCGCACATAGTCTGCAGGCGAGGGATGCCATCATCTCATGATAAATCCTCGGAGGACGCTTACATCACCTTTCGTACACGGAGGATACCATCGATGAGGCCGAGATTGTGGAAGCCCTCCTCGGTCAGGTGCTGGTTGATGTCCATCAGCGTATACGCATAGTCACCGCGGGACTTGTTCTGGAGACCGTCGATGTTGATGTTCGCATCGCCGAGGGCCTTCGTGATCTGTCCGAGCATGTTCGGGATATTCCGGTGCAGGATAGCGATACGTCCGCCGCTGCTGCAAACACCCATATCGGTATCTGGGAAGTTCACGGAGTGATGGATGTTACCGTTGTCGAGGTAATCCTGTACCTCCTCGACTGCCATCACCGCACAGTTATCCTCGGCCTCTTCGGTAGACGCGCCGAGATGCGGCAGGACGATGGCTCCCGGCATCTCGGCCGACTTCGGATTCGGGAAGTCGGTTACGTAGGCCTTTACCTTGCCCTTGGTCAATGCTTCTGCCATGTCATCGTCATTCACCAGCACATCGCGGGCGAAATTCAGGATGCGGACGCCGTCCTTCATTCGTGCGATGGCATCCTGGTTGATCATGTCCTTCGTACTGTCGACGGCTGGTACATGGATCGTGATATAGTCACACTTATCGTAGATTTCATCGAGGATCGCCGCGTGATGCACCTTCTGGGAGAGGTCCCAGGCAGACTTCACGGAGAGGTACGGATCATAGCCATAGACCTCCATACCGAGGTCGACGGCCGCATTGGCGACGAGTACGCCGATCGCACCGAGGCCGATGACGCCGAGGGTCTTGCCCTTGATCTCACAGCCGGCGAAGTTCTTTTTTGCCTTCTCGGCATCCTTCTGGATGGTCGGGACATCGGCATGCTCCCGGATCCACTGATTGCCACCGATGATGTCACGGCTCGCCAGCATCAGACCCGCGATCACCAGCTCCTTCACGGCATTTGCATTGGCACCCGGGGTGTTGAATACGACGATGCCCTGCTCGGCACAGCGGTCGAGCGGGATGTTGTTGACGCCGGCACCGGCACGTCCGATGGCACGGAGCGTCGGCGGGAAGTCCATCGCCTTCATATCGGCGGAGCGCACCAGCACGCCGGCGGCGTGGTCGATCTCGTCCACCAGGGTATAGCCCTTCCGGAAACGTCCGGTTCCGACACGGCTGATATTGTTTAAGCAGTAAATTTCACGATTCTTCATGATGTTCGTCCTTTCCGTACGGGCACCAGCGTCATGGCCGGTCCGCATGTTCCTCCGGTATGGTACCGCATCGCCGGCAGAAGCATCCGCCGCTGCCTTCAACGCGTTTCTTATCGGTTATTCTTCTCAAATGCATCCATGAACTCGACGAGCTTTACGACGCCCTCCTGTGGCATCGCGTTATAGAGCGATGCGCGCATACCGCCGACGGTGCGGTGACCCTTCAGGTTCTTGAAGCCGGCTGCGGATGCCTCTGCGATGAACTTCGCATCGAGGTCAGCATCGCCGGTGATGAACGGGATATTCATGAGGGAACGATCCTTAGGTGCGACGGTGCCGCGGAACATCGTCGACTGGTCGAGATAATCATAGAGGATCTTCGCCTTCTGCTCGTTCCGCTCCTTCATCACGCCGAGGCCGCCCATCTCCTTCAGCCACTTGAACACGAGGCCGCATACATAGATGTTGTAGCATGGCGGCGTGTTGTACAGAGACTTCGCATCGGCATGGGTCTTGTAACGGAGCATGGTCGGGGTGCCCGGAAGCACGTCCTCACGGATGAGGTCGTCACGGATCACGACGATGGTCACACCGGCCGGACCGACGTTCTTCTGCACACCACCCCAGAGGACACCGTACTTCGAAACATCCATCGGCTCGCTCAGGAACATGGAGGAGACGTCGGATACGAGGTCCTTGCCCTTCGTGTTCGGAAGCTCACGGATCGTGGTTCCGTAGATCGTGTTGTTCTGGCAGATGTATACATAATCCGCGTCGTCATCGATGGCGAGGTTCTGAAGATCCGGGATGTAGCTGAAGGTCTTGTCGGCCGAGCTGGCGACGACGTTCACCTTACCGTACATCTCCGCTTCCTTTGCGGCCTTCTTCGCCCACTGGCCCGTCACGATGTAATCAGCCACGCCATGGCGCATCAGGTTCATCGGCACCATCGCAAACTGCGTGTTTCCTCCGCCCTGCAGGAACAGTACCTTATAATTCTCTGGTACACCGAGCAGCTCTCTGAAATCTGCCTCAGCTGTATCGATGATCGCCTGAAAGTCCTTCGAGCGATGAGACATCTCCATCACGGACATCCCGCATCCATGATAATCCAGCATCTCTGCTGCCGCTGTCCGAAGAACCTCCTCCGGTAAAACTGCTGGTCCCGCACTGAAATTATAGACTCTGCTCATCGCTATCTCCTTTGAATCGTGTATTTGAATGTTTCCCTTGGTTAGGCATATGATAGCACCGTCGTACTTTATATAGTATATAAATATTTTTTATGCATTGACTTTTGTACAATCCGAGCATAAAAAAGCCCGGTGCAGATGCACCGGGCGAAAGATGTTCCTACGCGGACTCGAACCGCGACCACCGGCGTCGGAGGCCGGTACTCTATCCAGTTAAGCTATAAGAACCCATTCGGTTTTACGAACTTGTATATTATAAGGCATTGGCCCGAAAAATACAAGGAAAGAATGTGGAGACGAGATTTTGAAAATTATTTTTGTTGAAACAAATTTCCGATAATGCTATGATAATGCCGTATGTACTACTGTGATTTTGTTTCGGTGGACTACAGCTTGAGAGGAGAAAACGAGTATGCAGGACGATTACATTACCAAAATACGCTCCGCCTATAATCAGTTTACGAAGGCGGAGAAAAAAGTAGCGGATTACATTCTGGAAAACCCGAAGAAGGTACTTTTCATGTCGATTTCCGACCTGGCCGGTGCCTGTGATGTCGGCGACACCTCCGTCTTCCGATTCTGTAAGACGATGAATGTGAAGGGCTATCAGGAGTTTAAGATGATGCTCTCGCTCAGTATGCGCGCGAGTGAGTCCCCGCTGACGGATACCGAGGATACGACCATCACCCTCGAGGACAACATCTCTGAGCTTGCGAAGAAGGTGCTGTCGGAGAATGTTTCCGCGATTCAGGAAACCTATTCCCTCATCGATGTGAAGCAGATGACGGCAGCGATGGATGCCCTCAGCAGCGCGAAGCGCATCGTCTTCTTCGGTGTCGGCACCTCGATGCTGACCGCGATGAAGGCCATGAACAAGTTCCTTCGCATCGAGCCGAAGGTCATCTGTAACATGGATGCGAACATGCAGCTGATCACCGCGTCGACCCTGACCGATCAGGATGTCGCCCTCATCTTCTCCTATTCCGGTTCGACGAAGGATACGGTCGAGATCGCCCGTTCCGCGAAGGCCGCCGGTGCGAAGACGATCGTGATCACCCGCTTTACGAAGTCCCCGCTCACCGAGTTTGCGGACATCATCCTGCTCTGCGGTGCCAATGAAGGCACCCTCCAGAACGGCTCCACCTCGGCAGAGATCTCGCAGCTCTTCCTCGTGGATGTGATGTACAGCGAGTACTTCCGTCGTCACTATAAGCGCTGCAAGCCGAACTGGGACAAGACGGCCCACTCCATCGCCGATAAAAACTACTGATCTATAACCACCGAAGAAGGGCAGCCTCACAAGGCTGCCCTTCTTAGATTCACTCCTCGCCTTTTGACTTTTTCCGGATCTCTTCGATCTTATCGCGGTATTTCATCGCATCCTCGAAGTTGAGCTCCGCAGCAGCGGCACGCATCTTCTTCGACAGCTCCCGGATCAGCTTCTCAATCTCCTGATGCGTCATCGACTCCACGTCCTTCTCTATGCCATGCGGATCATCCACATCGACGGCCTTTCCGATCGCGATCAGATCGGCGACCGCCTTATGGATCGTGGTCGGTGTGATGCCGTGCGCTTCATTATACGCCATCTGTATCTTCCTGCGTCGCTCGGTCTCATCGATCGTATGACGCATGGAGTCCGTGATGGTATCCGCGTACATGATGACATGACCATCCGCATTACGCGCAGCACGGCCGACGGTCTGGATGAGCGAGGTCTCCGAACGGAGGAAGCCCTCCTTATCCGCGTCGAGGATGGCGACGAGCGCGACCTCCGGGATATCGAGGCCCTCACGGAGCAGGTTGATGCCGACCAGCACATCGAACTTATCGAGACGCATATCACGGATGATGGACGCACGCTCCAGGGTGTCGATGTCCGAGTGGAGGTAGCGTACGCGGATATCGGCGTCCTTCAGGTACTTCGTCAGGTCCTCCGCCATACGCTTCGTCAGGGTCGTAACGAGAATCTTATGCTTCCCCTCGATCTCACGATGGATCTGGGCAATCAGATCATCGATCTGTCCCTTCGTCGGACGCACCTCGATCTCCGGATCCAGCAGGCCGGTAGGACGGATGATTTGATCCGCCCGGAGAAGCTCATGCTCCGCCTCATACTCGCCCGGCGTCGCCGACACGAAGAGCATCTGATCGATCTTCTGCTCAAACTCCGTGAAATTCAGCGGACGGTTATCGAGGGCCGATGGCAGACGGAAGCCGAAATCCACGAGCGTCTCCTTCCGGGAGAGGTTTCCGTTATACATGCCACGCACCTGCGGCAGTGTGACATGCGACTCATCCACGATGACGAGATAATCATCCGGGAAGTAGTCCATGAGGGTATATGGCGGATCTCCCGGCTTTCCGAAGCTGAGATGCCGGGTGTAGTTCTCGATGCCGGAGCAGAAGCCGGTCTCCTTCAGCATCTCGACATCACAGTTCGTCCGCTCCGCGATGCGCTGTGCCTCGATCAGCTTATCGTTATCCTTAAAGTAACGGACCTGCGCCTCCATCTCCTGCAGGATATTCTCGCACGCACGGTTCAGCTTCTCCTGCGGGATGACATACGGGCTCGCCGGATAGATGACGATGTGGTCCATGACCGCCGTCGCCTTCGCGGTGAGTGCATTGATCCTCGTGATGCGATCGACCTCATCACCGAAAAACTCGACGCGGTACGCCTCCTCGCCCTCCGACGCCGGGAACACATCCACGACATCGCCCATCACGCGGAAGGTACCACGCTTGAAGTCGATGTCGTTCCGGTTATACTGGATATCGATCAGCTGACGGATGAAGTGATCCCGGTCCTTCCGAGCACCGTTCCAGACGGAGATCGCCATGTTCGCATATTCCTTCGGCTCACCGAGACCGTAGATGCAGGAAACCGAGGATACGACGATGACATCATCACGCTCGTTCAGGGATGCCATCGCCGAGCAGCGCAGCTTATCGATCTCGTCATTGATATCCGAATCCTTCTCGATGTAGGTATCGGTCGATGGCAGATACGCCTCCGGCTGATAATAATCATAGTAGGAAACGAAGTACTCGACCGCATTCTCCGGGAAAAACTCCTTCATCTCGGAATACAGCTGTGCCGCCAGAGTCTTGTTATGTGAGATGATCAGTGTCGGCTTCTGCAGTCGCTGGATGATGTTCGCCATCGTAAAGGTCTTGCCGGAGCCGGTAACACCGAGCAGGGTCTCGAACTGATTTCCCTGCTTGAAGCCGAGCGTCAGCTTTTCGATGGCCTGCGGCTGATCACCGGTCGGTGCATAGTCAGAATGAAGCTTGAATTCGTTGTGTTCCATAGCGCCCTCCAAATCGTTTTTTCAGTATATCATATACCGGCTATATTGAACACTTGTTTGCCGCAGTTTTCTGGTTTTTCTATTGTGAGCGTAAGCCAGAGGTCGGAGGGGCGCTCATATCTTACATAACTGATTGATATTGGAACTCGACGGATAATAATGTAGAGTTATGGGTGTAGAATTCTGATGTAGGCATTGGCCTGCGATTTAAATACAGAAAGCCGCAAGGGATGCGGGGAGGAATGTCGATGAATGCAAAGATTGTGACGATACCGGGAGATGGCATCGGTCCGGAGATCGTGGCCGAGGCCCAGAAGGTGCTCGAGAAGGTAGCCGAGGTCTATGGTCACCAGTTTACGTTTGAGAAGGTGTTGATGGGCGGCTGCTCCATCGATGCATATGGTGAGCCGCTGACGGATGCGACGGTCGCGACCTGCCAGTCCGCAGATGCCGTGCTCATGGGTTCGATCGGCGGCAAGGTGGGCCAGTCCCACTGGTATGAGCTGCCACCAGAGAAGCGTCCGGAGGCCGGGCTTCTGAAGCTTCGGAAGTCCCTCGGACTGTTCTGCAATCTCCGCCCGGCGCATCTCTATCCGGAGCTTCGGAGGGCGTGTCCGCTGCGTGAGTCGATCGCGGAGCAGGGCTTCGACGTGATGATGGTGCGTGAGCTCACCGGTGGTCTCTACTTCGGCGCACGGAAGACCGAAACCGTCGATGGTGAGGAGGTCGCAACCGATACGCTCGTGTACCACGACTATGAAATCCGCCGGATTGCGAAGAAGGCCTGCGAGATCGCGGAGAAGCGTCACGGTCATGTAACCTCCGTGGATAAGGCCAATGTGCTCGATTCGTCCAGACTGTGGCGGAAGGTCGTTACGGAAGTGGCGGCGGAGCATCCAGGTGTACAGCTCGAGCATGCACTCGTGGATTCGACGGCGATGCAGCTCGTCCGGAATCCGGGTCAGTTCGATGTCGTCGTGACCGAGAACATGTTCGGTGACATCCTCTCCGACGAAATGGCAGAGATCGCCGGCTCCCTCGGCATGCTGCCATCCGCTTCCCTCCGCGAGGACAGCTTCGGTCTCTATGAGCCGTCCGGCGGATCGGCACCGGATATCGCCGGTCAGAACATCGCGAATCCGCTTGCGACGATCCTAAGCGCAGCGATGCTGCTCCGCTACTCTCTGAATCTCACGAAGGAAGCCGACGCCATCGAGGATGCGGTCGCTGAAGCACTTCGCACCGGCTTCCGCACCGGTGATATCATGGAAGATGACGTAGAGGGTCTCACCTGCCTGCACACCGACGAGATGGGGGATAAGATCGCCTCGCTCATCAGATAACGAAGCTTCCGAGCCCGAGTACAAAAAGAGGACTGCCGCCGGCAGTCCTCTTTTCGTATACGTTTTTAATCCCCGAGCAGATAATACAGGAGCATGATGATCGCGATCACGGCGATCGTGGTCAGCGCTACCTTGATCCAGCTGATCGGCGTCTAGCCGGATACCTGTCCGGTCTGTCCGTTGACCATGAAACGATAGATCTTATCCTGGTAACGGAAGCAGGAGATCCATATCGGAAGCAGCAGATACTTATAGGTTACATCGGCATACTTCGCCTCGATGCTGACCGAACGAACATCATCCGGGTTATGCTGATCACGGATATCATCTTCTGCAAGCTCATGCATCTCTTCATCCATGATGCTCTGCGCCTTCGGCCAGGCATCCGTCAGCTTCAGCGTATAACGCTCGGCCATAAAGCCGGCCAGATACTGCGGCTTGTACGGTTTCACATCGTCCGTACGATATGGCTCCACGGACTGAAGCATCATCGTATCATAGCGATCCGAAGCGGTCACCAGCACATCATCGAAGAAGTGCTCGATCTCGCCGCTGCAGCCATACCAGTCCGTGACGATCTCGGTTTTCCCATCGTCCTTTTTCACGGTACGGTTGATACCATACTCACCGGTATAGTCACCGCTTGCCTCTGCATCGAAGGTCCAGTACGGCACATACACGCCATGAAACTTATCCGGCTCCGCACTCTCCTTCGCCAGCTTCGGGCAGAAAAACTTATGCCCGATCCAGGTCTTAAAGAGCTCTGCCGCACGCCTTTGATCGACATCGAAGGTCACCACACCCCCCGGTGCCATGATCTTCTCTTTCTGATCGCCGGCTTCCATCACCTGCGTCGACCCGCAGTACGGACAGACATTGGCGATGGCATTCGCATCGTACATGATCTCTGCGCCACAGGACTTACAGATGACCGTCTTCGTTGCCGTACCCCAGTCGGTCGTCGCGGTGTCCTCCTTTCCGGTATAGGTATGCTCTGTCGCAACGAATCTGCCCTCATCATCGATCGTGCCGCTCTCCTTCGCTTCCTCCTCATGCTGGATCGCTTCGGTGTAATCACAGTATGGGCACTTCAACCCACCGGTCGATGGATCAAATTCGAGCGTTCCACCACACTGCGGGCACTTTCGATCCGTCTCCTGCAGGGTGTTCGTCATCGTGGTCTCGCGATCCTCGGCAGCGGATCCGCTCGCACGGTTCGTTACATCGGTCTTCGCCTGTGCTGTCTGCATCTCTGTCCCTCCTTCCTTCTCATATGTATCGAATCATTCCCACGTATGTGGAATCAACGAGGCATTTCTCGCAATGTCTCTAAATAACAGCGAATCCACATGCAACGCTCAAGTAGACGCCTCCGGAGACGCTGTTACAGAAGCCCCACCGGATGCCCCTGTTTCTGATACATATGCAAAGTGCGATGTCCATTCGGACATCGCACCACAAATCTACTGCATCCGCTTACGCCTTCGGTGTTCCACAGTTCGAGCAGAAATTACCTGTATTGCCCTGATGTCCGCACTTCGGGCAGGTCCAGGTCGCCGGCTGCGGCTTCTGGCTTCCGCAATTCGAGCAGAAGTTGCCCGTATTCACGGTTCCACATGCACAGGTCCAGCTGCCTGCCGGAGCAGCGGCAGCTACGCCAACACCTGCGGCCGCCGGTGACGGTGTCGTCGGCGGTGTCTGCTGCGGTGCGCCACCCATACCATAGAGCTGCTGGCTGTTCATGCCACCGACCATGTTCGCCATATTCATACCGGCAAAGGCCATCATCGGTCCGGTCGCGGTATTGTTCGCCGCATCCTTCATCGCCTGTGCCTGCGCAGCTGCGATCGTTGCGGCAGCCATCGTCGGATCCTTCAGTGCTGCATTCATCTGAAGCACCTTGATGCGCTCTGCATCCTCGTCCGAAATCGTCGCGGAGCTGAGACCGAAGGCTGCGATTTCGATACCATAGTTCTGTCCCCAGGTATTCGTCAGCTCAGCATCCAGTGCCCGTGCGATGTCATCTGCATGCGCCGGAAGCTGTGAATAACGTACGCCCTGCTCGGATACAGCGGCGAATGCCGGCTGCAGTGCCGTAAGCAGCTCCGTCTTCAGCTGGCTGTCGATACGATCTCTCCGGAACTCGTCGCTTACGTTTCCGCAGAGCTTCTTATAGAACAGGATCGGATCGGCCAGGCGATATGCATACTCACCATGGCAGCGAACCGCAACATCGGTATCGAGGTTGATGTTTCGATCGATGATACGGAACGGAATCGGATTCTGTGTTCCATACTTGTTTCCGATGATGTCCTTCGTGTTGAAAAAGTAGATGCGCTGGTCCGTCGCGGTATCGCCTCCGAACGCCACACGCTTCTTCCATGTATTAAAGGACTCCACGATACCCTTCTTCAGTCCACCATAGAAAATCGATGGTTCCGTCGATGCATCCCATACAAACTTACCCGGCTCGGCACTGACCTCTACGATCGCACCGTTGTCGACGATGATCATACACTGACCTTCATTCACCGCGATGATCGCGCCGTTCGTGATGAGGTTATCCGACTTCTTCGTATTAAATGCTCTTCTCGCCTGCCGCGCCTCGCCCTTCTTCATGAGGACGTCTTCTGTCAACGCATCGCAGTAAAAATATTCACGCCACTGATCCGAAAGAACAGATTCCGCAGCGCCTAAACCAACCTGTAAAAGACCCATATTATTTCCTCCTTTTCGATAACACTCCGTCGAAACGGTTTCACGACCATACTCTACCTTTATTATAAGCGAGAACGCGGAAACGCTCAA
Source organism: uncultured Oribacterium sp. (assembly GCA_934229835.1). Taxonomy (GTDB): domain Bacteria; phylum Bacillota; class Clostridia; order Lachnospirales; family Lachnospiraceae; genus Oribacterium. The sequence goes on along the minus strand of CAKQED010000008.1, from coordinate 20,738 downwards.
TCAATATCGACAAAATCGAGGAAATTAATTTCAGCTCTATATTTTCAATGATCCTTCGCTTTTTCATCGTTCCGCATTCATCCAGGCGCTGCCGAAGAAGCGCCACTATACTGTGCTTCGTTTTCACGCACAGCTTGCGCACACCAGCGCTTTTTTCTATAATAATTGAACTTACACACTACTATTCTCTTCCAGGAGGTACACCATGGAAAAAATCGCAAGCTTTACCATCAATCACGAGAAGCTGGAGCCGGGCATCTACGTTTCCAGAAAAGATAAAGTCGGCGCCGAGACCCTAACGACCTTCGATCTTCGTATGACGAGACCGAATCGTGAGCCGGTCATGAATACCGCCGAGCTTCACACCATCGAGCACTTAGGTGCCACCTTCCTCCGAAACGATCCGGAGTGGGCCGAGAAGACCATCTACTTCGGACCGATGGGCTGCCGCACCGGCTGTTACGTCATCTTCGCCGGCGATCTCAGCTCCCGCGACATCGTGTCCGTCATCACGCGTATGTTTGAGTTCATCCGCGACTTCCATGACCCGATCCCCGGCGCGGCACCTCGCGACTGCGGAAACTACCTCGACCAGAACCTCGGCATGGCAAACTGGCTCGCGAAGCGCTACCTCGACGAAACCCTTTATGTGATCGACGAAGCACATCTCGTTTATCCGGTGTAAAGTAAAACGGAGCGCCGGCAGTTTATCTGGCTCTGCCGAGGATGTATTAAAATCTTAAAACGGAACCCTTAGTGGCACTTGGATTTATTTTCCTTAGCACCCTCTGCAACACTGAGTTTTCATAAAGAAAACTCAGTCGTTTGCAGAGGGCCTAGTGCCACTTAGGGTTCCGTTTTTGATTTTAAACACCGCAGGCAATGCCAGATAAACTGCCGGCGCTCCGATTCACTCACTCCGCCTGGCGCTTCTTCACGAGGCCGAAGATCGTCACGGCAATGGCGATCGGACACATCACCTTCAGGACCGGGAAGGAGAAGCTCAGGATACGATACAGTCCAGCGCTGGAAATCACGAAGCTGAAGATCGCGAAGCCGAACAGCCAGGTCTTATAGCTGATCTTCGGCACCAGCTTATGGAAATACTCCGAGCCGCTGGACAGCAGTCCGCAGCAGACGTTGAAGCAGGCGATGAAGAAGATGAGTCCGGCGATGATCTGTCCCGCCGCACCGAAGCACTGCTGGATCGCATACGACAGGATACCTGCACCGGTTTCCGTCTCGGTCAGGAGTCCTGGAACTCCACTCGAGATCGCACCGATATAAGAAGTCGCGAAATACACAAGTGCCAGCATCACCCCGGCGATGACCCCGGCCTTCATCGTTTCACCTGCGATCGCCCGACGATCATGCACACCGAAATCCTCGATGTTCATCGCGATGACGAGTCCGAAGTTGAGCGCCGCCAGGATATCCATCGTCTGATAACCAGTCATGAAGCCGGTCATGATCGGATGCTCCTGATAGCCGATGGTGGATGGCGCTGCGACCGTCACCGGCAGCTTCATCACGGTTCCCACGAAGGTCACGACGATCAGTACGACCAGGATCGGCGTCATAATTCTGCCCAGGATATCCTTCAGCTTATTCGGGTGCAGGGCCACGAAGGTCGCACCGGCGAAGAATACCATGGAGTAGAGAATACGTGCCATCATGAGGACCGATCCGCTCTCAGACGGCAGGAACTGTGCGACCGCCATCTCGAAGGACGTGCTGCAGGTACGCGGGATCGCGACGAAGGGACCGATCATCAGGCAGATGAGGACCGTAAACACGGATGCAAACACCGGATGGATCATCGAACCTAGCTTCACGAGATTATCATGCTTCGCGACGGCAGCGACGGCCAGAATCGGGAAACAGACGGCGGTAATGGTCAGTCCGACCATCGCCAGAACCGTACTGCTTCCAGCCTGTGCGCCGAGAAGCGGCGGAAAAATCAGATTGCCAGCGCCGAAGAACATGGAGAACAGCATGAAGCCGATCGTGATCGTCTGTCGAAATCCTAGTTTTTGCATAATTGCCTCCTCTTGATCAAGCGATACTACTGAAACGGTCTTTTTCTTCGGAAAGCCCATTTCAGCAGGCAGAAGCGCTTCGCGCTTTGCCCACCGTGCGGATGGATGAATGGATATGGAAACATACATGCTTCCATATCCATTCATCCATCCGCACGGTGCTGCCAGAAATAAAAATTATATCTATAATACCTCTGTGCCATATCAGGAATCAATATAAATATTTTTATAACAGAAGAGAGTGCGCTGAAAGCGCACTCTCTTCTGCTTTATTTTTCGATTCTATCAGAAATGGAATCCCGGGATGGCCTGTGCCCAGTCGCTGATGCCGATGATGGTCTTCGCAAAATCCGCTACCATCAGTGAGGTGTTCGGATCGTCGATGTACTTGAAGACCTCGCGGGCCGGCTTCGCGACGAGCGAGGCACCATCTGCGCCGACGGAAGACAGTCCGAAGTAGAGTCCATCCTTCGTTTCGGCTGCATTGTCCAGCTGACGGGAAAGCATGTAGGCATCGATGTCCGGGTTGTTCTCGACGATATAGTGGCCATAGGCGACGGCCGCCGCCTGCTCCATCTGTGCGTCCTGTGTAAGCTTCCGGACGGAGCTGAAGCCTTCCTCGGTCATGAAGATATTTCGTACCTGACCGAGCTTATCCAGCATATACTGACTGTGCATGTAGTTCGTCAGTACCGAAAGGTTTGCATAGCTGATGACCGGTGTGGTGAGGTCGTTCGTCACCTTGCCAGAGGAGAAATCATCCCAGAAATTCGGATCGGTCAACGGATACGGGTACGGATGAATCGCCAGTGCCCAGTTGGTCTTCCCCTCCTCCTGATCGATAAACATGAAGTTATCCAGCACATCCTTTCCCGGATACTTTCCGACCGATCCGGCCTCCGGTCGGATCGTCCAGTACTGATCCAGTGAAAACATGACATTATCGCTCGCCGAGACCGACTTGATGGCGGTATAGAACACACGGAAGGTCCGCTGGAAAATCCGTGTATAGTCCCGAACACTGTAATTTCCGACATAATTCCAGTACTGGTTATTGATCTCGTTTCCGATGACCCAGTTCGTGATCTTTCCGTGCCCGTTATGCCCGTTGTAGCGGCTCGCAAGGAAGGTCGCCATCGCCTTCACCAGCTGGAAACCATCCTCGGTTTCGACATTGAAGCCATAGTACAGCGCCGCATCGCTCGTGACCACCTTCGTGCCCGGACGGTAGAGCGCCGGCTGCGTCGGATTCCATCCATTCACGAGGTTTACCGTGACCGCCACCCCTGCGCCTGAAAGACGGCTGATCTCCTGATCCAGCTGCTGAATCAGGGCCGAATCGAAGGAATAGACTTTTCCATCATAGCTGTAGCTGACGCCGGTGCCGAAAAGCTGTGCGGTTGTGACCGGGATAAACGCATGCTTGATCCCGAGGTCGATGGCATCATCGAGGATGTTCGGATCCACCAATAGTCCCTTCTTCCCGCGGTTCAGGGCCGGCGACTGGTCTGCCGCGATCAGCTCCGGATTCCCGATGTAGCAGCGGTTCGATACGATCTGATAGCCGTTTCCACTGGCGATGGCGACTACAAATGCATCATAGGTCCGAAGGCTGTTCGGGCCGTCCTGCAGGTCTGCTGTGAATTGAAGACTGCCGTTTCCGACCTCCTGCACTGCCAGATAGTCTGTCCGATCATCGAGGTTCATCTGGTACGGCTTCACCGCGAACAGATAGAGCTGCTGCCCGCTTCCGACGAGTGGCGCTGCATTGACCGTGATATCGATGATCGCCGGGTTGGCGGTATCGATATCCGCTGACTGCACCGTCGCGTAGTGGGTGCCAATGCTCTGGTCCTGTGCGATCGTCGCTCCGCCCGTCGGTAACGCCGCCGCGCTCTGTCCGGCCGTCGCACTGTTTCCACCACCCGGCAGGCTCATCTGGTACGCCGACACATCGACACCACTGGCCGCCACGCTGCCTGCCACCGCCGTACCGGCACACGCAAGCGCCATCGCGCCCGCCAGCACCAGTGCCGGCAGATATCTCCCCTTAGCTGCTATTCCATATATCTTTTCATGTAATACATGATGTCTCATTCCTTCATCCTTTCAAGCAAGTCTTCATCCTGTACACCGATTTAACAGCTCATGATAAATGTATATATTCCATGACCATCGATGCAGATTGTAGTATACCACCCGCATCGTGCCGATCCCATTTCTTTTTTCTTACTATTCGATACAGCATTCTGAATATTCTGAAACTTTTGAAAACAAAAATAGCGGAGCTCTTTCAAGCTCCGCCACATCACTCTATTCCAACATCTATCTACCCGGCGATTCGACGATCTATTTACGGATGCAGCTATGCTGATATCTTCAGCGCCTTCAGCTCCTCCTGCACACGCTCATACTCCGCCTTCATCTGCTCATAGGTCTGATCATCCACGAGGCCGAAGTAGTAATCCTCGTAACGCTTCCCGTCATGATCCAGATAGACGCGAATATCATAGCAACGGTTCAGGAAATCATAGCCCGTACCATCCGCGGTGCAGCTCTCATAGACGTCCTCCGGGAGCATCGTCAGATCCTCGCCGATCTTCGCCAGCTTCTTCTGGACGCGATTATGGATGCCCATATCCTGTCCCTCGACGAAGGAATTAATATAAAAAATCACATCCGCGCTCTCCATCGATGTGGACTCCAGATGGAAGGCCGCGTTGTCGCGCACGATAAAAGCCGTTTTCGTCTTACGCGAAACCGGATCATTTACCTTACCTGTGATATAGTCGCTGTCGACGACCAGCTTTACCGGACTCTCCAGCTTATTGGCGATCGTACGATTCGCCGCGAGTGCCGTCACCACCATCATGCAGGAAAGCATAGCCGTCAGCATCAGCACACGTATACATCTTTTAAAAACCATGATTGCTCAGGGCTCCTCTACTCAAAAAAGTGAAAAATCAAATTCGAAAATTCACTTTTTAATATCTGTTTCTTGCATTATAAAGAAAAAATGGGAAGTGTTCAAGACACTTCCCGTTTTTGTAAGTTTATTGTAAGGAACGCCCCGTGCCTCCGGTGAAAGCCGAGCGGAAAATCTACTATTAGCTGAAGATCTTCACGAAGTTCTTCTTACCACGCTGAACGACGACGCCGTCCTTGAAATCCTCTGCGGTGAAGCTCTTCTTCACATCGGTAATCTTCTCACCAGCGACCTGGACGCCGCCCTGCTGTACATTCTGACGAGCCTCGGATCTCGACTTCGAAAGGCCGGAAACGAAGAGCACACCGCAGATATCGATGCTGCCATCGCGGTAATCCTCTGCCTTCAGGGTGTACTTCGGCATATGCTCGCTGTCGCCACCGCCGACGAAGATCGCCTTCGCGGCTGCCTCTGCCTTCTCCGCCTCTTCCTTACCATGGACGAGATCGGTGAGGGAGTATGCGAGTCTCTCCTTCGCCTTATTGAGGTCTGCGCCCTCCCACTTCGCCATCTCCTCGATCTCCTCGATCGGGATGAAGGTGAGCAGCTTCAGGCACTTGATGACATCGGCGTCATCGACGTTTCTCCAGTACTGGTAGAACTCGTACGGTGTCGTCTTATTGGCATCGAGCCATACCGCACCACCTGCGGTCTTTCCCATCTTCTTGCCTTCCTTGTTGGTCAGCAGGGTGATGGTCAGCGCATAGGCATCCTTGCCCTCCTTCTTACGGATCAGTTCCGTACCGGCCAGCATGTTGGACCACTGATCATCGCCACCGAATTCCATATTGCAGCCATAGTCCTTATACAGCCGGTAGAAATCATAGCCCTGCATCAGCATGTAGGAAAACTCCAGGAAGGTCAGGCCCTGCTCCATACGATTGGTATAGCAGCGTGCACGCAGCATATCATTAACCGAAAAGCACGGTCCGATCTCACGCATGAAATCCAGGAAGTTCAGATTACGCAGCCAGTCGGCGTTATTGACCATCTGGGCCTTGCCCGGTCCGAACTCGATGAAACGGCTCATCTGCTTCTTGAAGCACTCACAGTTATGATCGATCTGCTCGATGGTCATCATCTTACGCATATCGGAACGACCGGACGGGTCACCGATCATACCGGTACCACCACCGACCAGGGCGATCGGCTTATTGCCGGCCTCCTGCAGACGCTTCATCAGGGTCAGTGCCATAAAGTGGCCTACATGCAGAGAATCGGCCGTCGGGTCAAAGCCGATATAGAAGGTCGCCTTCCCGTTATTGACCAGATCACGAATCTCCTTCTCATCGGTAACCTGCGCAATCAGTCCTCTGGCTACCAGCTCCTCATAAACACCCATTTTACTTGCTCCTTATAAATCACATCTTTATAAACTTCAGGCTTCATCCCCTACAGGATCCTGCCCTTCAGAGAATCCGCTCCCTTAATGATTAAAATCCGTCACGGATACATAATCATAGACCGTCGAGATCAGACGCTTCGTATCGTCCCAGCCGATGCAGGCATCGGTGATGGACTTTCCGAAGATATGATCCTCCGGCTTGCAGTTTCCCTCTTCGATATAGGATTCTACCATAAGTCCCTTTACGAAACCAGCGAGCTCCGGAGAATACTTTCTAGAGTGCATGATTTCCTGGGAAATCCGCAGCTGCTCCTTGTACTTTTTCGCCGAGTTGCAGTGATTCGTATCCACCACGACGGCCGGGTACACGAGATCCTTCTTCATATAGAGATCGTACAGAAGCTTCAGGTCCTCGTAGTGATAGTTCGGAACGATCTGGCCGTGCTTCGACTGGGAACCGCGGAGAATCGCATGGGTATACGGGTTTCCATCCGACTTTACCTCCCACTCACGGAAGATAAAATCATGGGCATGCTGTCCTGCGTAGATCGAGTTCAGCATGACGCCGAGGTCGCCGGACGTCGGGTTCTTCATACCCGTCGGCACATCGATGCCGGAAGCCACCAGACGATGCTGCTGGTTCTCCACCGAACGCGCACCGACGGCCACATAGCTCATGATATCACTGAGGTAGCGCAGATTATCCGGATACAGCATCTCATCCGCTGTACTGAAGCCGGTCTGACGAAGTACCTCCATGTGCAGACGGCGGATCGCTCCGATACCGGCGAGCACATCCGCCCCCTTCTCCGGATCCGGCTGATGCAGCATGCCCTTATAGCCCTCACCCGTCGTACGTGGCTTGTTCGTATAAATACGTGGCACGATCATGATCTTATCCTGCACCTCGTCTGCAATCTCCTTCAGACGATTGCAGTACTCGAGTACTGGGTCTGGATGATCCGCCGAACACGGTCCTATAATTAAGAGGAACTTATGTGAGTCCCCTCTGAAAATTGCCTTGATTTCCTCATCGCGCTCTGCCTTGATCTTCGCAAGGTTCTCCGGAAGCGGAATCTGCTCACGGATTTCTGCGCTGGTCGGAAGCTTCGATCTAAATTCAAATCCCATACTGGTCTCCTTCTTCTGAACGGGCCCTCTGGTGGTCCTTTCCGAGGACTGAGTCTGCCAATGTCTACATCCGGCACCTGCGCGCATAGTCACGAAGGTCCACTCAGCCGCATACCCGCAAGTATACGCGGAAAGAACGGCAAAATCAAGTGAACGCGTGGCATAGGACGTATTCCCTTCGCACCACTGGTCACAGTTCAGCTAAGGGGACCCGGAGGGGCGGCAACGGAGGCACAGTACTCCGAGACCGGTGAAATCTAAGCCGGGGACCCTAAGCGGCACTAGGCCCTCTGCAATCACCGAGTTTTCTTCATGAAAACTCGGCGTTGCAGAGGGTGCTAAGGAAAATAGTACCAAGTGCCGCTAAGGGGACCCGGCTTGATTTCACACGGTCTCTACGTATGGCCACCGTTGCCGCCCCCTCCAGGTCCCCTGCCCGCACGGTATGTTACTTCGGGAAGGTGATGGTGATCTTCGTGCCGCGGTTCAGCTGCGAGCTGATGTCCACCTTTGCGTGATGGAGCTCTGCGACGTGCTTCACGATCGAGAGGCCGAGGCCAGTGCCGCCGATGGCACGGCTGTGGGACTTGTCCACGCGGAAGAAACGCTCCCAGACGCGGTTCAGATCCTCCTCCGGGATGCCGATGCCGTCATCCTGTACCGTGATGGACCTGCCTTCACAGATGACATAGACATGCCCATCCGGATGATTGTACTTGATCGAATTATCGATGAGATTATAGATCATCTCCTCGATGTTCGTACGGACACCGGTGATTTCCGCACTGCCGCCCGACAGATCGACCGAAACCTGATGCTTCATCGCCTTATCGCGGAGACGATGGATGATCGTCTCTGAAAGGAGATAGAGATTCACCGGCTCCTGCTCCATCTCGACGCCGGCTTCCAGTCGGCTGAGATGCATGATGTCATCGATCAGCGCCAGCAGACGCTGGGACTCATCATAGATGGTCGTCGAGAACTCCCGCACATGAGCTGCATCGGTCACCATGCCATCCTTCATGAGCTCGGCGAAGCCGGAAATGCTCGTGAGCGGTGTCTTCAGCTCGTGCGAGACATTGGCTGAAAATTCTTCTCTTACCTGCTGTGACTGTTTCACTGAATTCACAAATGGTCGTAGCTCCTCATAAACATCTTCATCCGGCAGGTCCACCGTCGGGGTATCCATCTTCTGAATCTGCTCTGCCATATGATCGAGCGGTGCCACAATCTGATGCGTCAGCCGGTTCGCCATCTTCATCGCGAGCAGAAAGAGCAGCACCATGATGCTGAGAATCGCCGGCAGGATGCGGAGGAAGATCCCGATGATGTTCGAGGTTTCCAGACCGAGGCGAATGACATATCGCCCGCCGGCGGTGAGCATCGCTGCATAGTGGGCATTTCGTCCGAGGGTCTTCGAGAGACGCACGGCACTCCCCGAGCCCTTCGTCATGGCTTCCTCGATTTCCGTCCGGTCGAGATGCGAGTCCATGGTTTCGGTGTTTCCCTTCGAGTCATACATGACCTGACCACTGCCCGCGTCCACCAGGGTGATACGCAGCTCCGCATGCTTCGAGCGATGGATATCCTTCAGATACTCATCCAGAAAATCCTCTACCTTCTCGCTTCCCTCTCCTGCGATTTCATTGATGCCGGCGCAGAGCGCATCGGTCTGCAGCATCAGATTCGCATCGGTCTGCTTATCGTAAAACCGAAAATACAGCACCTGACTTGCGAGCGTACTGAGGATCAGTGCAAGCAGGGCTGTGATACATAGGCTTCTGTAAATACGCTGTTTCAATCTATTTCCTCTTTAAAGCATCAGTCTGCGCTCAGACGGTAGCCGACGCCACGTACGGTTTTGATGTACTGCCCGGCTTCCCCCAGCTTCTGGCGGAGTGTCTTCACATGCATATCGATCGTGCGGCTCTCGCCCTCATAATCATAATTCCATACCTGACCCATGATCTGATCACGGGTCAGTACGAGCTCCTGATTATGCATCATATAGTCGAGCAGCTCGAACTCCTTCAGCGTAAGCTCCGGATGGAGCTCCTCGCCGCCTTCCTGCACGCTTACCCGGTGCTTCGCCTCATCGAGGGTGATTTCACGGAAGCGGAGCGCAGGTCGTACGGCCTCCTCTGACGCCTCCTGTACGCCACCCATCTTCGCGCGCCGGAGCAGAGCCTTGACACGGCTCAGCATCTCCATAACGCCGAACGGCTTCGTCATATAATCATCGGCACCGAGATCGAGCGTGGCAACCTTATCCGCCTCCGCCGACTTTGCGGTCAGCATCATCACCGGAATCTCCGCGAACTTCGCGCTTCTCCGGAGACAGCGCAGGACCTGGATGCCATCGATCCCCGGCATCATGACATCCAGCAGTACCAGTGCCGGCGCGAACTTCTCGGCCTCGTCGAGGAAGGACTGTCCATCACTGAAGCCGCGCGCCTCGTAGCCATTGGCGGTCAGCGCATAGGTTATCAGCTTCTGAATACTCTCATCGTCTTCTACAACTGCAATTCTCGTCATCTCTTATCTCCTGTACTGTATGCATCCTGAACACCGCTGCATCCAGCACTGACCAGGGAAGTCGGCGGAAGCCGATGCGTTTCGCTTTTCTCTATTATAAAAAACTCTGGAATACCTGACTACGACAGAATGTGGATTTTCTGTTTAAATTCCCATCCAGAGTTACTGTTCAAACGTAACCGTTCCGGCAGGCAGGCGGTCGCTTTACTGTACGCGCTTGAAAACGCGTTCATCGCGGGCCAGCTTCTTTTCTTCCATGGTCTTCTGATCAAAGGTATACTTCGTCATCACCGGACGCTCACCGGTGATGGAAAACTCCACCCACTCCGCTACATTCGTCGCGTGATCGCCGATACGCTCGAAATACTTCGCCACCATCAGGAAATCCAGCATCATCTCGCCACGATCTGGATACTTCGCGATCAGTTCGACGATTTCCTTCTTGATCTCGTCAAACATGTTATCCACAACATCATCCGATTCCTGCACACTCTTCGCAAGTGCGAGGTCCTTCTGAATGAAGGACTCGACGGCCCTCGTCACCATGCGCATCGTCGCGCTGGCCATATCCTGGATTCGAATCGCCGACTCCATGCCGTCCTGATCCTTGCCATAGAGATACTCTGCGATATCGGCGATATCCGAACACTGATCACCGATGCGCTCGAGATCTGAAATCATCTTCAGTGCCGAGCTGATATAGCGAAGGTCTCTCGCTACCGGCTGCTGCTCCAGTAAGAGGCGGAGGCACTCCGACTCGATCAGCCGCTCGAGCTTATCGATTTCCGCATCCGACTCATAAATTTTATTGATCATCTGGCGGTTCTTCTCGCTGAGCTCTGTACTCTCTGTCGCCGCGATATCCTGCAGGGTCAGGGCCACCTGTCCGATACAGTTTTCACAGCAGGAGCCCATCTCAATCAGGTTCTGCTTCATCTCATCCAGCTGTCGATCCAACCTGCTACGCATCCTGTTCCTCCTTACATCTCACTACTCTGTACGATATTCTGTGTACGACATACATCGCGCATGCGGTACATCTCTGTCTTTTCCTTCTTTTTCTCCTGGCGTCTGTTCTCCAGCTCCCAGCCGACATCCTGCAGCTTTCCTGTCAGGATGCGACGTGGCTTCGCCATCCATGTAAACCATGCAGCGAAGAGATCAAATAAATCATAGCTTTTCATTCTATTCTCGCCTCCATGCCTCGCTCTCTGCACATGCCCGCCACAACCGGATGTCCGACGGATCACCGGACTTCTGTCCGCAGCCGCACTTCGCTCATCGAAGCTCCTCCGGACTTAGCCGAAACGACCGGTGATGTAATCCTCTGTCCGCTTATCCTTCGGCATCGAGAACAGCTTTTCTGTCTTATCTGCCTCAACCAGCTCTCCCAGAAGGAAGAACGCGGTCTTATCGGAGATACGGGTCGCCTGCTGCATGTTGTGCGTGACGATCACGATCGTAAAATCCTTCTTCAGCTGCAGCGTGAGGTCCTCGATCTTCGAGGTGGAAATCGGGTCCAGTGCGGAGGTCGGCTCATCCATGAGCAGGACATCCGGCTTGACGGCCAGTGCACGGGCGATGCAGAGACGCTGCTGCTGTCCACCGGACAGACCGAGTGCAGACTTTCCGAGACGATCCTTCAACTCATCCCAGATAGCCGTCTCACGAAGAGAGGTCTCGACGATCTCATCGAGCTCCTTTTTGTTGCGGATACCGTGCGTACGTGGACCGTAGGCAACATTGTCATAAATCGACATAGGGAACGGATTCGGCTTCTGAAAGACCATGCCGACCCGCTTACGAAGTGTATTGACATCGACATCCTTCTGATAGATGTCCTGCCCGTCGAGGAGGATCTGACCATCGACGCGGCAGCCCTCCACCAGGTCGTTCATACGGTTCAGCGACTTGAGCAGCGTGGACTTGCCACAGCCGGACGGTCCGATGAAGGCCGTGATCTCATTCGGCGCGATGTTCAGGTTGATGTCATGAAGCGCGTGGAATGCGCCATAGTGCAGATTCACATCTTTGATTTCAAACTTATCCATAATCTTCGTTATTCCTTCTCCTTACGCCTTCGATGCGAGTTTCTTCGCCAGCATCGATGAGAGTGCATTGATCATCGTCACCACGAGAAGCAGTACCACTGCGGTTGCATAGGACTGGTTTGTATAGAGGCCTTCGTTCGTGAGTACATACATATGGATCGCGAGGGTTCGTCCAGAGCCCATGATGGAGTTCGGAATGCCGGCGACCGTACCTGCGGTATAGATCAGCGCCGCTGTCTCACCGACGATACGTCCGATGGCGAGGATGATACCCGCGAGGATGCCCGGTACAGCGAATGGCAGCACGATGGAAAAGATCGTACGAAGCTTACCGGCACCGAGGCCCAGCGAGCCCTCTCTGAAAAGATCCGGCACCGCCTTCAGCGACTCCTCGGTCTGACGCATGATGAGCGGCAGGATCATGATGGAGATCGTGAGTGCACCGCCCAGGATGGAGTAACCGAAGTGCAGCTGGATGACGAACAGGAGGTATCCGAACAGTCCGTAAATGATGGATGGAATACCGGACAGGGTCTCGGTCGTGAGCCGGATCAGCTCGACGAACTTCGAGCCGCGCTTCGCATACTCGACGAGATAGATGGCCGAGCCGACGCCCATCGGAATCGCGATCAAAAGCGACAGCACCGTCATCACGATGGTGTTGATCATTGCCGGCATCAGCGAAACATTTTCCGTATTGTATTCCCAGGCGAAAAGACTCGGCTTCAGATATGGGATGCCGCGGATCAGGATGTAGATGATGAGGAACAGCAGGGTTCCGACAGTCAGCGCTGCGGCCAGCAGTGTCAGTGCTCGTAATAAAATGCTTTCAGTTTTCTGGTTCATGTCCTACCCCTTAGTACTTGGATTCCGATCTGTGCTTGACGAAGCTGAAGATCAGGTTGATGCACAGCAGGAAGATAAACAGAACGACGCCCGCCGCGATCAGTGCTTCACGGTGAAGACCGACGGCATAGCCCATCTCGAGGACGATGTTGGCGGTCATGGTACGTGTTCCCTGGAAGATGCCCTTCGGCATACGCGGCTGGTTGCCGGCGATCATGATGACGGCCATGGTCTCACCGATGGCACGCCCGACACCGAGGACGATCCCGGCGAAGATACCGGAGCGGGCGGCCGGGACCATCACATGGAAGATGGATCGCTCATGGGTCGCGCCCAGCGCGAGACTTCCCTCATAGTAGCTCTCCGGCACCGCATCGATCGCGGCCTTCGCGCAGCTGATGATGGTCGGCAGGATCATGATGCCCAGCAGGATGGAGGCCGTCAGAATCGACTTGCCCTTGCCGCCGAACGGCCGGGTCAGCGCAGCGATGATCGGCACGATCACGACGAGGCCGAAGAAACCATATACAACCGATGGGATACCGGCGAGCAGTTCGACGGCCGGATTGATGATTTTATAGACGCTCTTCGAACAGAACTTCGAAAGGTAAACCGCCGTCAGAATGCCGATCGGCACACCGACGAGGATGGAACCGAGGGTGACATATACCGAACCCACGATCATCGGCAGGATACCGAAGATTTCGTTCTTCGGCTTCCAGACGGTACCCGTCAGGAACTGCTTCACACCGATCTTCAGAATCGCCGGAATACCGTTCGAGAAGAGAAAGTAACAGATCAGGATGACGAGGAAGATGCTCATGCTTGCGAGGAGCATGAATACATATTTCGCGATGCTCTCACGGACGGCGGCCGCACCGCTGCCACGAAGCGGATTGTCACCGCTGACGCGCGCAGTCGCCTTTTCTTCCTGCTGTGCGTCCGCTCTTCCTGCAAAGCCCTGCGATACCGATGTATTTCCCAGTACCTGATCGTTTGCGAGGTTCATACACACAGAGGAGCCCGTTACCGGGCTCTCTGCTGCTGTTTCATGAACTTCGTGGACGACATGATGTAATGTAAGTTCGTTTTCCATACGATTTCCTTATCTACGTGAAGTCTCTACGTTCATTCTTTCATAAGAAGGAATCAGGCCAGATCGGACCAGTCGGTGGTGTCACCTACATAGATGTCCTTTACCTGCTCAGAACGGAGATCATCGATCGGGTTCTCGTTATTAACAACGACAGCGATACCATCCATCGCGATGACCTGACCCTGTGCGCCCTTCGCGATCTCCTCCTCCTTCAGATCACGGGAAGCCATACCGATATCACATACACCCTCGAGCGCAGATGTTACACCGGTGGTAGAATCCGACTGCTGAACCTCTACAGTGACCTCGCTGTTCTGTGCCTTGTACGCCTCTGCAAGCTTCTCCATCACCGGTGTGACAGAGCTGGAGCCTGCGACGGTGACCTTGCCGCTCTTACCAGATGCTGTGTAGGCACCCTGGTTGCCCTGAGAGATATAGCCGTTGTCCTCGACGACCTTCTGGCCTTCCTCGGAGAAGATAAAGTTGATGAAATCCTGTGCCACATCAGAAACCTCACCGGTGGTGACAATGTTGAACGGACGTGCGATCTTATAAGTGCCATCCTTGATATCATCGACGGTTGCGGCTGCGCCATCGATCTTCAGTGCCTTTACGGAATCGTTGAGAGAGCCGAGGGAAATGTATCCGATGGCCTGTTTGTCACCTGCGACGGAGGTGATCATAACCTCGGTGGAGTTGGTGATCTCCGCATCATCGGTGGTATAATCGACCTTCTCGCCGGAAGCATCCTTCTGCTCTACACCGAAAAGCTCGATAAACGCGCCTCTGGTACCGGATCCATCCTCACGGGAGATGACATCGATCGAGCCCTCCATGGAACCACCGGCTGCCTCGGTCTTTGCCTCTGTAGCTTTGGTCTCGGTATCGGCTGCCGTGGTATCTGCGGCTGCCGCTGCCGTAGTATCTGCTGCTGGTGCAGCGGTCTCTGTGCTGCTCGCGCCACATGCGGTCATCATCGACATCGCCATCACAGCGGCAAGTGCAAGCTTGTTTGACTTCTTCATAATATAATCCTCCTCCATGTGTGGACCATGGGCGGTCGTCTGTCGACCTCTCTTTTCATCCCCATCGATCCCTTCTGTTTTCTTTTACGTTTGTCATGTTTTCCTGACTACGCCTACATACTAGGGGAGTTTTGTAAAGTCGGCCCTCATGCTTCTGTAAATTTTCTGTAAAAAACTCCGAAAAGCAGGTGACAGAACAAAATGAGTTCTGTTACCTGCTTTTCGAAGTTTCCTGCCAACTATATGAGAAAATTATATTTTTCAGACGCCCTGGTAGATGTGGAAGCCGCCGTCGATCGGGAGGATGGTGCCGGTGACGAAGCGAGAGCCGCGTGGGTCGACGAGGTAGAGGAGTCCGCCGACGAGGTCTTCGATTCTGCCGAAGCTGCCCATCGGGGTGCCGTCGACGATATGCTGTGTGCGTGGCTTTGGGGTGCCGTCCTCGTTATACTGGAGGGCGTGGTTCTGTGTCGTATGGAAGAAGCCTGGTGCGACGGCATTCACACGGATGCCGCTCTTTGCGAAGTAGATCGCACACCACTCGGTGAAGCTGGCGACACCGGCTTTTCCTGCGGAGTAGCCCGGGATGCGGGTCAGCGGATGATACGCGGACATCGAGGAGATGTTCACGATGTTCGCATTCTCCTGGCCCTTCAGTACCTCACCGAAGACCTGGGTCGGCAGCATGGTGCCGTAGATGTTGAGGTCAAGCTCACGATGCACGTTCTCGAGATCGATGGAGAAGAAGGTATCCTCTCCCTCTCCGGCTTCACAGAAGTAATCCTGCGGCACCTGTGCAGCCTTCACGGCACCACCGGCACAGTTCACGAGGATGTTGATGTGTCCGTAGTGCGCGAGGATCTCTTCGCGGGCGGAGATCAGACTTTCCCGGTCGAGTACATTCGCAGACACCGCCATGGCCTCGCCACCATCCGCCGCGATTTCCGCCACGACCTTTTCTCCATTCTCTCTGCTTCTGCCAAGTACGGCCACTCTCGCGCCACACGCTGCCAGTGCGCGTGCATACATGCCGCCGATGACACCGGTGCCGCCGGTCACCACGGCCACCTGTCCGCTGAGATCAATCTTAAATGGTACGTCCATCGTTTCTTCCTCCTGCATTTTCTATAAAAATCATAAATGTGAGTTCATTATGCACTACCCGTTTCCAGATGTCGAGCGTTAAATTATTAACCGGTTTACCTGACGGTATTTCGCGCATTTGTGAGATCCCGGAGACGCCTTCGGCAGGCCCGGAAAGGCAGCCTTCACAGCGAAACAACGGCAAAAGAAAACTGCTCCGCGCATCTGTCTTCTGCAACAGATACACGGAGCAATCATCTATAGGGGTTATCAATTTTAGGAAATATCAACTGTTATCATGCAGGAATCGATCCAGACGCCTTCAGGCATCTACATAATGTACCACGATACCGCATACCACGATGCCGACCATGGCTACGAAGAAATACTGTAAGCACTGCGCTGCTGCCGGAAGACCTGCACTCATCAGCAGTCCGCTGAGAAGCAGTGTGACACATGCAACCACGATGGCTCCTGCCTCGAATGTAACCAGGAGCTCCGAAACGAAATCCATAAATCCATTGATTCTTGACGTATCGTTCATAAAAACATCTCCTCTCGACCATGCTCTCATGACCACGTACAGCAGACAGCTGCTGTCATGAAAAAAGCCTGTGAAACATCCTGTGGGAATGGTTCTCATTCCTTCTATTTATATTGTATCGCATTTTTTCCAGTTGTGAAGAGCTTTATACGAACGATAAAAATCTTTTATGCATCGATTTAATAATAATTATTCCACGCGTACATTTGTCCGTCTCACACGGACGCGAGGAGTTCATAGACCGGCGCATGGATATGTAATGAGACGATGCCATTCGATGCGCCTACGGCGCGGGCATCGTCGTTTGATTTTGCCACTCAGGTGGCAAAACGGCCTCGCCGCCCGGGGGCATCCACGCGCCTCTCCGCGCTTCGCGGAGAGAGGCGCATGGATATGTACAGAAAAAGCGGCCCTCCTATGAGAGCCGCTTTGATCATTCAGTGCGCTGTTTATTCAGATTCCTTACCGGTGGCATGACGGAACGCAAGCATCGCGAGAAGCAGTACGACGAAGCCGGAGATCAGTCCGGAGAGCGCATGCTTCGTGAAACCAGCCACGATATAAGCGATCGCCGAGGAAACTGCCGCGGTCAGCGCGTACGGGATCTGCGTCGATACATGGTTGATGTGCAGGCACTGTGCGCCGGCACTCGACATGATGGTGGTATCGGAGATCGGTGAGCAGTGGTCACCACAGACCGCACCGGCCATGCAGGCCGACATGGAAAGGATCATCATGTTGTGGTCGATGCCCTGGAAGCAGGCTACAACGATCGGGATCAGGATACCGAAGGTGCCCCATGAGGTACCGGTTGCGAAGCTTAATCCGATGGCGATCATGAAGATGATAACCGGAAGGAACTGCAGGAAGTTCTTCGCAGATCCCTGTACGACACCGGCGACGAACTCCTTCGCACCGAGGCTGTCGGTCATGGCCTTCAGAGACCAGGCGAGCGTAAGGATCAGGATGGCCGGAACCATCTGCTTGAAGCCCTCCGGCAGGCAGTCCATGCACTCGTTGAAGCTGAGTACGTTACGGATCAGATAGAACGCAAGGGTGATGACCAGTGCGCAGAATGAACCGAAGACGAGACCAACGGAGGCATCCGAGCCGGCGAAGGAATCGATGAAGCTGACACCACTGAAGAAGCCGCCGGTGTAGATCATACCGATCACGCAGCAGATCACGAGTGAGAAAATCGGAACCAGCATGTCGATGAGGTGTCCGCCCTCGCGTCTCGCCTCGTCGGCCGCATTTTCGAACGGACGCTCCGGCGTGGTATAGAGATCGTGGTGCTCGATCGCATTGACCTCATGCTGGTGCATCGGGCCGAAATCCACCTTCAGGGCCACCATCAGGATCATCATCGCGATGGTGAGCAGTGCGTAGAAGTTATACGGGATGGTCTGCAGGAAGAGGCTCATGCCGTTCTCTCCCTCAACGAAGCCGGACACGGCCGCCGCCCAGGAGGAAATCGGGGCGATGATGCAGATCGGAGCTGCGGTGGAGTCAATGAGGTACGCGAGCTTCGCACGGCTGATCTTATGCTTATCGGTCACCGGACGCATGACGGAGCCGACAGTCAGACAGTTGAAGTAGTCGTCGATGAAGATGAGGCAGCCGAGGGCGATCGTGGCGAGCTGTGCGCCGGCTCTCGTCCTGATGTGTTTCGATGCCCAGTCACCGAACGCAGCAGAACCACCACTGCGGTTCATGAGCTGTACCATCGCACCGAGGATGACGAGGAAGCAGAGGATGCCGACATTATAGCTGTCGGACAGAACCGAGATGATACCATCGACGAAGATGTGGTTGATGGTGCCCTCGAAGTGATAACCGGAAAACAGGAGTGCACCGGTCAGGATACCGAAGAAAAGGGAGCTGTATACCTCCTTCGTGATGAGCGCGAGGGCGATGGCGATGACCGGCGGCACGAGTGCCCAGGCGGTCTGTTGCACCGTGTCAGCGGTGGTGATGAAGCCGGCGACCACGATAAACACGAGGACGACAGCGATGGCGGTCAGCGATGCGAAGCGGTTGCTTCGATGCTCTCTGTCTTTGAACTGCATAAAATCTCCTTACCGGGGCGCGTGCCCCTCTGCTCCCTCCCGGGAGAATCCTGGGTAGACAATAGCCGTTTCGCAGAACAGTTTCGGCCCCGCCGGGCTCTGGTCTTAAGAATTTCGTAAGGGGGGTCTGACCCCCTTACGAAATTCTTAAGAAAAAGGCAGTGATTCCATACGAACCACTGCCTCATAAATATGCATTCTATGAAACAATAGCTCCAACACATTTCTGTGAGAGTCTGCCGTCTCTTAAACGGCAGCCCAACTCGGTGCGTGTGCATCACACTCCGGTTTCGGCGTCTCATCCTTTCACTGCATCTCATGGACTATGCGGTCTCCATGCAACTACTGATAATCAACGCGCCTCTATTGTCAACCTGTTAAATTTTCACATGTACCGCAGTGCGATACATGCAAGCATTATATGTCTTCTCGTTATATCCGTCAATCCTTAAAAAGGGCGAATAAGCTCTTCTTTCGCTCGATAAACTTGTCGATATGGTCGAGATAGTCCGGAATCGACTTGCCGTTATCGCAGCGCTCCACACGTTTATGGTAGAGATCGCCATCGCTGGACGGCAGGACGATCTTCGTGCTCGTTCCGGCGCCACAGCCGACGACGGTATGCTTCTCCTCCATCATGAGGATGTTGTAGAGGCATTCCTTGCCCTCCTCGCAGTAGCCGACGTTCTCGAGATTGCCGGCCATGTTCTTCTGCCGGTAGAGATAGTAGGGCTTCATCCCGAGGAGCTCGGCCGTATACTCCGAGGCGAGCATCATGCGCGTGATCTCCGGATAGCGGAAGTCGGCCCCTTCAGCGCTCTCCTGCTGCTGCGTCTCCGCGAGGATCTCGTGCTCGTCACCCGCACGGTACACACCGGCCCAGAAATCGCGCTCGAGCGTCAGCCGCGCCGCCCGTTTGATGGCGAGGCTGTGCACGGTCAGACTGTCCGGCTTCAGCCGTCCGATTTCACAAAGTGTATGCGTCACCTCCGGGAGCTTCTCGCCCGGCAGGCCCAGGATGATGTCCATGTTGATGTTTTCGAAGCCGAGCGAGCGTGCGAGCGCATACTTCTCGATGACCTCCTCCACGCTGTGCTTTCGACCGATCAGGTCGAGGGTCTTCTGGCAGAAGGTCTGCGGATTCACCGAGATTCGGTCAACACCGGCCGCCTTCAGAATTTCCAGCTTCTCCCGCGTGATGGAGTCCGGTCGTCCTGCTTCGACCGTGAACTCGACGATGCCCGGCATCCCCGTCACGGTATGCATCCACGGTGCCTCGTCCATGTCCGCCGCTGCCGGCTTCTCCAATGCTTCCGCCGTGCCATCGTCACGCTGCGCTTCGTCTGCAACAGGCGCTGCGTTTGCACGCAGGATGGAGACATTGGCCTCCCCACAGATCTCGTGGACAAGATCCATCAGAACCTGCAGCCAGTGCTCGTCGAGGGCCGTCGGCGTGCCGCCGCCGATGTAGATGGTCTGCAGCGGTCGATGAAGCTCGCCGCACATATGCTGCACGGTGAAGCGGAGCTCCTTCCGGAGGTTCTCCATATAGTCGCCGAGGCGCTTCTCCCAGGCGTCGATCGTGTTGCTGAGGAAGGAGCAGTAGAGGCAGCGGGTCGGACAGAACGGGATGCCGATATAGAGGCTCCAGCCCTCCTTATAGCTCCGGCCGGTGGTCTCGCGGATGCGATCGAGGATGCGCTGCTCCCGGACCGCGATGTCGACCATGAGATCGAGCTTCTCTCCGCGGATGCAGTACTCCCGCCGGAGATCGGCACGGATCTTTTCCAGCGCCTCCTCCGGGAACGTATGTCCTGGCAGTGCCTCCAGCAGCGGACTCACGAGGGACACCGGACGAATACCGGTGAGGTCACCCCATGGGAGCTCCTTTCCGGTCATGCCGACCAGGGTATCGTAGAGCTCGGCCTTGATGACGGACTTATCCTCCTTTCGAACACCGGTCAGCGGAAGCGCGGCGGCCTCTACGG
>CAKQED010000007.1:0-55741 GCA_934229835.1 uncultured Oribacterium sp. | reverse complement strand
CGAACGAGCAGCAGGCGCTCATCCAGAAGCTGCGCGACGAAGGCGGCAACTACACGCTCTTCAACCACTATTACTACTACCCGATCTACCCGTCCTTCACGAAGACCATCGCGCTTCTCCGGGTGTGCGGTGTCGAGGTCAGCGGGATGGTGACCCCGGAAAAGACCGCGAGCATCACGCTCTCATACCAGGGTGTCTCGGTTTCGGAAGAAGAGATGGCACCGGCGGATACGGAACTCGGCCAGCGCCAGCGGAAGTACCTGAGTGACGACCGCCGTGCGATGCTGACCGTGACGGACCCGGAACAGATTCGGGAAATCCTCGCGGCCTCCGCTTCCCGCTCCATCGTTTCTCTGAATCCGCTCATGAACACGGATGATGGTATGGAAATCTGCGTGGATATGAAGCGGTCGGATACGAAGTTCGCTGTGAACGTGGATCAGCTGAAGAGCAGTGATGCGGCGACGGGCGCAGAAGCAGAGGCGCTCGAGGGTGCAGATGATGACGATCTGGATACGTTCGATGATGCTGCGGCGCCGACGTTCAGCGATGATGATCAGGATGATGACGATATGTTTGATGACGATGACCTGTACGATTCGGAAGAAGATGAGGAAATCGAGGCCGAGGACCGCGGCTCCTTCTCGAGAAACTTCTACTACGGACAGATCCCACAGTTCGTTATAGACGAATTCGGACTCACGCCGGACATCATGGAGAAGAATAAATCCTGACGCTTCAGAAATTGTAGAGAAGAGGCGAACGCTGTGGATGGTCCTGATAAGCAGGCAAGCGTAGCGTTAAGCCCGTCGGGAGAAGAGGCAACACTTCCCCTCGGTCTGAAAAGCTCAGACTATATACTACGGAAGCATTTTCAGATTTGTATATATGTAGTTCCTGAAGCCGCTCTAAAATGAAGAAAACTGGCATATATGAATTTGAAAAACTGATGTTTATATATAGTACGCTTATCGGCGTATGAAACTTTTTCGGGATTTCTATATACAATCATCGATTTTTTTAAATCCTATATAGTTTCGACTATTTATCTACGAAAAATAGTCGAAACTATATAGGATTTTGATTTATACCCATCTGTATATAGTTCGTCAAATTCCTGCGGATATTTCAGAAAAGGGCTCTGAGATTCCCATAGAAAACCTTAAATAAATGACATTGTGTCTGAACAGTAACCCTCTGAAAGAACTTCAGGCATTTAAGCCTCTGAAAGTATTGAAAATGTTGAATGAATGCATCACAATATATCGAAAAGGAACCGTCAACAGGCGCTCGATCCATTGAGATGAGATCCGGGGCTATGTAGAGTCCCATCCCAACGGGCAGGCGCTCAAAGCCTTTCCGAAGGACATCATGCGCGCTGCCCAGGTCCCATCCCAACGGGCAGGCGCTCAAACAGGATGTATGAAACAGAATGGTTGGTGACAGATATTATGATGAAAGAAAAAATGATGACAAAGGGAATCTGTGGACTGGTGATGTCCACGTGTTTTGTGTTTTCGGCTGCGATGACATCGTTTGCCGGATCATGGCAGAAGATGAATAACCAGTGGTTTTATCTGGATGATGCAGGACAGTCCGTCAGAAATCAGATGATCGTCGATAACAACCAGATGTATTATCTGGATGAAAATGGTGTGATGCAGACGGGTTTTGTGCCGCTCAATGGTGCTTATTATCATTTCGGCCCGGCGGGAAATCTGCAGACCGGATGGGTATATGACCAGGACGCATGGTACTATATGCAGCAGGACGCAGCGCATTTCGGACAGATGATCGTCGATAAAATCGAAACGATTAATGATCGCATGTACTATTTTGGCACCGATGGAAAAATGGCACATGATACGATCACACATCAGATGTTCTTCGGTTCGGACGGCGGAGCTGTAACGTATGACATGCTGAAGCAGATGACCAGTGAGGACTATGCGAAAGCCAGACCGCTGACAACGTCAGAGGGTGGTTCGACATCCGCAGCAGTATATGATCATGATGCATATGTGGAAGAGGTCTTCGAGCTTGTGAATAAGGAGAGAGAAAGAAAAAACAGGGACGCACTGGAACTCGATCCGGACCTTTGTGACTATGCAGATGAAAGAGCAGAGGAAATCGTCAGCGATTTTTCACATGATGGATTTTATGAAGGTGCTGAGGATATACTGGGGGACGGCGCGCGTGGAGAAAATATCGCGATGGGGTATAAAACGCCGACAGCGGTCGTGGACGGATGGAAAAATTCTAAGGGGCATTATCATAATATGATGATTAAGACATATACGCGTACTGGTATCGGCATTTACAATGCGAATGGCATTTTATACTGGGTGCAGGTATTTGCAGAGTAAACGCACTCTCTGGAAAGAGCGAAGGATACAGGCGAAGATGATTTGGGATACGTATTCTTTCTTCTGTCCGCTATGTGTTACAGTTTACACGCAACTCAGTTCGGGCCATGTCTGAATCGAGATGCGTCTGAACAGTTAGCAGCCATGAAAAAGATGCATAGCTGTATCTGAATTCCGCCTTGTGTTTCGCACGCACCCGCTGTATGATGAACAAAACTGAATATAGCACTTTAAACCGATGAAGCGGAGATAACGTATGCAAAGGAACACACAGAGAGCTGGGGATGGTGGAAGCCTGGTAGTAGCACCCGCATACAAATGGCCCGCCGAGGGCGTGATGAAAGAGTGAGAAGTTTTCATCAGAAAACTTCGAACGATATGGCGCAATCTATGATTGCGTTCCGAAGGAATTGACGAAGGTCCTTCTCTGGGACCGAGTCAACCTGCCTATCAAACACTCAAGTATTTCACGACGTGAGGCATACGTGAGTTGCCATGGATATGCTGGTATCCAGTTAAGCGCACAGACAGGCAAGCGTTCTGGAAGTGAGCAGCTCAGGATCCTGAAGCATCGAGACATCCAGAAGCGAAAGAGGCGTGGATGCTCGAGGGAGAAGGAGAGAGTCGAATCGCTTCAGAAATTTTCCACTGTGAATCAAGGTGGCACCGCGACTGATAAGTGATTTCAATCGTCCTTGATGAAACATAAACTGTTTCATCAGGGACTTTTTTTATCGTTTTTTATGAGTGCTGTTCCTCAGACGCCAGGTCACGAGAGACACCCAGGCTGAGAACCCTGATGAAAGTTAAGAATTTCGCCGGGGAGCCTGACGCTCATGGGAAAGAATTCTGCGAGGGAGCCGGACCTCTCCATGGAGAAATTCTTAATATGAATGATCGGCGGGCTCGTACCCTGGTGGGGAGGCGTCGTCCGGTTCAGAAAGGAGTACGTTATGATGATCAGACCATCCCTCGAGGAGGTTCGGACATATGCTGCGCAGGGCGAGTACCGTCGTGTGCCGGTGAGTACGGAGATTCTGTCGGATCTGTATACACCGATGCAGGTGCTTCGGAAGCTGAAGAATGTTTCCGACCACTGCTATCTGCTGGAGTCGGCGGAGGCGCAGGAGAAGTGGGGCCGCTATACCTTCCTGGGCTTCGATCCGACGATGGAGATCACCTGCCTCGACGGGCACATGAAAGTCGGGGCGCTGTCCTTTGACACGAAGGATCCGGGGGCGACGATTCGCCAGATTCTCGAAGAGTATCGCTCGCCGCGACTGCCATTCCTTCCGACCTTTGCCGGTGGTCTCGTCGGCTATTTCTCCTATGATTATCTGAAGTACGCCGAGCCGTCGCTTCGGCTGGACGCCGAGGATACGGAGCATTTTAAGGATGTGGATCTGATGCTCTTCGATAAGGTGATCGCCTTCGACAACCTGAAACAGAAAATCATCCTGATCGTCAGCATTGACCTCGCAGAAGCGGAGAGTGCATACCGAAAGGCCGAGCGCGAGCTCGAGAATCTGATTCGACTGATCCGGGATGGAGCGGAGAAGGAGGAGCCGGCAGGCACGCTCCGGTCAGCGTTCCGGCCGCTGTTCGATGAGAAACAGTACTGCGCGATGATCGAGCGGGCGAAGCACCACATTAAGGAGGGCGATATCTTCCAGATCGTGCTGTCGAACCGGCTCGAGGCGGATTATGAGGGCAGTCTTCTCAACTGCTACCGCATGCTGCGGACGCTGAATCCGTCGCCGTATATGTTTTACTTTTCGGGCACGGACGTCGAGGTGGCGGGTGCGTCGCCGGAGACACTCGTAAAGCTCGAGGATGGCGTGCTGCACACCTTCCCGCTTGCAGGCACACGGCCGCGTGGAAAGACGCCAGCGGAGGATGCGGCGCTGGAGGCGGAGCTTCTGCAGGATGAGAAGGAGCTCGCGGAGCACAACATGCTGGTGGATCTCGGTCGCAACGACATCGGAAAGATCGCGAAGTTCGGCACGGTGGAGGTCGAGCGCTACCACGAGGTCCTGCACTTCTCGCACGTCATGCACATCGGCTCCACGGTACGCGGTGAGATTCGTCCAGATCTGGATGCGCTCAGTGCTGTCGACTCGATCCTCCCCGCAGGAACGCTGTCAGGCGCACCGAAGATCCGCGCGTGCCAGCTGATCAACGACCTCGAGAACAACAAGCGCGGTATCTATGGTGGTGCGATCGGCTATATCGACCTGAGCGGAAACCTGGATACCTGCATCGCGATCCGCATCGCATATAAGAAAAACGGCAAGGTCTTCATCCGGAGCGGCGCCGGTATCGTGGCGGATTCGGTACCGGAGAAGGAGTACCAGGAGTGCATCAATAAAGCGAAGGCCGTAGTGACGGCACTGGAGGCAGCGAATGATCTTACTGATTGATAATTACGACAGCTTTTCTTTCAACCTGTACCAGATGGTCGGGGCGATCGAACCGGACATCCGCGTGATTCGAAATGATGAGATGACGGTCGAGGAGATCGAGGCGCTGGCCCCGGAGAAAATCATCATCTCACCGGGGCCGGGGCGGCCGGCCGATGCGGGCGTCTGCGAGGCGGTGGTCCGGGCGCTCCGGACGAAGATTCCGATCCTCGGGGTTTGCCTCGGCGAGCAGGGGATCTGTGAGGCGTATGGTGCGACGGTCGGCTATGCGAAGGAGCTCATGCACGGTAAGCAGTCGCTCACTGAAATCGACACGACGAGCCGTATCTTCGCTGGACTACCGGAGAAGGTGCGCGTGGCGAGATACCATTCGCTGGCGGTGGAAGCAGATACACTGCCGGAAAACCTGAAGGTCATCGCGCAGACAGAGGACGGCGAAGTCATGGCCGTCGAGGATACGGAGTATCCGGTCTTCGGACTGCAGTTCCACCCGGAGTCGATCATGACGCCGGACGGCGCGAAGATGCTGCGGAATTTTATGGAGATCTAGAGATAACGGCGCGAGCCGAAAGGAGAAAACATGATTAAGGAAGCCATCATCAAAATCGTCAACAAGGAAGATCTGAGCTACGAGGAGGCACGGGAGACCATGCTCGAAATTATGCGAGGCGAGACCAGCGCGACACAAAACGCGGCCTTCCTCGCGGCGCTGTCCACGAAGTCTACGAAGGCCGAGACCATCGATGAGATTTCCGGCTGTGCCACGGCGATGCGTTCGCTGGCGACGCCGGTTGAGCATCCGGGCATGGAGGTGCTTGAGATCGTCGGTACCGGCGGCGATGGTGCACATTCGTTCAATGTCTCGACCACGGCGGCGATGGTCGTCGCCGCAGGTGGTGTGAAGGTCGCGAAGCATGGCAACCGCGCCGCATCGTCCCTGTCCGGCACTGCAGACTGCCTCGAAGCACTCGGTGTAAACATTGCCCAGGACCCGGCACTGTGCCGGAAGATGCTCGAGGAGGCCGGCTTCTGCTTCATGTTCGCGCAGAAGTATCACAGTGCGATGAAGTACGTGGGCCCGATCCGCAAGGAGCTTGGGTTCCGCACGGTCTTTAACATCCTCGGGCCGCTGACGAACCCGGCGAAGCCGGAGATGTTCCTCCTCGGCGTCTACGATGCGTACCTCGTCGAGCCGGTGGCGAAGGTGCTGAGCGCACTCGGCGTGAAGCGCGGCCTCGTGGTGTACGGTCAGGACCGCCTCGATGAGATCTCCGCGAGCGCCCCGACGACGATCTGCGAGATCCGCGACGGCTTCTACCGGAGCTCGGTCATCCAGCCGGAGGATTTCGGCCTCACCCGTGGCACGAAGGACGAGATCGTGGGCGGGACAGCCGCGGACAATGCTGAGATCACGCGCGGTATCCTGAACGGGACCATCACCGGAACGAAGCGAAACATCGTCCTCCTGAACGCCGGTGCCGCCCTCTACGTAGCGAAGGCCGCCGACAGCCTCGCGGACGGCATCCGCCTCGCCGCGGAGCTCATCGACTCCCGGAAGGCCCTCGACACACTGAATCGAGTGATCGAGGTAAGTAATTCCTGAAAAGCGAAAGGTATGACGATGAGTACGATTTTAGACCAGCTCGCGGACTACGCGAGAGTTCGGGTAGCGAAGAAAAAAGAGGAGAAGCCGCTGGAGGAAATTCGAGAAGAGGCGCTGGCACGCGTAAAGGCAGAACGCCTGCGCTGCGAGGTTGCAAACCCGGAAAACCCGGGGTCAGACCCCATAAACTCTGCGGCGTTCCGATTCGAGCGGGCGCTGGCAGAGCCGGGCGACATCCACTTCATCTGCGAGTGCAAGAGGGCGTCGCCGTCGAAGGGCCTGATCGCGCCGGATTTCCCGTACCGCGAGATCGCGAAGCAGTACGAGGCGGCTGGTGCCAGTGCGATTTCCGTGCTGACTGAGCCAAAGTGGTTTCTCGGCTCCGACGACTACCTTCGGGAGATCGCCGCAGAAGTGCAGACGCCCTGCCTCCGCAAGGACTTCACGGTGGATCCGTACATGATCTACGAAGCGAAGCTCATCGGCGCGTCGGCGGTGCTGCTGATCTGTGCGCTCCTCGATACGAAGACGCTGGCGTCCTATATCGAGGTCACGGATTCCCTCGGACTTTCCGCTATCGTGGAAGCCCATGATGAAGCGGAAGTTGCCTCAGCAGTAGCGGCCGGCGCCCGGATCATCGGCGTGAACAACCGGAACCTGAAGGACTTCACCGTCGACATCCACAACAGCATTCGCCTCCGCGAGTGTGCCCCGGCCGGCACGATCTTCGTCGCCGAATCCGGCATCCGCACCCCGGAGGATGTGGAAACGCTTCGTCAGAACGGCGTCAATGCGGTTCTGATCGGCGAGCAGCTGATGCGGGCCACCAGCCCGAAGGCCGAGATCGACCGGCTGAGAGGATACGGAAGATGGAAAAACAAGTAAAAATCAAAATCTGCGGGTTGCGGACGCCGGCGGATGTGGCGGCGGTCAATGCAGTCCTCCCGGAGTACGCGGGCTTCATCTTCGTACCGATGCGCCGCCGATATGTCGCACCGGCGCAGGCGGCGATTCTGTGTCAGCAGTTGGACCCGCGCATCCGTCCCGTCGGGGTCTTCGTGGACGCCCGCGTCGAGGACATCCTGGAGGTCCTGGAGCATTGCCCGCTCGACATGGTGCAGCTCCACGGCGCGGAGGACGACGACTACATCGCGAGGCTCCGCGCCGCGTACCGGACTCGGTTCGCTGTGGAAAGACCCGATGCCGCGGTGGATAGCGAGCTCTGCATCGTAAAGGCCTTTCGCGTCGAGGATGCGGATGATATCCGGCGGGCGGAGGCCTCTGCGGCGGACGAGATCCTGCTGGATCACGGGGCCGGCGGCACAGGCGAGAGCTTCGACTGGACGCTGCTGCAGCATTGCCATCGACGCTTCTTCCTCGCCGGTGGATTAACCCCCGACGATGTGGAAGATGCGATCCGCGTGACGCAGCCCTACGCCGTCGATGTCAGCTCCTCGCTGGAAACCGACGGACGGAAGGACCCGGAGAAGATCCGGCGCTTCGTCAGTGCGGTGCGCCGCAGTTTATAAAAATTTAATGGGGTCAGACCCCCTTACGAAATTCTTAAGATGAAACGAACGGCAGTGGATGCCGGAAAGGACGAGATATGACAAATCAGAATGGAAGATTCGGTATTCACGGGGGCCAGTACATCCCGGAGACGCTGATGAACGCGGTGATCGAGCTCGAGGCCGCGTACAACAGATATAAGGATGACCCGGAATTTAACGCGGAACTGCAGATGCTGTTCAACGAGTATGCGGGCCGCCCGAGCCGCCTCTACTATGCGGAGAAGATGACGAAGGACCTCGGTGGCGCGAAGATCTACCTGAAGCGCGAGGACCTGAACCACACCGGTGCGCACAAGATCAACAACTGCCTCGGCCAGGCGCTGCTCGCGAAGAAGATGGGCAAGACTCGCCTCATCGCGGAGACCGGCGCGGGCCAGCACGGCGTGGCGACCGCGACCGTCGCGGCGCTCATGGGCATGGAGTGCGTGGTTTTCATGGGCAAGGTGGATACGGAGCGCCAGGCGCTCAATGTCTACAAGATGCGCCTTCTCGGAGCGGAGGTGGTCCCGGTCACCGACGGTACCGGCACCCTGAAGGATGCGGTTTCCCAGGCGATGCGTGAGTGGACGAGCCGCATCGAGGACACCCACTACTGCCTCGGCTCCGTCATGGGCCCGCACCCGTTCCCGACGATCGTGCGTGATTTCCAGGCGGTGATCTCTAAGGAAATCAAGGAGCAGATGCTCGAGAAGGAGGGTCGCCTCCCGGATGCCGTCATCGCGTGCGTCGGCGGCGGATCGAACGCCATCGGCTCCTTCTACCACTTCATCGACGACCCGGAGGTGCAGCTCATCGGCTGTGAGGCGGCGGGCAGAGGCATCGACACCTTCGAGACGGCGGCCACGATCAATACCGGCAGCCTCGGCATCTTCCACGGCATGAAGTCCTACTTCTGCCAGAACGAGTATGGCCAGATCGCGCCGGTCTACTCGATCTCTGCCGGCCTCGACTACCCGGGCATCGGCCCGGAGCACGCGTACCTCCACGACATCGGCCGTGCGCAGTACGTGCCGGTGACGGACGATGAGGCGGTCAATGCCTTCGAATATATGTCGAAGATGGAGGGGATCATCCCGGCCATCGAAAGCTCCCATGCCGTGGCTTACGCGCTGAAGCTCGCCCCGACCATGCGGAAGGACCAGACCATCGTCATCACGATCTCCGGCCGTGGCGATAAGGACTGCGCGGCGATCGCCCGCTACCGCGGCGAGAACATCCGCGACGACGAGTGACGGCCCGCGGCAGTTTATGGGGTCAGACCCCCTTACGGAATTCTTAAGATGCGTAGCGGGGGGGAGGTTCTTTGGTCTGTGGAGACCATGCGACGTGCTGAACATAGGAAAGAAAAGGTGGAAACATGAATCGTATAGCAGATGCATTTCAGAATAAAAAGGCGTTCATCGCCTTCATCACGGTGGGTGATCCGGACCTCGCGACGACGGAGAAGGTCGTCGCGGCGGCCGTCGAGGGCGGCGCGGATCTGATCGAGCTCGGCATCCCGTTTTCGGATCCGACGGCGGAGGGCCCGGTCATCATGGAGGCCGACGAGGTGGCGCTCCGGGCCGGTACCACGACGGATAAGGTGTTTGAGCTCACGAAGAAGCTCCGCGCGACGGTGACGATCCCGCTCGTGTATATGACCTATGCCAATGTTGTCTTTTCCTACGGTTGTGAGCGCTTCGCCGCACAGGCGCAGGCGGCAGGTGTCGATGGCATCATCCTCCCGGACGTGCCATACGAGGAGCACGACGAGTTTGCGGAGGTCTTCGACCGCTATGGCATCAACCTGATTTCGATGATCGCGCCGACCTCGGAGGATCGCATCGCGATGATCGCGAAGGAGGCGAAGGGCTTCCTCTATATGGTATCCTCCCTCGGCGTCACCGGAACGCGCAGCGAGATCACGACGGATATCGGCGCGATGACTGCCCTCGTCAAGAAGAACTCGAAGGTGCCATGCGCCGTCGGCTTCGGCATCTCGACCCCGGAGCAGGCCGCGAAGATGGCCGCCCTCTCGGACGGTGCCATCGTCGGCTCCGCGATCATCAAGCTCATCGCGAAGCATGGAACGGACGCCGCCGGCCCGGTGAGAGATTACGTGAAGCAGATGGCGGACGCGGTGCACGCGGTGTAGGTAAGGAGCCGGCGGGATATCCCGCCGGCTTTTCAGGCGCTTTTTTCGTCTTAAGGTATGGAATCCTCGCCGACATGTGATACACTATGTGAAAGTATGGCCTGGTGGCACAGAGATTATCTGCACGCTTGTATATCCCCAGGGCACGCGAGAAAAGAACGTCTTCTAAAAAACGATAGTTTCTTAAAGGCGTTTCTTCTAAAAAGAAACAGAGATTTTTCTTCATAAGAAAGAACAGGAGACATATATGAAAAAGGCGTTAATTACAGGTATCACAGGTCAGGATGGTTCCTATCTGGCAGAGCTTCTGCTGGAGAAGGGCTACGAGGTGCACGGCATCATCCGTCGTGCGTCGGTTTCCACGACCGAGCGGATCGACCACATCCTCGATCGGCTGATCATCCACGAGGGCGATCTGTCCGACTCCTCCAGCATCATCCGCATCGTACTTCAGGTGAAGCCGGACGAGATCTACAACCTCGCGGCGCAGTCCCATGTACAGGTGTCCTTCGAGGCTGCCGAGTACACCGGTGACGTCGATGCGCTCGGTGTGCTTCGTATCCTCGAGGCCGTACACACTGCGGGTCTCGACAAGACCTGCCGTGTATACCAGGCATCCACTTCAGAGCTCTTTGGTAAGGTCGAGGCGGTTCCGCAGTCCGAGACGACGCCGTTCCATCCATTCAGCCCGTATGCCGTTGCGAAGCAGTACGGCTTCTGGATGATGCGTCAGTATCGTGATGCCTATGGCATCTTCGCCTGCAACGGCATCCTCTTCAACCATGAGTCCGAGCGCCGTGGCGACAATTTCGTCACCCGTAAGATCACGCTCGCTGCCGGTCGTATCGCCTGTGGTCTTCAGGATCACCTCGAGCTCGGCAACCTGGATTCTCTCCGTGACTGGGGTTACGCGAAGGATTACGTCGAGTGCATGTGGCTGATTCTTCAGCAGGACGAGCCGGATGATTACGTCATCGCAACCGGCGTGCAGCACACCGTTCGTGAGTTCACCACCCTTGCTTTTGCGCATGATGGCATCGAGCTCGAGTGGCGCGGCGAGGGCATCGACGAGAAGGGCTACGATAAGAAGACCGGTAAGATGCTCGTCAGCGTAAACCCGAAGTGGTACCGTCCGACCGACGTCGTAAACCTCTTAGGCGATCCGACGAAGGCGAGAACCAAGCTCGGCTGGAATCCGCAGAAGACCAGCTACGAGGAGCTCTGCCGGATCATG
This sequence comes from uncultured Oribacterium sp., assembly GCA_934229835.1. Classification (GTDB taxonomy): domain Bacteria; phylum Bacillota; class Clostridia; order Lachnospirales; family Lachnospiraceae; genus Oribacterium. Next base: position 44,413 of record CAKQED010000007.1, on the reverse strand, counting down.
GCCGAGCACGACCTTCAGCTCGCGAAGAAGGAAGCGGGGCTCCTGTAAGATCGGACGCCCATCGATGGCAGGCAGTGCCATCGAAGTGAACAGAGAAACATTGGCATGGGCAGGCCAGCCAGGGATGGCACGAGCCGCCATCGAAGTAGATAAAGAAACATCGGCATGGGCAGGTGACGCAGATCGAAGCGTCGGCCTGCTCATGTGATTTACATGGAGAAATATATGGAAAAAGTCCTGATTTTTGGCGCGGGCGGCTTCGTCGGAAGCTACCTCTCGCGCGAGTTTCTCGAGCATGGCTACGCCGTGGTCGGGAGTGATAAGGCCACGCGCGGGCAGCTGCCGCCGGAGGTCGCGTTCCACCCGGCGGATCTTCTGAACGCGGAAGAAGTTGAATCGCTGGTCAATGCTGTCGGCCCGGACGTCGTCATTAACCTCGCCGCCATCAGCAGCGTCGGGGCTTCGTGGGGCATCCCGCAGACGACGATCGAGGTGAACGTGGTCGGCGCTCTCAACATCCTCGAGGCGGCACGAAAGGCGGAGAAAAAGCCGCGCATCCTCTTCGTCGGCTCCAGTGAGGAGTACGTGATCACAGAGCGGGCGATCGATGAAAAGACGGCGCTCAATGCCAGCAACCCGTATGGCATCTCGAAGGTGACGCAGGAGAATTTCGCAGCACTCTATCGTGAACATTACGGTCTCAAGGTCTACTGTGTGCGCCCGTTTAACCACACCGGTGTCGGCCAGCGCGATTCCTTCGTTCTTCCGAGCTTCTGTAAGCAGGTGGCAGCGATCGAAAAGAGCGGGCAGCCGGGCACCATCCAGGTCGGCAACCTCAACATCGAGCGTGACTTCAGCCACGTGAAGGACATCGTCCGCGCATACCGCATGATCGTCGAGCAGGACGACTGCCGCGCCATCTATAATGTAGGCTCCGGTACGGCGTATAACCTGACGGAGCTGCTTCGGTACATCACGAAGCTCAGCCACCAGCCGATCTCCATCGAGGTCGACCCGGCACGCTTCCGCCCATCCGATCAGCCACGCATCTGCTGCGACCACAGCCGCATCACCGAAGAACTCGGCTGGACCCCGGAGTACAGCGTCTATGACGCACTGAAAGAAATGTACGACGCATTTCTGGATGCCTGAGCGCCTGCGACAGAGCATGAAATATAAAGCAGGGTGGTCCGGACAGGAACGCATCCCGAAACTTAAATCGAAGATCGAAGCATCAGAAGCCGGCGGGATATCCCGCCGGCTTCATTGCTGCAGATATGTAACAGTTCAGTCACCCTGCCTCTCTCTGGCGAATGAGGAGCAGACTCAAACTCGCCAAGTCAGCCATGGGGTGGCTGAACTGTTACGCAGATACGTCATCACTCAAAACCCAGGGAAATGCGAAGTATATATTCAACTTAAAACATGTTAAAATGTACATAAGTTTGTCCGGTGCAGGGACAGAGAGCGATACTGCTGCGCCGATGGGGGATGTGATGAGGTCTGAAATTCGTAATTTCATTATGAAAAACTATTTTTTATATAAGTGCAGTACTCAAAAATATCATACGCGAACAGTGTTCACACTGCTGCTCTGTATATCGCTGCTGCTCACGCTGAGCGCGGGCGCGACGCCGGTCTATGCGGAGGAGACGAGCACTGCCGGCACCGAGACATCGTCGGTCACTGCGGCAGCAGTGCCGACATCCGGCACCGAGACATCGCTCGACACCGATACGCCGTCCGAATCCAAAACCGTCCGTGTCGGTTATTTCCCCTCCCCAAATTTTCAGGAGGGTGGCGCTGACGAGCATAAGCGAGGCGCGGGCTATGAGTATCTGCAGAAGATCGCGAGTCTGACCGGCTGGAGCTATGAGTATGTCTACGCGTCGTTCGGAGAGTGTCTCGAGATGCTCGAGAACGGCGAGATCGATCTGATGGGAGATGTCAGTTACACCCTCGATCGTTCCAGACGGATGCGCTTCTCTTCGTATCCACAGGGGTCGGAAGAATTCTGGCTCTTTACGAACCGAAAGCATGAAGCGCTGGCGCAGGGAGGCTACAGTGCACTGGAGGGCTGCCGGATCGGCGTCGACAGTGGCACCTATTCGGAGATTCTGCTGGGTCAGTGGCTGGAGACGAAGCGGATCCATGCCACGATCGTGCCATACGCAGATGATCAGAAGCTGACGCAGGCGCTATCAGATGGTACAGTCGATGCCATCGTGGCACCCGGCCTCGTCATGGACAGCGACGCCATCTCGATCACCAGCATCGGTGGCGGCGACTACTACTTCGTCGTGACCACGAAGCGGATCGACCTCCTTTCCGAGCTGAACGCAGCCATGGCGGAGATCAACACGAGCGATTCGAATTACAGCCGCAACCTGGTCGCCCGGTACGAAAACAAGTCCATACGAAACTTCGTGCTGAACCGTCAGGAGAAGAAGTGGCTGGAGGCGCATCAGAACACGATTCGTGTCGGCTACTTCGAAGACAAGTTCCCATTCAGCGGTACGAGAGATGGCGAGCTGTCCGGCATCCTGAAGACCGTGCTGGATACCATCGAACAGCAGTATGGCATCACGATCACCACGCAGCCCTGTCGCTCGACGGATGAGATGCGTGCAGCGCTTGAAAAGAACGAAATCGACCTTGCCGGCCCGGTAATCCGGGATCTCGATGTGCTGGAGCGGATCGATGCGGTGTCGACCGATGCCATCTATGAGCTGACCCCGGTCGTCATCTATAAGGGCCGCGGCTTCGATGAAGCATCGCCTGTCATCGCTACGACCAACAGCTCTCTCTATTCGGATTATATCGTGCGCATCTTCTCGCACGATTTCACCACCAGAAAATATGACAGCTTCGAGGACTGTCTGCAGGCGATTCTCGATGACGAAGCCGATGCGACGCTCATTGCATCCGCTCGCATCAACGGGCTGAAGGATAATCCGCTGATGAAGAAGCTGTCATATGCGGAGATCGCGGATCGTCAGAAGCTCGTGATGTTCACGATGAAGGATGACCGACGGGCGGCGACCATCGTAAATAAGGCGATCGAGCAGTCTGCGAGCCTTCTGAACGGCGTCGTGCTTGCGGAAAACTCGTTCACGAACGATCAGGTCACACTGCATGAATTTATCCAGGCCAATGCAGGCACCGTGGTGATCGTCGCGGCCGCCATCATTGGCCTCCTCCTGCTGCTCCTGTCCAGACTGATGATCGGACAGCGAAAGCTCGAGGCGGCGCTTGCGGAGGCACGCGAGGCCAATGCTGCCAACGTGGCGAAGACGACCTTCCTGAACAGTATGTCGCACGATATACGTACCCCGATGAATGCCATCATCGGCTTCACGAACATCGCGCTTTCGATGAGTCCGGAGGAGAAGCTCCGGAACTGCCTCGAGAAGATCATGCAGAGCTCGGACTACCTCATGTCCCTCATCAACGACGTGCTCGACATCAGCCGTATCGAGAGCGGCAAGATCAAGTACGAGCCGGTGCCGTGCGATATCACTGAAATCACCGACACTGTATTGTCCGTAGCCCATGGCTTCCTGCAGGGGCGGAATATCGAGTTTATCGTCGAGCGCGCCACGCCGACGGCGAAGTATGTTTATGCAGACGAGCTCCGCATCCGCGAGGTGCTGATCAACATCCTCAGTAACGCCATCAAGTTCACGAAGGATGGTGGTACGATCCGCTTCGAGGTGAAAGACCAGCCGGTTGGAGACGGGAAGCACGTCGAGGTGCACTACCGCATCTCGGACACTGGCATCGGCATGAGCGAGGAGTACCAGAAGCATCTCTACGAGGAATTCTCACAGGAGAGTGACGGTGCCCGCACGAACTATAAGGGTACGGGCCTCGGTATGGCCATCACGAAGCGCTACGTCGACATGATGCACGGAGAGATCCATGTGAAGAGTCAGCAGGGCGTCGGCACAACCTTCACCGTCGAGCTGCCGCTTCAGATCGCAGACGTCGTGCCGGAGAAGAAGCAGGAGACAGACTGTACGAAGCGCGACCTGCAGGGCATCCGTGTACTGATGGCGGAGGACAACGACCTGAACGCCGAGATCGCGATCACACTCCTCGAGGAGAAGGGCATGCAGGTCATCCGTGCCATCGACGGCCAGGACGTCGTCAACCAGTTCCGCGCCGCGCCGGCCGAAAGCTTCGACCTTATCCTCATGGACATCATGATGCCGAAGCAGAACGGCTACGAAGCGACCCAGGAGATCCGCAGCATGTCCGACCGCCCGGATGGTCGGACGATTCCGATCGTCGCCATGACCGCGAATGCCTTCGCCGAGGACATCGCCGCCGCCCACGCCGCCGGCATGAACGGCCACCTCGCGAAGCCGATCGACATGGACGAAGTCATGAAGGTCATCTGCCGCGTATTAACAGGGTCTATGAACATGGTCTGACTGTACGTGCAAAATCTGAAAAAATCAGTTCCGTTTCAGCTTTTTCTGCGCTATAATATACAGCTGTAGCGGGGACATAGCTCAGTTGGGAGAGCGTTGCGTTCGCAACGCAAAGGTCGCGGGTTCGAATCCCGTTGTCTCCATAGAGTGGATCGTATTCGAAGCATCGGATACGATCCTTTTTTATGTCCATGTTTCGGCCATCCACATCCTCACTTCTGCAGTATCTGCTTTTCGTTCTCCTGCACGCGCCGCTCGAGCGCTGTATACTGCCGGAGCTCGTCCTCTGTAAATCCCCGGAACTTCGCCTGCTCGTAGTCGCGCTCCGCAGCATCGATATCCTGCAGCACCGCACCCGACGCCGGCAGCAGCTCGAGACGTATCTTCCGCGGCTCGCGTTTTTTCTTCGTCGTTCCGTCCGCGTCTGCATCCTGTGCCTCGCCACGCTTTCCGAAAAGACCAGTCGCCTCGGCTATTTCCGCCGCTTCACGCCGTTTCCTCGGCACGTCAACCACCTCGAGCATCCCGCGTGTGACCAGCTTCTGCAGCGCGGCGCGCAGATCCCCGCGGCTCATATGCATCAGCTCCGCGAGATCTTTTCGGCTCAGCGCCTTTCCGGCATCCTTTCGATCAGTCACCTCCACGGCATCTTCCCGCGCAGGCATCTGCGCTTCAGCCCCTCGAGCGAGCGCCTTTCCCGCATCCTTCCGATACAGCAGCAGCGACAGTTCCGCCATCGTCATATCATACTTCAGTGCCACCGACTCGAGATAGCGCTCGATCAGCTTCCGGTCCCGGTACCGCTCCACGATGATCCCATCCTCCGAAATCACCTCCTGCAGCGCCTGGCTTCGCTCCTTACCGAGCTTCTGCGTCCCCGGAATCGTCGCCGGGAACACGAAACCATCCTTCGCCGCATCCACCAGAAAATGATAGACCTGCAGCCGCTTCCGTTCATACGCCTCCTCATCCAGCACGTGCTTGAAGAAGTCGTTGTAGCACTCGAACATCGCGAGCTTCATCTCCACCGTCCGCGCGAAGCTGATCTTCTGATTTACCAGCGAGCCCTTCGTCTTCACATAATAGTAGACCGGTGTCCGCAGCGCATAGAACGTCGTCGCATAGCGCACATACTCGAGATTAAACAGGAAATCCTCGCACCAGCTGAGCTTCGCATCCATCCGGATCCCGTGCGCCTCCACGATCGAGCGCCGGTAGAGCTTATTCCACAGCACCCCATAGTAGTAGTCCGCCGGATTCTCCATCATGAAGCCCACGAACGCCTCACGTCCGATTACCTGGTCCGCGTCGATATCTCCCTTCCGCGACACCATCTCTCCGACGACACGATAGAAATCCGCGATCACCAGATCGCAGCCCGTCTCCTCGGCCGCCCGCACCATCAGCTTCGTCGCATCCGCCGTCAGCCAATCATCACTGTCCACAAACTGAAGATACGTTCCCCGAGCCCGCGCGATCGCCTGATTCCGCGTATCCGATACACCGGAATTCTCCTTATGCACGACCACCACACGCACATCCGCCTGCGCATACGCATCGCAGATTTCGCCGGAGTGATCACGGCTCCCATCATCCATCAGGATCAGCTCGAAATCCCGATACTCCTGATTCAGAATACTGTCCACACAGCGCGCGAGACTCTTCTCCGCGTTATACACCGGCACGATGATACTGACCTTCGGTTCCATAGGCACCTCCATCAAAAAACTACTTCTAGTTGTACCATAAAACCCTCCCGCTGACACTCGTATATTTCTGCTCACTTTTCCTGGGTTCGTGCCTCTGCCCGTTACCTCCTCACGCCGCATCGAAACGCCGATTCGCTCATGAAAGTGGCAGAGCAGCAGAAAAGAACGCTCATAAAAGTGGCAGAGTACGGAAATCTGAGAGGAAAAAGAAGGTGCCATGGTGTATAATTTTCCTTATGAAATTCCGCAGCACAGGAAACAGGAGATAAACCATGGTAGGAAAATATAAAGTTATTACGCTCTGCGGCAGCACCCGCTTCAAGGATCAGTTTATGGAAATGCAGAAGAAGCTAACGCTTGAAGGTTATATCGTCATCAGCGTCGGCCTCTTCGGCCACGCCGGGGACCAGGAAGTCTGGGATGGCATGGATGAGGGCACCCTCTCGAAAACGAAGGAAATGCTCGACGACATGCACAAACGGAAAATCGACATGGCCGACGAAATCTACGTCATCAACGTCGGCGGCTACATCGGCGACAGCACCCGCTCGGAGATCCAGTACGCCGAAGAGCACGGGAAAACCGTCCGGTACAATCAAGATGTATAAGATGAAGACATGTCCGCCGAGGAATATTTCACGCAAGGAACTTAAGCAGACGTTTGACGAGTGTGGGCGGAGACGGCAGTAGAGGAGCCTGCATTGACATCATGCTAGGCAGCGGGCGTCAGAGACAGGAGGTGTGCGGATGGACTGGGCCGATGGGAAGCGGCGGTGCTGCTGGGCGAATCCGAAAAATGAGCGGTACATCCGCTATCATGATGAAGAGTGGGGTGTGCCGGTTCGTGATGACCATAAGCTGTTTGAGATGCTGGTTCTGGAGTGCTTTCAGGCGGGGCTGTCCTGGGAGTGCGTGCTGAATAAGCGTGAGGCGTTTCGTGAGGCGTTCGATGGCTTCGATCTGGAGGCGGTTTGTGCCTATGGTGAGGAGAAGATGGCGTCACTGCGGAGTGACGCCGGGATCATACGAAATCGTCTGAAGATACAGGCGGCGGTGACGAATGCGAGGGCCTTTCGGGCGATACAGCAGGAGTACGGCAGCTTCGGGAAGTATCTCTGGAACTGGACGGACGGACAGGTAGTATATGAGAAAGGGCGGACGCAGTCGGAACTCTCGGACCGGATTTCGATGGATCTGAAGAGGCGCGGCATGAAGTTTGTCGGGAGTACCGTGATTTATGCTTATCTGCAGGCGGTCGGTGTGATTTATGCGCATGATGCCGGATGTTTTTTGGAATTGGATGAAGAGGGAAAGCGCTGATCTGCGGGGTGGCAGTTCAGCGCTTTGTTTGTCAGTGATGAAGCCCGTGCTCTGGAAAAGACAAATGTGTGTAGCTGTAGCGATCTCTTTCAGTGGGATGAGCATTGATCACAGGATGGTGATTACTTAAACAGTCGGTCGCGGTGCGGGAGCAGAGCGGCGATGAGAATGCTGCCGAAGAGGACACAGCAGATGAATTCGCCGGCGCCGACGGTCAGTGCCAGGAACCAGAGTGCGCCAGGGACCGCGTAGGCATAGCGGAGAACCAGTGGGATGATGATGCCGTTCGAGATGACCGGGCAGAGCGTGCAGAGGAAGCGATGCTTCCGGAGCGCATAGGTTCCCAGGGCACCGAGCAGGGTAGCGAGTGTGCCGAAGATGATGTCTGGCAGGGCGCTTCCGGTCAGAATGTTTGCGAGGAGGCAGCCGATGGTGACGCCTGGAATCGCAGCCGGTGTAAAAAACGGGAGGATGGTCAGCACCTCGGAAAAGCGAACCTGGATGGCACCGCTTGCGAGATCGAAGCCTGCGGCGAGCGCGGTCAGTACGATGTAGAGTGCGGCGATCATAGCGGCCTGAACGATGGACAGAATGTTGCGTGAAGTTGTGTGATGATTCATGATGTGATCTCCTTTAGTTTTGTGCGAGTGGGAAGGATGTATCACGCCGGTAGCTGCGATGGCAGCGCATGAAGTCCGGAGCGACATAACACTCGTATTTAATTGTGCATGCGTTACGATAGCACACAGAGGGGAAAAACACAATAGGCTGTTGCTTTCGGCGGCTTCTGTGATGCTGCGGGTTCTGGGAGGGTGCTGAGCTGTGGCGGAGACATTGGACTGCGTTCGTTTGAAGTAGTCATTTCGTAAGAATTCCGACGGATAAAGTTTACGAGTTCGTGTGAAAAGATATGGTATCATTTTATGTAGAGGATACCAGACGGCCGGGAGCGACGCAGACCGGTGAGATTCAGGTATCGTGATATACAGAACAGTACTTATGAAGATACCACACATGGGAGATGACGATGAAACTTTTATTTAAGCAGCGCTTTTTTTCCTGGTTTGACAGCTATGATATCTATGATGAGGCGGGAAACACGGTTTATGTGGTGAAGGGGCAGCTGTCCTGGGGACATAAGCTGGTGATTTATGATGCCGGTGGGCGTGAGATCGGGATGGTCGTGCAGCGGGTGTTGACCTTTCTGCCGAAGTTTGAGCTTTATAAGCAGGGTATCTGTGTGGGCTGTCTCAGCAAGGAGTTCACGTTTCTGAAACCGCAGTACAACATCGATTATAACGGCTGGCACGTCGAGGGTTCCATCATGGAGTGGGATTACAGTATCCTGGATCGTGGGTCGAATCTGGTAGCGACGGTCAGCAAGGAGCTGTTCCATATGACGGATACCTATGTGATCGATGTGCGGGATCCGGACGATGCACTGGATGCACTGATGTTTGTGCTTGCCATCGACGCGGAGAAGTGCTCCAGGAACTGAGATCTTCATGGGTCTGCCCCTGTTACGCCGCAAAAAACGCTGATCTGCGTAGTGCAGGTCAGCGTTTTTTGTATGCCAATGCAGAGAAGTGTCTGGCGCGATTTGCACCGTTTATCATGAAAACTTAAGCTGGCCAGTTTTTACGAAGCGCAGCGTAGGAGATCAGGAAGTTTGCGAGCCAGCCGGCCGGGACGGCGAGCCAGACGAAGGCGATACCGTAGCGTGGGGCGAAGATGAGCGCGACGGACATACGGATGGCGAGGTTCACCATGTTTGCGATGAGGAACGGCTTCATGATGCCGAGGCCACGGAGCACACCGTCGGTAGCCATCTTGATGCCCATGAAGATGAAGAAGTAGCCGAGCCACTTCATGTAGCCTGCGGAGACTTCATACGCGAGAGCAGTACCGTCCTTGCCGAGAAAGAGGGCGGAGATCTGCGTATGCAGGGTCTCGATGACGACGAAGGCGAGCACGGCGAAGCAGACGTCCAGCAGAAGCGCAGCGCGGTAGCCTTTTCGGATACGATCGGTCTTCTTCGCGCCCAGGTTCTGTGAAACGTACGGAGAGACAGCATTGCCGATCGATACAAACATCAGCGAGAACACATTTTCCACGCGCATGGTCGCAGAGTAGCCGGCGAGTGCCTGGGTACCGAACGGGTTCACGACGGCCTGAACGATCATCATACCGATCGAGACCGTGGACTGCTGGAGGACCGAAGGCACGGCGATTTCCAGCATTGCCCGAAGCGCCTGCTGGTCGAACCAGGTGAAGCGGCCCGGATAGCGACGCATGCGACGCAGGAAGATGAAGAGTGAGAAGACGGCGGAGATGCCCTGCGAGATGAGCGTCGCGAGGGCGGCACCAAAGACACCCATGCCGAGGCTTGCCACCATCCAGAGATCCATGAAGATGTTCAGCACGGACGAGAAGATGAGGAGCGCGAGTGGAACGCGTGATTCACCGATCGAGGTGAACATGTTCGACAGGATGTTGTACATGAAGAGGAACGGGAAGCCGAGGAAGTAGACGCGGAGGTAGAGTGTCGCCGTGTCGAGGATGTCGGCCGGAGTCTGGAGCAGGCGCATCATCGGACGGGAGAGCACGAAGCCGAGGCCGCCGAGGAGGATGCTGAGGACCAGAAAGCTGATGAGTGAGGTCGACACGATCGTTTTCATACGCTCATAGTTGCGTGCGCCGAATGCACGGCTCACGAGTACACCGGCGCCGACACCGCCGCCGAGCGCGATGCAGATGAAGACATTCGTCAGTGCAGCACAGGCACCGACTGCCGCCAGCGCGGCAGAGCCGACATATTGCCCGACGATGATCGAGTCGGCCATGTTGTAGACCTGCTGGAAAAAGCTGCCGAGAATCATCGGCAGCGCGAAAATCGTGAGCGCGCGAAGCGGCGCATCTGTGATAAGGTATTCGTCTTTGGAATTCATGGCCATGAAGGATCCTTCTTAAATAATAGAGATGAAGCTGCGACACACGGCACAGAGATTTCGCTGAAGTGGAAAACCTGAGCACATGCGGGCACGCAATGAAGATAGAATAGCACTGATGCGCGATGTGCTTCAAGTAGAGAAAAGAGGCCAAAATATGAAATTTCCTGCAGAAATATACACGGAGCGGTGAAGCGTCGTATAATGTAGCTGCATGGAACGAAGTCGTGTGCTACAGTCTACAGAGAGCAGGATCCTGCGGGATTCAGCAGCGGCAGGAATCCGTAATGAGGCGCAAATCATCCGATTTCTAGGGGCGGTGACCACACATGACGCATAGAAAGTGAGGCAGTGTATGAATTTTTCAGAGTGTATAGAGCAGGCGAGAACGCGCATCGGGAAGTACTGTAAGGCGTGTCCGGAGTGCAACGGGCGTGCATGCCGGAACCAGATTCCGGGTCCTGGCGCGAAGGGCGTCGGTGACACGGCGATCCGCAACTATGATAAGTGGAAGGAGATTCGTCTCCAGATGGACACGCTGGTAGAGAAGCGTCCGGTCGACACCTCCCTCGAGCTGTTCGGAAAGCACTTCCAGTATCCGTTTTTCGCGGGCCCGGTCGGTGCAGTGAATCTGCATTACGGCGATGCACTGAACGATATCTCCTACAACGACATCCTGGTGTCGGCGTGTGCGGAGCATGGCATCGCAGCGTTCACCGGTGACGGCACGAATCCGGAGGTGATGGTGGCCGCGACCGCAGCCGTAAAGAAGGCCGGTGGTCTCGGCATCCCGACCGTGAAGCCGTGGAACATCGAGACGGTGCGCGAGAAGATGGCGCTTGTAAAGGAGGCCAATGCTTTCGCCGTAGCGATGGATGTCGATGCGGCCGGTCTTCCGTTCCTGAAGAATCTGACCCCGCCGGCCGGCAGTAAGTCGGTAGAGGAGCTTCGTGAAATCGTGGAGGCAGCTGGGGTTCCGTTTATCGTGAAGGGGATCATGACCGTGAAGGGTGCGCTGAAGGCACAGGAGGCCGGTGCAGCTGCCATCGTGGTTTCGAACCACGGCGGACGTGTGCTCGACCAGTGTCCGGCGACGGCCGAGGTGCTCGAGGAGATCGTGAAGGCCGTGCGTGCGACCGGCAGCGACATGAAGATCTTCGTCGACGGCGGTATCCGTTCCGGTGCCGACGTATTTAAGGCCCTGGCACTCGGCGCTGACGCCGTCATCATTGCCCGTCCGTTCGTGACGGCGGTGTACGGTGGTGCGCAGGAGGGTGTCGAGGCGTATATCCAGAAGATCGGCAGCGAGCTGAAGGACACCATGGAGATGTGCGGTGTGAGCACGCTCGCGGAGATCACGAGAGACTGCGTGCGAGTGTAAAACTACATAGATTATGTGGATAACGAGGGGAGCCGGGTGACTGGCTCCCTGATTTTGAAATAAAAAAGGAGAAGAGCGTGATGAAGATGACGACGCTGTGTTATATCGAACAAGAGGGGAAGTATCTGATGCTTCACCGGGTGAAGAAGCACCATGACATCAATGCTGGAAAGTGGATCGGTGTCGGGGGACATGTGGAAAATGGCGAGACGCCGGAGGAGTGCCTGCTTCGCGAGGTGAAGGAGGAGACGGGGCTCGTGCTGACGGCGTATCGCCTCCGCGGTCTCGTGACATTTCTCAGTGACGCCTGCGAGCCGGAGCTTATGTGTGTCTTCACCGCGGATGCCTTTGACGGTGCGCTGATCGAGTGCGATGAAGGGGAGCTCGCATGGGTGGATAAGTCAGAGGTTCTTGCGCTTCCGACCTGGGAAGGTGATCGCGTCTTCCTTGAGCGCCTCCTCTCCGGGGATGAGCGCTTCTTCTCCATCAAGCTCCGCTACGAAGGCGATAAGCTCGTGGAAAAGAAAATCACGGATTACTGAATTCTATTCGCAGATCCGGTGATTTCCGGAAAACAGCATTACGGATGTTGACATAAGGTATGTCATGATGTATAGTGTTAATAGGAATTAATCCTAATAGTAAACGGCGGAGGCAACATGGAGAGAAGAAACACCGTGCAGAAGGATCTCGTTCGAAATGCGGTTCTGACGATGAAGCGTCATGTGACGGCAGAGGAGGTTTACGAATACGTCCGGCAGGAACACCCTGGCATCGGGAAGGGTACGGTGTACAGAAATCTCGGCATCCTCTCAGAGGAGGGAAGTATCCGTCGCGTCGAGGTTCCGAATGGTCCAGATCGTTTCGATTTCACACTGCGAAACCACTACCATGGGCGCTGCGTGCGCTGCGGAGAGGTGTTCGATGTAGACATCGACGAAATTCCGGGGCTCATAGAGCGGATCCGCGATCCGCATGGGATGCAGTTCCTGAGTTACGATATCATGTTTAAGGCGATCTGTCCTGCATGTCAGATGCAGGAATGACGAAAAAATCAGGAGGAAAAAAGATGAAGTACGTATGTGATGTATGTGGATGGGAGTATGACGAGGAGCAGGGATACCCGGAGGGTGGTATCGCACCTGGCACGAAGTGGGAAGATGTTCCGGAGGATTTCGAGTGCCCGATGTGCTCGGTTGGTAAGGACCAGTTCTCTGCCGAGGCTTAAAATCCGGCTGTGTTGAGAAATGCACAGAGAGTTCTCACGGAAATGAATATGGTATAAAACAGGGATCATCAAACTTGTTGGGGGTTTGTCGATCTTATGGAGGGGCGGACTTGAGGGTCTGCCCCTTTTTTTGTAACTTGGTGCATCGGATCAGCCCACTTCTCGATCATGCTTATGAAATTCGTGGATAGGTTTTCGACCTTGGATACTCGCCTGAAACTATGTCAGCCATTCGAAAAAGTGAGTTTTCAGGCGTGTGATTTTTATTGACATCCGGGTTAGACGGTACTAACATTTAGAGGTTAGCAGAAGCTAACATTTATTGATCAATCAGGAGGATAGAATCATGTTAAAGGTAAAGGATCTGAAGAATCTGAAGAAGCTTGGTGTTTTTGCAGGTGGTGTGCTGTTCGGTACGGCTGGTATCGCTGTGCTCGCAAGCAAGGATGCGAAGAAGTTATATACCCAGTGCACGGCAGCCGTTCTGCGCGGCAAGGACAGTGTGATGAAGACGACCGCGGTGCTGAAGGAGAACTGCGGTGACATCTATGCGGACGCGAAGGATATCAATGAAGAGCGCTATGAGGCAGAGGCTGCAGCACGTCTTGCGGAGGCAGAGGCCCTCGTCGAGGAGTCGAAGAAGGCTGCAGATACGAAGGAAGAGGCGTAAGTAAGCATGAAATGCTTCATATTACATGAATCCGAGCATCGTCTTCGCCTCCGTGTTCCGAAGGAGCACATGTCCATGCACCAGGCGGATCTTCTGGAATACTATCTGAAGACCATCCCGGGCGTGAAGAACGCGGCGGTCGACGAGCGCACCGGACATGCGACGATCGAATTCACCCGTCCGCAGGCCAATGCTGCTGCCGCGCAGATCGTCACCTCTCGTCCGACGGCGCCTGCGTCCGCCACGTCAGCCGCTGCCGGCACCACAGCAACACGTGCTTCGTCGCGTGCCGTCGCCTCTTGCGGAGCCACGGCACGGTTTACGGCGCATCACGACGAACAGCGCCGCATCCTGATGAAGGCATTGGCCTCCTATGATGAGACTTCGGAGCAGGTGGCGGCGCTGGTCCCGGAGGAAACGGGACGAAAGCTGAACCGTGAATACCAGGAACGGCTGATGCTGCAGGTGCTGACGCACAACGCAGTGAAGCTTCTGCTGCCGGCACCGATCCGGACACTCCGCACGGTGGTGAAGGGAATCCCATATGTGTGGAAGGCTGTACGCTCGCTCGGCAGCGGGTCGCTGAAGGTCGAACTGCTCGACGGCATCGCGGTGACGACCTCGATCCTCCGTGCGGACTACACGACGGCGTCCTCCATCATGTTCTTCCTCGACATCGGCGAGACCCTCGAGGACTGGACACGGAAGAAGTCGGTCGGTGATCTGGCACGCGCTATGTCGCTGAACGTCGATCGTGCGTGGGTGCGGAAGGGCGAGCAGGAAATCGAAATGCCGCTCGGAAAGATCCATGCCGGCGATGTGATCGTGCTTCGAAGTTCTGATATCATCCCGCTCGAGGGTGTGGTCGTCTCCGGTGAGATGACGGTCAACCAGGCGACGATGACCGGTGAGTCGGCTCCGGTTCCGAAGATCGAGGGTAGCTATGTTTATGCCGGCACCGTGGTCGAGGAGGGTGAGTGCCTCGTCGAGGTGAAGAAGGAGTCGGGCAAGGGCAAGTACGACCAGATCGTGCATATGATCGAGGAGTCCGAGAAGCTGAAGTCCGACGCGGAAGCGAAGGCCTACCGGCTCGCAGATTCGCTCGTGCCGTACAGCTTCGCCGGCTTCGCGGCGACCTATCTCCTGACCCGGAACCTTACGAAGGCGCTGTCCTTCCTGATGGTGGACTACTCCTGCGCCCTGAAGCTCTCGGTACCGCTTGCGGTGCTGTCGGCGATCAAGGAAGCGCGGAATTACGGTATCTCCATCAAGGGCGGCAAGTTCATGGAAGCCGTGTCGGAGGCGGACACCATCGTCTTTGATAAGACCGGCACCCTGACCTACGCGGTACCGCGTCTCGTCGATGTCGTCGCCTTCGGGGACCAGGATCCCGACGAGATGCTTCGCGTGGCAGCCTGTCTCGAGGAGCACTATCCGCACTCTATGGCGAATGCCATCGTCCGTGGTGCGCAGGAGAAGGGACTCAATCATGAAGAGCTGCACACGAAGGTCGAGTACATCGTGGCACACGGCGTGAGCAGTCATGTCGGCGAGAAGAAGGTCGTCATCGGCAGCTATCACTTCGTCCTGGAGGATGAGCACTGTACGATTCCGGCCGGTGAGGAAGCGAAGCTCGAGGCCATCGACGGCCGCTATTCGAGGATCTACCTCGCCATCGACGGCGAGCTGGCCGCGGTGCTCTGCATCTTCGATCCGGTTCGTAAGGAAGCCGCCGAGGTGATCGGACGGCTCCGGGCACTGGGTATCCGCACGATCTGCATGATGACGGGCGACAGCGAGCGTACCGCGGCGAGTGTCGCCGCACAGCTCGGTCTCGATCATTACCAGGCAGAAGTTCTGCCGGAGGATAAGGTGAACTATGTGAAGTCGCGTCGTGCAGCGGGTCATAAGGTCATCATGATCGGCGACGGCATCAACGACTCTCCGGCCCTGTCGGAGGCGGATGTCGGTGTCGCCATCGGCTCCGGCGCAGCGATCACGCGTGAAATCGCGGACATTACCATCTCTGCGGACGACCTCATGGAGCTCGTCGTGCTTCGGCGTCTGAGCCGCGCACTGATGAACCGTGTACACGGTGATTACCGCTTCATCGTCGGCTTCAATTCCCTGCTGATCGCCCTCGGCATCGGTGGGCTCATCACCCCGTCGACCTCGGCGCTGCTTCATAACAGCTCCACCATGATGGTCGGCATCGACAGCATGACGAACCTGCTGGAAGAGACGAAGTAAAAGCAACTGCAGGCATGGAAGCCCCTGAAACTGGACAGCATGCCTGCAGCGCACTGAAATAGGAGAGAATATGTCGAATCTGATTGTGATCGTCGTGCTGCTGGTCATCGTGGCCTGGGCCGTGAAGGAATCAGCGAAGCATCTGCATGGCGAGGGCGGCTGCTGTGGCGGTGGCTCCTGCGAGCGCAGTGCGAAGCCGGAAAAGAAAAAACTGGACGGCCCTGTGCTGCACAGCTACGACTTCCAGGTCGAAGGTATGCACTGTGAGAACTGTGCTGCGAAGGTGGCCCGTGCTATCAACGCCATCGACGGTGCCGCGGCCGACGTTAGCCTCCGAAAGAAGCACGCCCACGTCGACTGTGACCGTGACATCGCCCCGGCGACCATCATCGCCGCCGTCACCCGCGAAGGCTATGCGGTGAAGGAAATCAGTGGCGAGATGAAATAAATAAGCGTTCGGGTCCCTTGCCTGAACGGCTACCGAAATTAATCCGAAACAAAAGAAACCCACGCACACCAGCATAACGGTGCGCGTGGGTTTTTGGTGTGCGCCTGGCGGCGCACGTTTCTAACCGGTGTAAGTCCGGAGTCCGCCCGGTAGCGGGAAGGACATAGCCGAAGGCAAGGGTGTCTGTCGCGAGACAGAATCTGAAGGAAGCTGGATTCGGGGAACCTACTAACCCGAGGGCAAAGCTCTGGCCTGACGAACAGAAATCTCATATAAGGTCTCATACGAGGACAAGTCTGCATCACAAGATAAAGTCCGATAGCTACACGGAATCGCATGGGATAAATGAGGCAGGTAGATGGAGTGAAAGAAACGTGTGGTACCCAGGGAGGTCTGTGCGGTAAGCGTTGAAAGACGTAACCACTGCCAAAAGCAGTGCTGAACGCACAGAAGTCAGCCGAGGCCATAGTAATCGAAAGATGAAGGGCCGAATCAGCAGGAGTCTTAAGTACGACCCGGAAAGGAGGAACGAGCATTGAGTGTAGAAAACATCGATAGCTGCTCACAAACGAATAGCGCGGAACGCAAAGGATATGTGAGAGCACACCGTTCGTTCAACCGGATATGGAAGGAAAGAGACAGTGCAGAGCCCGACATTCTCGGGAAAATTCTGGAAAAGGACAACCTAAACAGAGCATTCAAGAGAGTGAAGGCAAACAAAGGAGCGCCGGGCATAGACGGTATGACCGTCAAGCAGGCACTACCGTGGCTAAAGGAACACAATCGTGAACTGAAGGAGAAAATCAGAAAGGGACATTACACCCCATCTCCGGTGAGACGAAAGGAAATCCCGAAGCCGGACGGCGGAGTACGAAAGCTTGGTATTCCTACCGTCATAGACCGTATCATTCAGCAGGCTATAGCTCAGCAGCTTATGCCCATCTACGAACCGCTCTTTTCGGAAGGAAGCTACGGCTACCGTCCAAACAAAGGGGCCAAGGATGCCATTCGAAAGATCAAAGAGTACGCAGAACAGGGATATACAAGAGCCGTTGTGCTCGACCTGTCCAAGTACTTCGACACGCTGAATCATGAGTTACTACTGAATATCCTGCGCAGAAATGTGAAGGACGAAAGAGTAATTCAGATGATCAAGCGTTATCTCAAGAGTGGAGTGATGGAAAACGGTGTTGTCGTAGAGACGAACGAGGGCTCACCACAGGGAGGTAATCTCTCCCCGTTGTTAGCTAACGTTTATCTTAACGAGTTTGACCAGGAATTCAGCAAAAGAGGGGTGCCGTGTATCCGATATGCGGATGACATCGTGCTCCTCGCCAAAAGTGAACGAGCGTCACAAAGGCTGCTGGAATCAAGTACGAAATACCTCGAAGGAACACTGAAACTGAAGGTGAATCGCGAGAAAAGCCGTACGGTCAGCGTGTTTGCAAGCTCAAATTTTAAATACCTTGGCTTCTGCTTCGGGAAGAATGGTAAAGGCATTTACATCCGTGTACACGCCAAATCGTGGAAGAAAGTCAAGGATAAACTGAGGGGACTCACTTCCCGGAGTCACTGCGGCAGCATAGTCAACGCTTTAAAGGCTATCAGAGTTTACATGAGAGGCTGGCTTGGCTACTACAGTATCGCAAGCATGAAAACAAACATCGAAAACATCAATGGATGGCTGTATAGTCGCATACGTATGTGTATCTGGAAACAGTGGAAACTGCCCAGGACACGACTTAGAAGACTGCGCGGACTCAAAGTGCCGGAATGGCTGGCATATCAAACGGCCAACACCCGGAGGGGATACTGGTGGACGGTTCACACCGGGGGCGTTAAGACTGCCCTCACAAAAGAAAGACTGACAAACTGGGGATTCTATGATCTATCCACAGCTTATCAGTCTATACACGTCAACTGTTGAAACCGCCGTGTACCGAACGGTACGCACGGTGGTGTGAGAGGACGGCGGCTAGTCACCGCCTCCTACTCGCTTGATCATCAGATGCACCATGCGGCATTTGTGCGAAAAAGATGAACCATAAGAGAAGCCAGTGCCGTTAATGCGTCATTTTGTTGCGGATAATAAAACCCGCACAAATATCCGTCGATTTCACTAAAAATCAGCATATTTATTTGTACTGCAGCACAATGAAAGCTGCCTTCGAAAGTGCGATAATAGAGCTATCAGAACAGATCGTGAATTGACAACTGAAAATGGAGGTGTGGATGTGAAGCTGACCGCAATCATGGATAACCACCGAAGCGAGCAGAAGGCACTGACGGCTGAGCATGGGCTGTCGTTTCTGCTGGACACCGGGACGACGAAGATTCTCTTCGATTTCGGCGCCGGTCGGGCTGCGTATGACAATGCAGTAAAGCTGAACGTAGATCTCAAATCGATCGATTACGCCGTCGGAAGTCATGGGCACTACGACCATGGCGCTGGATATCCGTATTTTTTCGAGGGCGGACTGAACTGCCCGCTGATTACGGGGGACGGTTACTTCGAGGAAAAGTATGCGTTTGATGGGATGAAGGCGACGTACCTCGGCTGCGGCTTTGATGAGCGCTGGATGGAGGAACGTCGGATCGATCATCGCGTCTGTCGTGAGATGATGAAGCTGGAGGACGACTGCTATGTCGTCGGTGGATTCCAGCGGACGCATGATTTCGAGACGATTCCGAAACGCTTCGTGCTCCGGGATCAGGAGGGCTGGAAGCAGGATGATTTTTCAGATGAAGTCTGTCTGGTGCTGACACGGCCGGAGGGACTCATCGTCATCGTGGGCTGCAGCCACCCGGGCATCCTCAATATTCTGAAGTCGGTGCAGACGCGCTTCCAGCGCCCGGTATATGCGGTCTTCGGCGGTACGCATCTCGTAGAGGCAGACCAGCCGCGCATCGAAAAGACGCTGGAGGAGATGAAAGCCATGGGTGTCCGTCTGATCGGCTTCAATCACTGTTCCGGTGAACTGCTCCAGGAGATGCTGGACGCCCGTCCGGATATCCGGCACTGCTACCTCGGCGCAGGGGACTGCATGTTCCTGTGAATTTCGGAGCGTGAGATGAAAGAGATAGCAACGATGGCCCAGGATTTCGTGGAAGCGACGTCGGCGCTGGTGGGGCATCGCACGATCAATATCATGGATACGAACGCGATCATCGTCGCGTCGACGGAAAAGAATCGCATCGGTACCTTTCATCAGGGAGCCGCAGAGGTGCTGGCGACCGGAAAGCCAGTGCTGGTTCGAAAAGAGAATCTGGCAGCGTACCCAGGCGCACGCGAGGGCTACAATATGCCGATTTATCTCGATGATGAGATGATCGGTGTCGTCGGAATGTTCGGCGATGAGGCGGAGGTTCGGGATACAGCTAATCTGCTCTGCGTGTATGTATCACAGCAGTTTGCACAGTTCCAGCTGGCGCAAAAGCAGAAAATGGAATCGGAGATCGGCACGCAGCTGCTTCGCTCACTCTTACTCGGAGATGAGACGCAACGTGAAAAGGTTCAGCAGCTCTGCGATTTTCTGGATGTGCATCTCGCCTTTCCGTATCGGGTCATCCTGATTTATTTGGAGACTGCGGAAAGCACGGATGAATATGTAGAGTCACTGTCCCATGCAGTTCAGTCGCTGGTATGGAAGGGGATTCTCGACCGACAGCGCGATGTATTTGGCTTTTATAAGCAGAGCTATGTGATCCTGCTGGGAGACGACCGGGAGAAACCGGATGGGGAGATGCCAGTATATAAACATAGTGGCGGCGACGACACAGAAGCGGAGCCACATGAAGGAGACATTGGCCGGCTCTTCGAACGGGAGCAGCTCGATGAACGGAACGGCCAGAATCGTATCGGGAAGCTGATCGCGGAAATCCGCTCGCATCCTGGCTGGCGGACCGTCATCAGCGGTATATGTAAAACGATGAACGAAATACCGGAAGGTATGCGTGAAGTGATGATAATGAAAGAGATGAAGGGAGGGGAGATTCAAAATCTCGAAGAGCATTCGTGCAGGATGCGTTATCTGCTGGGGCGCTTCATCAGCTATGGCGGCGATCGGGCCGTACGGGAGATGAAGGTACGGCTGCTGCAGGAGGGAGAGAAGCAGGCCGAACTGCTTCTACACACGGCGGAGTGCTACTACGAGGAAAATGGAAGTGCGACCAGCGCTTCGGAACGGCTGCACCTGCATAAGAATTCCTTGCTGTATCGGATGAAGCGGCTATACCAGCTTCTGGGAATCGAAAAGGATACGGCGTTTGTGCGGGAATTCTATGTTCGGCTGCTGCTGGAGTACTGGAACCAGAATTTTTAAAACATAAAAGGAGGTATGAAAATGTCTGGTTTATTCATTTTTGGCGTTATATTTTTAGCAGTTGTATGTATGGTCATCGCGATTTCAAAGTTCAACATGCACCCGTTCCTGGTGCTGACGGTGATTGCGATTTTAGTCGGTCTGGTATGTGGTATTCCGGCGGGCGAGGTCATCGATACCGTGAAGAGCGGCTTCGGTAATATCCTCGCAAGCATCGGTATCGTCATCCTTTGTGGTACCATCATCGGTACCATCCTGGAGAAGACCGGTGCAGCGCTGACGATGGCAAATTCGATTCTGAAGATCGTCGGCAAGGATCGAAGCGTGCTGACGATGGGTATCACCGGCTACATCACCGGTATCCCGGTATTCTGTGATTCCGGCTTCGTTATTCTGAGCCCGATTTCGAAGGCACTGGCAAACCGCAGTAATATTTCCCTCGCAGTGATGGCGACAGCCCTGTCCGGTGGTCTCTATGCGACCCACTGTCTGGTACCGCCGACACCGGGACCGATTGCGATGGCGGGCACACTGGAGGCAGACCTCGGACTCACGATTCTCGTCGGTCTTCTGGTTTCCATTCCGGCCGTGGCTTCGGCACTGGTATATGCCAACAAGGTTTCCAGCAAGATCGATATCCCGGCGAATCCGGAGTATACCGTCGATGAGCTGATGGAGAAGTACGGTCAACTGCCAGGTGCACTGCACAGTTTCTCCCCGATTCTTCTTCCGATCATCCTGATCGCACTGAAGTCTGTCGGTGATTTCCCGAGCGCACCATTCGGCTCCGGTGCCGTGAAGTCCTTCTTCTCCTTCATCGGTAATCCGGTTATCGCGCTGATCATCGGTGTGTTCCTTTCCATGACGCTGATTCCGAAGAGTGAAAAGGAGAACGCACTGAAGTGGATCACCGAGGGCGTTACCAACTCGGCTGGTATTCTGGCCATCACCGGCGCCGGCGGATCCTTCGGTGCCATCCTTCAGAAGCTTCCGATCGCGGACGCACTCAGTGCATCCCTGCTCGGACTCGGCGTCGGCGTTTTCCTTCCATTTATCATCGCCGCTCTTCTGAAGACTGCGATGGGTGCATCCACCGTTGCGATGATCACGACCTCAGCGATGATTGCGCCAATGATGCCGGCCCTCGGCTTCACATCTCCTCTCGCAAAGGTACTGGTCATCATGGCGATTGGTGCCGGCTCTATGACGGTTTCTCATGCCAATGACTCTTACTTCTGGGTTGTATCGCAGTTCTCCGACATGGATACGAAGGACGCATATAAGTGCCAGACTGGTATGACGGCAGTCATGGGTGTCACGACGATCATCGTCGTATTCATCCTGTCACTGATCTTCGTGCATTGATATACAGAATCATATGGATATACACACAGGGCGCTGGGGTTCCAGTACCCTGTGCTTTGATGCGAAAGCTTCTGTACATAATAACAGCTCCCCGCAGTGGATGAGGTTCACCGCGGGGAGCTTTTGTGTTCTTTTTTCTGAAGTGATATGAAACTCGCCTCGTATTATAAAGGACGTATAGATACAGTGGAACGAGTTATCCACTTACGTGCTTCATAGTGGATGGGTGGAGACTTAGTTCATCCACTTTACCTCGCCTTCGAGTTCGACCGGGTAGCGGCGAAGTTCGCTTCCGTCGAGATCCTCACGGTGCATGTCGACGGCGTGGATCTGGTGATTGTCGTAGGTCGTGTAGTAGTAGATGCCCTTTGTTGCGTTGCAGCAGGAGGTGTAAATCGTGATCTCATACTTGTCTTCAGCCACCTCGCAGCAGCCGCGCTGCTGGTCAACGGAGCCGAGGATATGGAAGAACTGGCTCACGCTGGAGCGCTCGTCATCCCCGGAAAGGGAGCTGAGCTTCGTGAAGGCGACCTTCACGAAACGGGACTGACTCGACAGGTCGCCCGGGATACCCAGGCCGCCCATGCCGCGGCTGTAGGCCTGAAGCGGGAGTGCACCGGCGAAGCTCGCATCCGGCTGCTTACGGGAAACGCCAGGGTAGTTGTTGAGGGCGAACATCTGGCTCGGGAACGGCGGGTTGTTCGTCATGACGCCGACCGGGTTATCATATACATGAAGACCATCGGCCATCGACTCGACGACGATGCACTCATCCCTGTCTGCGATGATCCAGTGGAGCTGTGCTGCCGGCAGCTGCTCGCTGAACGGGGTCTTCAGAAGTCGCAGTGTCGCGAGCTTCGTCCGTGCATCGTCGACCGTCGCACACTGCGCGAGGATCCACGGGATAAATTCGAACTGCGCGACCTGATCGGTCTCCGCTGGCGCATCCGGGAGGACATCCTGATAGACAGCATTGCCCACGAAATTAAGGCCCGCCATGCCGAGACCCTTTTCGTTCACGCCATCATAGTAAAGCGGGTAGCCGCCGGCCACGAAGGCCATGCCGATGATCGCGTAGTGCGACATCAGCTCGCCGGCGTGACGGAAGCGGAACGGATAGTTTCGCGGCGTGACCGTCACCTCTTCACCATAGGAAAACTCATAATCAAGCGTTCTGCCGATGTAAAAAT
Source organism: uncultured Oribacterium sp. (assembly GCA_934229835.1). GTDB lineage: Bacteria > Bacillota > Clostridia > Lachnospirales > Lachnospiraceae > Oribacterium. The sequence continues at coordinate 21,146 of CAKQED010000007.1, read as the reverse complement.
CCTTCGTTTTATAGGTTGCTGCTGTACACATCGTCTCTTTAAACTCCTTTCGTCAATGTTTATAAATATACGTTCGATGAAACGTCGCCCGAGGCCTGCACGTATTTACGTGCTGCACGCCGCGCGTCCAGGGTGGATAAACCACTTACGTTCAGGCAACGGATAATGATAAAGCGATTGTAGACCACAGCGGCAGGAGAATCCATAGCTTCACAGAAATTTCATCCTCTGCGGCGTCCTGATCGGATTTATCTGTGGCTTCATCGGTGCCGGTGGTGGTATGATGATGCTGCTGATCCTCACCTCCGTCCTCGACTACGAGCTGAAGACCGCCGTGGGCACCAGCGTCTTCATCATGACCTTCACGGCGCTGACCGGCGAGGTTTCGCGCTTCGTGATGAAGTGGAGGTCGGAAACATTGAACCAGAATAGAAATTTGAGGTAGAGATATGGGAATGGAAATCGAGCGTAAGTGGATGGTGCAGGGCTGGCCGGAGGGCTATCCGCTACGGAAGGAAGAGGAGATGCGACAGGGCTACGTGTCGGTGCGACCGACCGTGCGGATCCGCGAGGAGAAGCTGCGGGTGTCGGGGGAGGGCGCGCCGCTGAAGGACGAGTTCATCCTCTGCTTCAAGTCGAAGGGACGGCTCAGCCGGAAGGAAATCGAATTTCCAATCGAGGAGGCGCGCTTCCGCGAGCTCGAGGATCTCATCGGTCTGCCGCTGATCCCGAAGCTTCGCCGGACCTACCTGCTGCCGGATGGACATCAGCTCGAAGTGAATCATGTAGACGAGGGCGAACCGACCGAGTTCTGGTATGCGGAAGTTGAGTTCGGAAGCGAGGACGAGGCGCGGGCCTTTGACCCGGCTTCGGTCGGCCTCGGCGAGTATCTGACGGACGACGTCACCGAGCAGCCGGGCCAGTCGATGGGCGCCTACTGGGCAGCGACGCGCCTGCAGCAGGCATGAAGTTCTGCGAAACCAGCTATGGGGACCCGAAGTACGGTGCCTCCGTTGCCGCCTCTCCGAGTCCCATAGCTGAACGGTCACAAATCAAAATGGCTGTCGCACCATCGGGTGCGGCAGCCATTTAGCGTCTATATCAATCTGTAACAGGATGGAGCCCTCTGCACGAGCACCCGGACTTACGCAGCGATCGCCACGTCCTTCGCGGCGGCGCGGTCGTTGATGAGCCAGACGCCAGCGACCATCGTGAGCGGCAGAAGCTCGAGGAGGATGGCGTGCGCGCCGAAGCGATCACTCATGAAGACAGAGATGACGACGGCGGCATAGAAGAAAACGAGGGTCGCGGTGTAGAAGAGTCCCTGCCGGAAGCTTTCATGCTTTCCGGTGAGGATATAGTCGATCCAGCCGAAGAGTGCCTGCTTTGAATTATTCGAGCAGAAGATCGTCGCGCTGTTGAAGCCCTCGGCACCGGTGAAGGTGCCCCACTGGATACCGGTCAGGAAAAAGATCGGATAGAGTGCGAGTGCGCCCTGGGTGGATTCTGGGATCACCGCTGAAATCAGGATGCAGGCAAGCTGCGATACGAGGCAGGTGATTTCCGCGATGCGACGGTCCTTCATCTGCAGGATGTGCGTAAGTGCGAGTGAAAACAGAAAGACCAGCAGTGCACCGGCGCGAAACAGCGCGTCCTCGACATTGTCCCCGAGCAACAGATGCCGGAAGACATTTGCGAGATTCGAGGTGACGGCCTGTCCGAACGAGCCGCGGACCAGGATGCCGTACATGCCGGCGTAACCGCCCATGAAGGCCATACAAAGATGAATCAACAGGTTTCTTCTTGATTGGATCAGTTTCATTGTGAACTCCTGTGATGGAAAATTTCAAACGTTCCGACTATAACACTCTGCTCTATGAAATTCCACCATAATATTTCCGAAATTTCAGGATAAACACACAGAGATATGCTATATAATTATAAGATTCGTATCAGTTCAGTCGATCCAGGAGCCCCACCGGAGCCCCTGGCGCTGATCCTTACTGGTACGACATCAGAATTTAGAACCGAGGTAAGCATATTGAACCAGAAAACTCAGAAAATCACGTTCGGTGCGATGATCACCGCGCTCTTTACGATCCTGCTCCTGATCGACCGCCAGACCGGCTCCATGTTCCAGGGGGCGCTCATCTTCATCCTGCCGATCCCGATGGTCGCCTACGGCGCGCGTTACGGTCTTCGCTCGAGCTTCGCGGTCTGGATTGCATCCACGCTGATGGCCGTGTTCTTCAGTCTGCCGACGACGCTCATCTACTCGTCCTGCATGGCCTTCATCGGCATGATCCTCGGCAGTCGTATCCACGATAAGAAGGATATGACCCGGACCCTCCTACTCGTGATGCTGCTCTCGATCATCGCGGAGCTGGTCAATGTCCTCCTCCTCGCGGTCATCTCGGGCACGACGCTCGATCAGGATGTCCTCGAGATGCAGACGATCATGACGGAGGCTCTCAACTCGGCCCAGAAGTTCGCCGGTGCCGGTGCGAGCGCGCAGGCTGCTGCTCAGATGGACGTCTTTCAGCAGATGCTGACGCCGGATTTCCTGAAGCGCATCCTGATTGTTTCCGTCGCCTTTACCGGTGCCGTCCAGGGCTTTATCATCTATGAGCTCAGCCTCCTGATCCTGCGCCGCCTTCACGTGGCGGTACCGCAGCCGAAGCCGATCATCGAGTATTACCCGCCGCGCTGGCTGGGCCTCCTGTCCATCCTCGCCTTCTTCGCCTATAATTACACCTTCGCGAAGCCGCTCGAGAATGCGATCCTCCAGAGCCTGCTCCAGATCATCGGCATCGTCGGCTATATCATCCTGATGTGCTTCGGCGCGATCGCGATCTCGCTTCTGATCCGCCTCTTCCTGACCCGTGCGAAGGTCCTGAACGGCCTCCTCACGGCACTCAGCATCTTCGTGATGCCGCAGATCCTGCTGATCCTCGGCATCTTCTACATCTCCGGCTCGCTCCACGACTACATCGCGCGGCGCTCCGGCCTGCCGACCGCCTCTGCCGACGGCCGCACTGTGGCTGGGCGTGCCACCCGTGCGGCGGACCGTCAGCATTGGGCTGATGCTGGGGACCACAGCCTGTCTGACCGTGCCCGCCTCGTGCCGACCCCGAAGGACGGTGGCGACATCATCGACCTCGGACCGGACGACGCCACGGATGTGAAGTGAGCAATCACGGACAGAAAACGAATCAAACAGAGCCGTCGCGCGAATGGTGAAATGCTCATGGAGTTTCATCATTCACGCGACGGCTCTGTTTACATGTGGATATGGACACCGTTCGAGATCACTCGAGGCCCGTCTCTTCCGGCAGTCCGAGCATGATGTTCATGTTCTGCACCGCAGCGCCGCTCGCACCCTTTCCGAGGTTGTCGAAAACTGCGGTCACCGTGGTCTGCTCCTCATGTCCACAGACCACGATCTCGAGGCGGTTTGTGCCGGCGAGCTTATTTGCGTAGAGCTTGCTGTCATTCTCGCCGAACGGCACGACGGATACGAAGTGCTCGTCACGGTAGTAGTCGGCGAGCTTTGCACAGATTTCCTCCGCGCTCGGCTGGCCCGGCAGGAGCCGGTTCTGGAGCATGATGGTCGTCGCCATCCCCTTATAATAATCGTCTACGACCGGCAGGAAGACCGGCGGATACGCGAGCCCCGTCACCGTCTGCATCTCCGGAAGGTGCTTGTGCTGCAGGTTGAGGCCATAGATGCCCGGTGCGTCCAGCAGCTCAGACCGTCCCTCCGCCTCGTACTCCGCGATCATCTTCTTGCCGCCCCCGGAGTAGCCGGTCAGGCTGTAGCAGCTCATCGGGTAGTCCTTCGGAAGCACGCCCATCGCCACCAGCGGTGCCGTCGTCGATATGAAGCCGGTCGCATGACAGCCCGGGTTCGCTACACGCTTACTCGTGCGAATCGCCTCCCGCTGCGCCTTCGAGAGCTCCGGATAGCCATAGGTCCAGTCCGGATTCGTCCGGTGTGCCGTCGACGCATCGATCACGCGCACGTTCGGATTATCAATGAAGGAAACCGCTTCTCTGGCACCTTCATCCGGCAGGCAGAGAAATACGATATCTGCGCTGTTGAGATACTTCTTCCGCTCATCCGGATCGTGCCGGAGCTCCTCCGGAATCCGCAGCAGCTCGAGATCCTCGCGCTGACCGATACGGTCATAGATCTGAAGTCCCGTCGTGCCACTCTGACCATCGATATAAACTTTCGTCTTCATGATTTCCTCCCATAAACATACCCGTCATCCAGACAGCTCTGAATAACGGGTATTATATACCTGTAAAATTTTCAGCGTCTAGCACATTCGCTGCAGCAGCTATAACAATCAGTGTGAACAGCTATTCGTTTGTGGACAGATCATAGTGCATAACGGCATTCTGTTTTCCTTGACGCTTCCATCGGCGGTAGTTGCTCGCGATGAAATGATCCAGGTTACACAATCACACCGGCAGAACTGCTATCAGTTATGATAGCTATGAATTTTTGCACTACGCTTGATTCTTGACACTGCAGTGGAAAAGGCGTAAATTACGAATAAATCAATACAGAGCAAAAAACGTTGACGAGAAAAAGTAGCAGTTGGAGCGAGCCAGAGAGCTGTCGGAGGGTGCGAGACAGTGGAACGAAAGCTGTGAAAATCATCTCTGAGTTGCGCGCTGAACGCACTGGTTAGTAGGTTACGCCGGGCTGGTCTCCGTTAAAGGACTAAGCATTGATAGATGCGACAGAGTGGTCGTTTTATTCGACAATGAGAGTGGTACCGCAGAGGACTTTATAGCCTTTGTCTCTTTGATAAAAAGAGACAAAGGCTTTTTTTGTATCTGCTTGCACCGATCGATTTCAAAAACAAATCGACCATGTATGGGCGGATTCGTGACGAAGTAAATCCGTAAGCATTGGCCCTGTATGGATGGAAGAAGCTTTCAGCCGCTTCGGCGGATGAAATATAAAAACGTTTACATTTGTTGATACAATTTGAGGAGGAGACATTATGAGAAAGAACAGAATGATGGCCATGATGATGGCCGGTGCGATGGCAGCATCCCTGGCAGCATGCGGATCGTCCAGCACACCAGAGGCAACCACGGCAGCCGCCGCAGAGACGACAGCCGCAGCCGCAGACACCACGGCAGCTGCAGAGGAGACCACGGCAGCTGGTGCAGAGACCACAGCAGCCGCAGCCGACGATGATGTAAAGAACGCATCGAACGTTCAGCCGGAGATCCCGGAGGGCGCAACCGTGCTCAAGCTTGGTATGACCACCAACGAGCAGGATTCCTTCATGATCGCAGCGGTAAAGTTCGCACAGGATGTACAGGATAAGACCGACGGCAAGTATGCGATCGAGCTTCACCCGAACGGAGACCTCGGTGGTGAGCGTGATATGCTTGAGTCCATGCAGATGGGCACCCTCGATATGGGTATCGTTACTTCCGGACCGTTCGTAAACTTCTCCTCGGATATGGGTGTACTGGATATGCCATACCTCTTCGAGAACAAGGAGCAGGCATACGCCGTGCTCGATGGTGAGGTAGGTCGTTCCCTTCTCGATACACTCGAGGGTTCCGGCCTCAAGGGCCTCGCGTATGCAGAGAGAGGCTTCCGTGATCTCACAAACAACGTTCGTCCGATCAAGACCGCAGAGGATGTAAAGGGCCTCAAGATCCGTGTGATGGAGAACGAGATTTACCAGAAGGCCTTCGATGCACTCGGTGTAAACGCAACGCCGATGGCATGGGCCGACGCGCTGACCGCTTTACAGCAGGGCACCGTCGATGGTGAGGAGAATCCGATCAACGTTATCAACTCCTACAAGCTCTGGGAGTCCCAGAAGTACGCAACCCTCGATGGTCACAGCTACTCCACTGCGATCGTTACCATGTCCCTCGATAAGTTCAACGAGCTCGACGCCGATACCCAGCAGGTATTCCTCGATGCAGCACAGGATGCCGCAGAGTATGAGAGAGCTTGGGTAGCCGCGCAGGAGGCAGATCAGCTTCAGGCTATGAAGGACAACGGCATGGAGGTCGAGGAGAACCCGGATATCGCTTCCTTCAAGGCAGCTGTACAGCCGGTATATGATGCATATCCTCAGTATGCAGATTATGTAAAGAAGATCAACGACGTCATCGCTACAGTTAAGTGATTTTTCGGATCGCTGGGGAGTGAAGCATTCGAAGCGATTGCTACGAAAACACTTCCTATCCGAACGTTCATATTAAGAAGTTCATGTAGAAAGAAAGCTGAGACGGAGCCTGCGCGAGCAGGCTCCGTCTCAGAAACAGGGGTCGTACAGACACCTGAAGCAGGTAGTGAAAGGGGCAGACAAAGTGGGATTTGTTAAAGCTGTTCATAAGTTGTCAGATGCGATCGATAAGGTGATGGGCTACGTCATCTTCGCGATGCTGCTTCTGATGGTCATCATCACCGGTGCGCAGATCGTGTGCCGTATCTTCTTTAAGTCGTTACAGTGGTCCGAGGAGGCCACCCGTTATTTACTGATCTGGTGCTCGATGCTCGGTGCAGGGTGTGTCTATAAGCACGGCGGACACATCGCCGTCACGGTACTGCAGGATGTGATGCCGGCAGCTGTCAAGCGCGTGATGCAGCTTCTCGTGCATGTACTCTGCTTCGCCCTCTGCCTGGTGGTCGTTTACTACGGCTACCGGTATTTCGGAAAGCAGGGAACACAGCTGTCCGCATCCCTCCGCTGGCCGATGCGCTATGTATACTTAGGTATCGACCTCGGATGCGGCATCATGGCCGTACATGCGCTGGATGCGTTCCTGCAGCAGCTGTTCCACATGGATGAAGTGAAGGAGGTGGAGTCATAATGGCAGCCGTACTGTTTATTTCGTTCGCAGTTTTACTTCTTCTCGGCGTTCCGGTCGGCTTCACCATCGCCATCGCCGCCTTCATCACCCTCGTCGTCGGTGACGTACCTGCCCTCATGATGGTGCAGCGTATCTTCACTGCGCAGGACAGCTTCTCACTGATCGCGGTTCCGTTCTTTATCCTCGCCGGTGACCTCATGTCGAAGGGTGCCGTGTCGAAGGTGCTCGTCGAGTTCGCAGAGTCCCTCCTCGGCTGGATCCGTGGCGGCCTCACCATCGTTTCCGTCCTCGCCGGCATGTTCTTCGCCGCGATTTCTGGATCTGGTGCAGCGACCACCGCAGCCGTCGGTGCGACCCTCATCCCGGAGCTCGAGAAGCGTGGCTATCATGTCGATAAGTCTGCCGCCCTCATCGCGGCTGCCGGTACGATCGGCGTCGTCATCCCGCCATCCGTTCCGATGGTGCTCTACGCCGTCATCGCAGAGCAGTCGGTCAATACCCTTTTCCGTAACGGCTTCATCCCGGGCATCACGATGGGTGTGATCCTGATCGTCATCGCCCTCGTCGAAGCACGGAAGCTCAACTACCCGAAGGGCACACCGCTCAGCGTGAAGAACGTCCTGAGGACCTTCCTCCATGCGGTCTGGGGCATCCTCATGCCGCTGATCATCCTCGGTGGTATCTTCTCCGGCTACTTCACCCCGTCTGAGGCAGCCGACGTCGCGGTTATCTACTCCATCCTCATCGGCTTCTTCGTGTACCGTGACCTCACGCCGAAGGGCCTCATGGAGATCATGAAGAACTCCGCGAAAACCTCCTCCGTCATCATGCTGATCATCGGCTTCTCCGGTCCGTTCGGCTGGGTACTGGCGAACTGGAAGATCCCGGAGATGATTTCGAAGGCCGTTCTCTCCGTTTCGAGTAATACCTACATCATCCTCTTCCTGATCGGTCTCATCATCCTGGTCGCTGGTGTCTTCATGGAGACCTCCTCCGCGATCATCCTGCTCACCCCGGTATTCCTTCCGCTCGTGAAGGCGATGGGTGTGAACCTCGTCCACTTCGGTGTGGTATTCGCCGTCGGCCTCGCCATCGGTATGATCACCCCGCCGGTAGCCATCAACCTTTTCGTCGCCTCAGGTATCACGGGACTTCCGATGACGAAGATATCAAAGGCGATCGTCCCGTACCTGATCGGCCTCATCGTGGTGTTCTTCGTGATCCTCTATGCACCACTGGCGTTCCCAGGACTGATTCTGGCTTAAGAATTTCGTAAGGGGGTCTGACCCCATTAAATTTTTCTAAACAGAATCTAAATTGAAGTTTATGGGGTCAGACCCCATAAACTCCGGTGGCCGACACATGATATAATAAGTAGAAATACGCAACGTGATTTAAAAATACAGGAGGTACACTATGCGTAGTGATGTAGTAAAGAAGGGTATCGAGCGTACCCCGCACCGTTCACTTCTGAAGGCCGACGGCCTGACCGACGAGCAGATCCGCCGTCCGCTGATCGGCGTCGTCAATTCATTCACCGAGGTCGTTCCAGGTCATGAGCACCTGCAGCAGATTTCCCGTGCGGTCAAGGATGGTATCCTGATGGCCGGCGGCACGCCGCTCGAGTTCAACACCATCGCTGTCTGCGACGGTATCGCGATGGGCCACGATGGCATGCACTTCTCACTGTCATCCCGCGAGCTGATCACCGACACCATCGAGTGTATGGCGAGTGGCCACGCCCTCGACGCGCTCGTTTTCATCCCGAACTGCGATAAGATCGTACCGGGCATGCTCCTCGCTGCCTGCCGTCTGAATCTGCCATCCGTCTTCGTATCCGGTGGGCCAATGCTGTCTCTTCATCAGCGTGACCTGAACACCGCGTTCGAGGCCGTCGGTGCGTTCAAGGCTGGCCTTATGGACGAGAAGGGTGTCCTCGACATCGAGAATACCTGCTGTCCGACCTGCGGCTCCTGCTCCGGTATGTTCACCGCGAACTCCATGAACTCCCTCTGCGAGGTGCTGGGCATGGCACTTCCGGGCAATGGTACCATTCCAGCAGTTTATTCGGAGCGTATTCGTCTTGCGAAGATGGCCGGTATGCAGGTGATGAAGGTCCTCGAGCAGAACATCCGTCCGCGTGACATCATCACTGCAGATGCGATCGAGAACTGCCTGACCACCGATATGGCCCTCGGCTGCTCCACCAATACCGCCCTGCACCTCATGGCCGTAGCGCATGAAGCAGGTGTTCCGTTTGATCTTCACAAGATCAACGAGATCTCCGATCGTACCCCGAACCTCTGCCACCTGGCACCGGCGGGTCACCACCACATGCAGGACCTCATGGATGCCGGCGGAATTTATGCCGTCATCCACGAGCTTGATCAGCATGGCCTGATCCACAGAGACTGTATGACCGTGCTCGGTGAGACGATCGGTGAGGCGACGAAGGACAGCGTCAACCGGAATCCGGAGGTCATCCGTCCGTTCGATAACCCATATCTCAAGGAGGGCGGTCTCGCCGTGCTGTATGGTAACCTGGCACCACATGGCTCCATCGTCAAGCGTTCGGCAGTCGCACCGGAGATGATGGTCAATGAGTGCACCGCGCGTTGCTTCGACTCCGAGGAAGACGCCATCAAGGCGATTTACGGTGGCGAGATCAAGCCGGGTGACTGTGTCGTGATCCGTTATGAGGGTCCGGCCGGCGGACCTGGTATGCGTGAGATGCTCGGACCGACCTCTGCCATCGCCGGTATGAAGCTCGATACGACTGTATCCCTCATCACCGACGGACGTTTCTCCGGCGCATCCCGTGGCGCAGCGATCGGACATGTTTCCCCGGAGGCGCAGGCCGGCGGTACCATCGCATACGTGAAGGATGGCGATAAGATCAAGATCGACATCCCGAACTACTCCATCAACCTCGAAGTTTCCGACGAGGAACTCGAAGAGCGTAAGAAGACCATGAAGGTACGCGAGCAGCGCAACCTCACCGGTTATCTCAAGAAATACGCGAAGCTCGTCCACTCCGCCGACTCCGGTGCGATCGTCGAGTAAATTTTCCGTGAAGCAGACGCAAGCTATATTCTGAAAGAAGTCTTCATTAACTTCGAGTAAGCCTGCGCGATGCGGATGCATGTGTTGGACCACATTACAGGCCATCATCAGCGTGACGGTCTTACCGCGATGTGGATGCTGTGTTGGACCACATGCTAAACGCACTGTTCGAATCTGTTCGAAGCCGTGAGGAAATCGATGATTCGAAACATATCATCTGACAGCGATGCATCCTCCCACGATGCATTTGCCCCATAGAGCTCCACCGATTTCCGGTGGGGCTCGTTTTTTAAACATAATGTATAGTGCGGTTGGTGCTCTGGCATCTTCGAATACCAGAACTATACACGCATGAGGCTTTTTAAAAGCTTGTAATTGAAAATAAAAAATCACCCACAGATATATAAACGCTCCGTTTTGAAATTCTTATATATCGAAATGCCAAATTTTAAAAGCACTTTTGCTTTAAACTATATAGCTTTTAATAAAAGATCAATATGTATATAGTCATTTGCCTGAAATGAGAATCAGTGCGTGAAAAACGTATATATGAATTTTAAAAAGGAGCCTTTTTATATGGTACGCCTACAGGCGTATATGCGTTCTCAACAAATTTTATATAATAACTTGCCAATTTAAAAATCGTATATATTTTTCGCTCTTTGGAAATATCTGAAAGCAATCGCGAAAATATATACGATTTAAAAAATGAAAATATTTATATAGGATACTGCAAAAAGTCGAAAACAGGACGTATGAAGGTTGTAAAGTTTTCCTCCTGCTTCCGCCTGACTTTATGAAAAATCAAGTACATTTGTATTCCAACTAGCTCCGTTGATGTTTATGTGAGGTCTTTCTTCTGTTCCCGCTCCACTTTATGAATCAGGTGCATGAGCATCGGGATAAGGTAGGCACAGGCGGCGAACCAGGCGGCCTGGTCGGTCCAGCAGATGGCGCCGAAGCCGAAAATCGGGACGAAAATCGTTGCGACGAGGATACGGGCGACCATTTCGAGTGCACCGCTGATGACGGAGAGTGCACTGAAACCGAGGCTCTGAATCGCATAACGCGTAACGTCGAGGATGGCGAGGAGCCAGTAGAGAACGCCGAGCGCGCCCATATAACGTGCGGCTGCATCGATGACGGAGACATTGGAGGAATCGACGAAAAGACTGCTGAGGAAGTGACCGCCGAAATTCATGATGATGCCGGCGACGATGCCGTAGCCGATGGCGACGGTGAGTGTCACGCGTATTCCCTGCTTCACACGATCCATACGCCGTGCACCCATGTTCTGGCCGACGAAGGTCGCCATCGCAGTGGCCACAGCATCAAACGGACAGAGCATCAGCTGCTTCACCTTCGTGCCGGCGGTAAAAGCAGAAACATAGATGGAACCGAGGCCATTATTCGCTGATTGCATAACCATCGAGCCGATGGCGGTTACGGAATACTGGAGGCCCATCGGCACGCCCATCATGATGAGGTTGCGGGCCACGGTGCCGTTCCAGCGACAGTCTGCGCGCTCCGGATGCAGCACCGACATGTAGCGGATGATATACACGAGGCAGGCGATGCCGCTCAGAGCCTGCGCCGTGATCGTCGCAAGTGCTGCGCCGGCGCATCCGAGATGCAGGACCGCGATGCAGAAAAGATCGAGAAACACATTCAGAAAAGTCGAAATCGCGAGGAAAATGAACGGTGCCTTCGAGTTTCCGACCGCACGAAGGAGGCTTGACAGCAGGTTATACAGCAGGGTGAACGGAATCCCGAGGAAAATAATCAGCAGGTACTGATAAGCGTCCTGGTAGATATTGGCCGGTGTCTGCATGATATGCATGATGAATGGACATAAGAGCGCGGTCAATGTTGTCAGCATGATGGCAATCACGCTGGTCACGATGACGCTGTGATATACGTAACGACGCAGGCCCTGCATATCTTCTGCACCGAAGCGCTGCGACACCGGAATACCGAAGCCGGCGCAGCTGCCCATACAGAAACCGAGCACGAGGAACTGGACGCTCGAGCTGGAGCCGACCGCTGCGAGCGCATCCGCACCGAGCAGTCGCCCGACGATCATCGCATCCACGATGTTGTAGAACTGCTGAAAGAGATTCCCGAGAAGAAGTGGAATCATAAAAACGAGGATCAGACGAAGTGGCGATCCGGATGTCATGCTCTGAACATTGCGCTTACTCATAAACGACCTGAATTTCTGGATGCTGGGACAGATGTCTTTCTTGGTGTCTTTTCAGGAGATGCAAGTGTACATAATGTCATAAGGATGATGATTTTTCGGAAAAATCCGATACAGATGTAGACCATGCCATCTTCGAAAGAAAGAGTGTTAACAGTCCCTCATTTTACGTAGTTCATTTGCAGGCGTCAATACAGTAATCTTGATGAAATTCATCAGAAATCGAAAGGTGATTTGTATGCGAATGACAGTTTATGTGAAGCAGATAAGAAAACGGAACGATACGCCATGGGATAAGTGGCTGTAATTCAGTATTTCTTATGGAGCTTATAGAAAAAGGATATGAGGTTCTATTTCGCTGTATGATAAAATACCTTTGGAAATTATCAGATATTTTATAACCAACAGTCAGGAGGAGAAAAATGAAAAAAATACTGGCAGCCATGCCATTTACAGAGGAAGATCAGGTGAAGCTTCAGTCCATCGCACCAGACTGCGCATTTGTATTCAAGCCGCTTTCAGATGTTACGGAAGAGGATGTGCAGGATGTCGATGTCATCCTCGGCAACGTCGAGCCAGGCATCGTATCGAAGGCGACCGGGCTTCAGTGGATGCAGACGAATTCCGCAGGTGCTACGCAGTACTGTGCGGATGGTGTGCTGCCGGAGAGTGCCGTCCTGACCTGTGCGAAGGGGGCATACGATACCTCAGTTTCAGAGTGGCTCGTGACGGTATCCTTCATGCTTTCGCGTAAGATGGACCTCTATATGCATAATCAGATGGAGCATACTTGGTGTACGGAAGGAGGCGTTTCTTCCATCGAAGATTCAACGACACTGATTCTCGGACTCGGTTCCATCGGACATCTCTATGCGAAAAAGATGAAGGCGCTCGGCAGTTATGTGATTGGCGTCACCAGACACGCGCATGCGGAGAAAGCGGCGTATGTGGACGAAATGTATACGATCGACCAGCTGGATGAACTTCTTCCTCGCGCTGATTTCGTCGTGATGATTTTGCCTGGAACGAAAGAAAATACGAATCTGATCGACGCGCGCCGCCTCAGACTTATGAAGCCGAGTGCATATTTGGTCAATGCAGGCCGTGGCAATTCGGTGAACAGTTGCGACCTCGACGACGCCCTTCACGCAGGCACGATTGCAGGCGCCGCGCTGGATGTGACAGACCCGGAACCGCTTCCGGCAGATCATCCGCTCTGGGATGCACCACGTTGCATCATCTGCCCGCACATCGCCGGAAAGTTTTTCCTTCCGAAGACTTTCCGGAATGTTGTTGCCATTACCGCAGAAAACCTGCAGAAGTTCCTCGCCGGCGATACTGCGGAGATGCGAAATCAGGTGAAGCGCGACTTGGGTTATTAACTATATGCTAAGAACACCCTGATATGAGTGTGACGTACTATATAAACATTTTAAATATTTAAATCTTATAGATAAACAGCTGATGCTTATAATGAGAATCGCCGGAAGATGAAAAGCAAATCCTTGTCGACGGTTGCTTAATTAACTACTATCGTAATAATGCGTAATGACTTGAATCTGATTTATCAGAACTATAGTAAAGGAGGACCCGTTGCACTAAATTTTAGTGCAACGGACCCTCCTTTGCTGATATGGTTGAAGCATTTAATTATATGAAGCTCCCGGCGCTTTATCCTAAGGTTACGACGATGTCGTGGCGGTCACCATGGAGTCCCAGCGGAATCACATTTCCGTCCACCGGATGCCCGTCGATGGTCATGGAGCGGACGCCTTTTTCGACATGGGCGTGGTTATCGATCGTGATGTGGTAGTGACTGCCACGGTAGAGTCGATCGACGGTGTAGTGCTCGAGCTGATCCGGGATGCAAGGGTCGATGCGGAGACCGTCCAGGCTCGGCTGGATGCCGAGGATGTACTGGCTCATGCAGGTGAAGGTCCAGGCAGCGGTACCGGTCAGCCAGCTGTTCTTGCCCTCGCCCGGGGTCGCCGCATCACGTCCGGCCACCATCTGGCAGTAGACATACGGCTCCGTGCGGTGGATCTCCGAGATGTCTTCGAGGTAGATCGGACAGGTCTTTTTAAAGACCTCAAAGGCACGGTTTCCATGACCGATCATGGTTTCAGCCGCCGCGATCCACGGATTGTTGTGACAGAAGATACCGGCGTTCTCCTTATATCCAGGCGGGTAGGAGGAAATCTCACCGAGCTCCACGTGATACCGTGTATAGGCCGGCTGGTTCAGTACGATACCGTACTTGCACTCGAGGCGCTTCTCGACGGACGCGAGTGCCGTCGCGGCCTTGCCATCCTCGACACCGATGCCGGCCATGACGCACATGCCCTGTGGCTCGATGAAGATCTGGCCCTCCTCACAGACGTGAGAGCCCACCGGATTCGAGTATGCATCGAAGGCACGGATGAACCACTCACCATCCCAGCCAGCGGTCTCGACGGCCTCGACCATCGCGGCGACTTCCTGATCGACGGAGGCAGCCTCCTCACAAAGGCCGATATGACGGCAGATATCCGCATATTCCTTTCCGTACTTCACAAACATGCCGGCGATGAAGACCGATTCCGCGACCGGACCCTCGGATGGACCGGTGGTCTGGAAGCTCTCACCCGGCTCCTCGGAGAAGCAGTTCAGGTTCAGACAGTCATTCCAGTCGGCACGGCCGATGAGCGGCAGCTGATGCGGTCCCTTATGCGTGACGGTGAAGTGGAAGCTGCGACGAAGATGCTCCATGAGCGGTTTCGCATCCGTGAAATCCGAATCCCAGGCACAGGCCTCATCGAGAATCGAGAAGTCGCCGGTCTCCGCAAGATAGGCATGTGTGCAGGCAATCAGCCAGAGCGGATCATCGTTGAAGCCACCACCGATGTCAGCATTGCCCTTTTTCGTCAGCGGCTGGTACTGATGATAGCAGGAGCCATCCGGAAGCTGCGTGTTCGCGATGTCGAGGATGCGTTCGCGTGCACGGGTCGGAATCAGATGGACGAACCCGAGCAGGTCCTGACAGCTGTCGCGGAAGCCCATGCCACGGCCCATGCCACTCTCGAAGTAGGAGGCGGAGCGGGACATGTTGAAGGTCACCATGCACTGATATTGGTTCCAGATATTCACGACGCGGTTCAGCTTCTCGTCGCTGCTGTGTACCGTATAGCTGCTGAGGAGACCATCCCAGTAGGCCTTCAGCTCTGCGAGCGCAGCGTCCACCTGCGCATCCGTCTGGTACTTCGCGAGGAGCTTCTCCGCCGGCTTTTTATTGATGATGCCCGGTGCTTCCCACTTCTCATCGACCGGATTCTCGCAGTAGCCGAGCACGAAGATGAAGCTCTCGGATGCGCCCGGTGCGAGCTCAACCTTCAGATGATGCGAGCCGATCGGCTGCCAGCCATGGGCGATAGAGTTGCGGCTCTCGCCGGCGAGCACTGCCTCCGGATTATGAAATCCGTTGTAGACACCGACGAAGGCGTCGCGGCTTGTATCGAAGCCGGCGATCGGCCTGTTCACAGAGTAAACCGCATAGTGATTCCGACGCTCGCGATACTCTGTCTTATGGTAGATCGTGCTGCCGATCACCTCGACCTCGCCCGTCGAGAAGTTCCGCTGGAAGTTCGTCTGATCGTCCTGCGCGTTCCAGAGACAGAACTCGACGAAGCTGAAGAGGTCAATGCTTCTGGCCGTCACACCATCATTTCGCAGGGTGATGCGGTTGATCTCACAGGCGTCGCCCACCGGCACGAAGGCCTCGAGCTTCGCCTCGAGCTGATTCTTCCGGCTTGTGATGACGGTATAGCCGAGACCGTGACGGCACTCATAGGAATCAAGCGCAGTCTGTGTCGGCTGCCAGCCCGGATTCCAGATGCTGTCGCCATCCTTGATATAGTAGTAGCGGCCACCCTGGTCGAGCGGACAGTTGTTGTAACGGTAGCGGGTGAGACGCAGGAGTTTCGCATCCTTATAGAAGGAGTAGCCTCCTGCCGTGTTCGAGATGAGACTGAAGAAGTCCCGGGACCCGAGGTAGTTGATCCATGGGAGAGGGGTCTTCGGAGTCGTGATGACATATTCTCGCTGTGCGTCATCGAAATGACCGAATTTCATAAAAGCCTCCTTCTGCATATTGACAAAAACGAAAATCACGGTCGAAAATTAACGAATTTACGAATACGTTTTCGCTACATATAATTATATTTTCCAGGGCAAAAGTTGTAAATAGTACGGCCAAAAAAACCAACGAAATGTGTATTTCGTACAAAATTATACTTAAACATCTGTGAAATACTAGCTGTTTACAAGAAGACGAAATCGATTTAGAATGAAAATACGAAAAGGATTTCGGATGACAAATTCGGAGGACGAGACGAAAGAAAAGTAATTTCGGCCAGGAGGCATCCGAAAGGAAAGATGAATCAGCATTATGGTAACGATTAAAGACATTTCGAAAGCGCTGGGTGTTTCGCCGGCGACCGTTAGTAAGGCACTGAATGGATATTCCGATATCAATCCACAGACCGCTGAGCGGATCCGGGCAGCAGCGAAGGAAATGCACTATCTTCCGAATATAGCAGCCCGGCAGTTGAAAACCAACCGTTCTCATAATATCGGTTTCCTGTTTGTAGATGAAACAAACTCAGGACTTACCCATGAGTACTTCTCCGCGATTCTGAATAGCGCGAAGGAAACCTTCGAAACGCTGGGCTACGATGTGACCTTCATATCCGATACCATCGCCGGGACGAAGGCCAGCTTCCTGGAGCATGCGCGCTACAGAAACTGCGATGGCGTCCTGATCGCCAGTGTGGATTTCACATCCCCGCAGGTGGTTGAGCTCGTAAACAGCGAGATCCCGACCGTCACCATCGATTATCCGTTTAGTGATAAGAGTGCGGTGATGTCCGATAATGTCGAAGGCCAGTACGAGCTGACGAAGTACGTGCTGGAGATGGGGCATCGTAGAATCGGTCTCATCCATGGTGAGATGACCATGGTTACGAAGAAGCGACTGAATGGATTCCGGAGAGCACTGAAGGAGTTCGGTGTCGAGCTGAATCCGATGTATGAGAAGGCCGGCGCCTTCCATGATACGAAGAGGACCGCGGAGATGGTACGCGAGCTCATGGCACTTCCAGAGCCACCGACCATCCTGATGTGTCCAGATGATTACGCAGCGCTCGGAGCGCTGACCGAGCTTGAGAAGATGGGTCTTCGGATTCCGGAGGACATCAGCGTCACCGGCTACGATGGCATCAGCCTTTCTCAGGTGCTTCGACCGAAGCTCACGACCTACTTCCAGGACTCCACCGGTATCGGTCATCAGTCCGCACGGAAGCTCGTCGAGGAGATCGAAGAGAAGGACAGCTGCACCGCAGAGCAGATCATGATCAGAGGCAAGCTTCTGCAGGGACACAGCGTAAAGGATCTCCGCGAAGAAGCATAGGGCAGCGTTGAAGAAACGTGAAGACGCGTGATGATCTTCCGCCGGAAGCATTGGACGGATCAGACGAAATACAGGCACGTAAAAACGTACATGAAGTATCCGATGATACTTTGATCATAAGAATCTTTTTTGAGGGAGGACTCAATAATGAAAAAGAATGTGAAACGTTGGCTTAGTATGACGACTGTTGCGACGATGACCGTTGCATCACTGGCAGCCTGTGGCTCATCACAGCCTGCAGCGACGACCGCTGCACCTGCGGAGACGAAGGCAGAGACCACCGCAGCAGCGACCGAGGCAGCCACCGAGGCGGCGACCGCAGCTGCTTCCGATGAGGGTAAGGTGCTCAATATCCAGTGCTGGAACGAGGAGTTCAAGTCTAGACTGACCGACCACTATCCAGGATATGAGGTCGTCGATGGTACGACTGGTAAGATCGGTGATGTGACCGTGAAGTGGACCATCACACCGTCCGATGATAACGCATACCAGAACAATCTCGATACCGTACTTCCGGAGAACGAGAACGCGTCTGCAGACAGCAAGGTGGATCTCTTCCTGGTAGAGGCCGATTACGCAAAGAAGTATGTAGATTCTGATGTTGAGGTTACCGTTCCGGTGAAGGATCTCGGCCTCACAGAGGATGAGCTGAAGAATCAGTATCAGTACACGAAGGACGTTGTGACCGACGGCGATGGCAATCTCCGTGGTGTTTCATGGCAGGGCTGCCCGGGCGTGCTGATCTACAACCGTCAGGCGGCGAAGGATGTGCTCGGCTCTGATGATCCTGCAGATGTACAGGCTGCAGTGAAGGACTGGGATGCCTTTAACGAGACGGCGAAGAAGATGAAGGATGGCGGCTATACCATCACCTCTTCGGTCAATGACTCCTACCGTGTATACTCGAACAACGTCACCACTCCGTGGGTAACGGATGGCAAGATCACCATCGATGACAACATCAAGAACTGGGTAGACGATTCGAAGGCACTCGTTGATGCAGGCGAGACTAAGACTTACGAGCTCTGGTCCGATGACTGGAGCAAGGGCTTCTATCCGGATGGTAAGGTATTCTGCTACTTCGGACCGGCATGGCTCATCAACTTCTCGATGGCAGCCGATACCGATGGATCGATCGCAAACCAGGGCGGCTGGGGTGCAGTTGAAGGACCGCAGGGCTTCTACTGGGGCGGCACATGGATCTGTGCAGCGAAGGGAACCGATAACCCTACACTCGTTGCTGACATTATGAGACAGCTCACCACCAACGAGCAGATCATGACCGACATCGTAAAGAAGGATAGTGATTTCGTAAACAACAAGCCGGCGATGGAAGCCGCTGCAAAGGATGATTCCTATGCATTCAAGGTACTGGGTGGACAGAACCCGCTCGAGCTCTTCTGTGCAGGTGCAGATAAGATCGACCTTTCCAACATGACCAACTACGATCAGGGCTGCAACGAGGAGTTCCAGACCGCGATGAAGAACTACTTCGATGGCAATGTTTCCTACGAGGATGCACTGAACCTCTTCTACACAGCAGTTGAGGAGAAGTATCCGGAGCTTTCTCACTAATCGACATAAATGCCCGCCCGGTAGAGAGGCCGGGTGGGCATTTTTACCTTTAAAATCCAGAAAGGCTGCAGATTATGAAGAAAAAACAGAGTAAGGTTGTACAGTACAACCGCTGGGGTTACTATTTTCTGATCCCGTTTATCGTTGTCTATCTTTTGTTCCAGTTCGTGCCACTCGTAACGACGATCTATAACAGCTTCTTCGAAAACTATCGCTCGGGCTTAAAGCAGATTGGGCCGAACTTTATCGGTCTCGGAAACTACCTGAAGATCCTGTCGAACGCAGATCTCTGGAAGTACGCGAGCAACACCATGATCATGTGGCTCATTGGTTTTCTGCCGCAGATCATCACCTCGCTCCTCCTCGGTGCCTGGTTTACGGATCCCTCGCTCCGCCTTCGCTGCCAGCGCTTCTTTAAGACCGTGATCTACCTTCCGAATCTGATCATGGCGAGTGCATTCGCGATGCTGTTCTTCACCCTGTTCTCCGATTCCGGACCAGTCAATTCGATTCTGATGCAGCTTGGCATCATCAGTAAGCCGTTTACCTTCCTGAGCAATACGACGGCGGCGAGATCCCTCGTCGGTTCCATGAACTACATCATGTGGTTCGGTAATACGACCATCCTCCTGATGGCCGGCATGATGGGCATCGATACCACACTCTTCGAGGCAGCACAGGTCGATGGTGCGACCTCGACGCAGATTTTCTTCCATATCACCCTGCCACTGCTTCGTCCGATCCTCGTGTACGTGCTCATCACCTCCCTCATCGGTGGTATCCAGATGTTCGATGTACCGCAGATCCTGACGAACGGAACCGGTGATCCGGCACGTAATACGATGACCATGATTATGTGGCTCAATAAGCATCTGTACAGTAAGAACTTCGGTATGGGTGGTGCCCTTTCCGTTCTTCTCTTCATCATCACGGGTGTGCTGAGTATGATCGTCTATAAGACCTCTTCCAGCAGCGAAGTGAACTAAGGAGGCAGCGCTATGACAGAAACGAAGCAAAGCCATGGAATGAACATCCATGCCAGACGATTTATCTCGTATCTCGTACTGATCCTCCTGTCCTTCCTGTGCCTCATCTGGTTCTATATCCTGTTTATCAATGCAACCCGTTCGAACGCAGAGCTGACCCGCGGCTTCACGCCGATCCCGAGCAGCTACCTCATGACGAACTGGCAGAACCTGCTGAAGGGTACCCTTCCGGTGGTACGCGGCATGGGCAACAGCTTCATCGTCGCCGGCTTAAGTGCGGTGCTCTGCACCTACTTCTCGACCATGACCGCTTATGCGATCCACGCATATAACTTCAAGATCAAGAAGTTCATGTTCACCTTCATCCTGATGATCATGATGATCCCGACGCAGGTCACAGCGCTCGGCTTCATCCAGTTCATGACGAAGATGAAGCTGATGGACAGCTTCATCCCGCTGATCGTTCCGACGATCGCCGCACCGGTCACCTTTTTCTATATGAAGCAGTACATGGACTCGGTACTTCCGATGTCTCTCGTCGAGGCGGCCCGCATCGACGGTGCCGGCGAGTTCCGCATTTTTAACACCATCGTGCTTCCACTGATGAAGCCGGCCATCGCCGTGCAGGCGATCTTCACCTTCGTTACCAGCTGGAACAACTACTTTCAGCCGGCCCTGATCCTTCATACCGACACGAAGAAGACCCTGCCGATCCTGATCGCTCAGCTGCGTTCCGCAGACTTCCTGAAGTTCGATATGGGCCAGGTCTATGTCATGATCGCCTTCTCGATCTTCCCGGTCATCATCGTGTACCTCATCCTCTCGAAGTACATCGTTGGTGGTGTCACCACAGGTGGTGTCAAGGGATAAATCCGATTCATACATCTCATTTTTCTTCATAGGTTCTACAGCCTAAACCAAAAAGAACCGGCCCCGCAAGGGCAATGTCATTAAGTTTACATTGAGCAATTAAGAGGTTCGTCCAAAACATAAAGAGCGATGGAGATATTTCTATCTT
>CAKQED010000006.1:0-56296 GCA_934229835.1 uncultured Oribacterium sp. | reverse complement strand
CGGGATGCTGTCATCCGTATAGAAGCCATCTTCGATGGCGACCTGGCCGGTGAGGATTTCAGACAGACCGACGGTCTTTTCACTGATCTCATGCACCTTCACGAACTCGGACTTACGAATATCACAGTCCACGTAGAGGGTGCGCTTGCCAGACTCGGCGAACACGCGCGCGAGGTCGAAGGAGACCGTCGATTTACCCTCATTTGGGTTCGTGGAGGTAATCAAGATGTTCTTCACGCGGGACCCGGAGAACATGAGGTTCGTACGCAGGGTACGGAGGGCCTCGCTGTAACGGAAGTCATCATCCGGGGCGAGGGTCAGTGTGATCTTATGCTTATTCTCAATCATCTCTTCGCTCCTTTCTTTACGTTCTTGTTCCGGGACTTCGGATTTGCGTTGTAGTTATACTGCTCCGACTTCTTCGCCGCCGCAGCATCCTTCTCCGGAATTGTGGCCAGTACCGGGAGTCCGAAGTAGTTCTCGATGTCGTCCTCGGTCTTGATGGTGTCGTTTGTGAGCATATCGATCGTCACGAAGGCAACGGTAACCAGCAGGAAGAGAAGTGCGCCCATCATGGTGTTTCGTTCGGTCTTCGGGCCGGTCTTCTGCAACGGGATCTCACCATACTCGATGATCTTCGGCGGGTCCTGCTCCATGATATCCGCGATGTAGCTCGATGCACTGTCGGCGACGGCGTCGGTCAGCTTCTTCGCCATCTGCGGGTCGGTATCGAGCACGGAGATGTTCAGGATTCGGGTATCCGTCGGATTATCGAGACTTACCTTCGAACGAAGCGTCATATAGTCGTATTTGAGGCCGAGCTTCTGGATAACATCCTCCATAACCGTACGGGAGGTGGTCAGCACCTTATAGTCCTGGGTGAGCTGGGAACCGATCTGCAGATCTGCAAGGCTCGTAAGGGTCGTCTCCTTACTCATCACGTAGATCATCGAGGTACTCGTGTAGGTCGGGGGCAGCACGAAGCGTGATACCGCAAAACCGAGGCCACCGCCGATGATGGCGGTAAGGATGAGCAGCACGAAGTGCTTCCGAAGTGCGAAAAGCAGCTCCATGAGGTCGATGACGTCCTCGTCCTGTCCGTTCTGCTTTTTTGCCATGGCACTCGGCACGCTGCTGTTCTGCTGTGCATTCTTAAAATTATCAGGCATGAACTTGATCTCCTATTTCATGTATTTTTAATAGATTTCTTCATCTCGAAGGATGGCTTCTGCATTCCTCTTTAGAACGTCATCGGCGTAATCCGGGTCGAGGTTCTTCTCGATCCAGCGGATGGCGTCTCGAAGTACCGGTGGGCGATGGTCCGTGCGGTGCATGTCCGTCCCGAGGAAGTCCGCCTGCTGGTTTTTCAGCGCTTTCTGGATGAACTTCGTTTCCCGGTCGAGAAGTCCGGACAGGCCCTTATGTGACAGCGGCTCGGTTGAGAGCTGCACATAGGCACCGAGGTCGCGGACCTCCTCGAGGCCGTGCTCCTGCATCGCCCGGAAGCGCTCGGCGTGGGCGATGATCGGACGGTACCCGGCGTTCCGCACATTTCGTACGGCGCGAAGAATCGTCTGATAGCCTTCCTCCGGATAGAACTCGATCAGCGTATAGTGGCTGTCGGCGAGCGTCAGGATCTCACCGGACTGCAGGCGCTCCGTCATACTGTCGAACCAGAGCACTTCGTTTCCCGGGTAGAGATGTACATCGAGGCCGTCTGCATCCGCCATGTTCTGGATCGTGGCAAGCTCCGCACGGATGCGATCCGGATCCGTCGGGTACTGGACATAGTAGTGCGGCGTCGCGATGATGTCGCGCGCTCCCTCGGCGCTGTCCTGCCGGATCAGTGCGAGGGATTCCTCTAGTGTACGGCTTCCGTCGTCGATATGATAGATGATATGGGAGTGGATGTCGAACATCGCTTCTCATCTCTCCTTTTCGTGTACTGCTACAGTCCTCGGGGACTCCGCTTGTATGCATCTCTTATTAGGAAGAAACTCGATTTAAGGAGCCTCTCTTCGTATATAGAAGTGCGTGCCTACGCATCGTTCCGGGAACTGTATCGGCACACGTCTGTGTCTTTTATCGCCACATGTCAAAAGCACAGAGAAAGGCAGTAGAGCTTTCGCCTACTGCCTTTCCCTTCCTCCATCCATGATGCGGGGATCCTTGTGCGCGCACCCTGCATCAGCGGCTCGAGTCCACCGGATGTCGGTGAAAGTGCTGATTAAGCGATCGGTGTACCCTCAGCGTTGAAGTTGAGTGTCATGCCGTTGATGACATGTACGCCTGTAAGGAAGAAGCCGTTTGCGTCTACATAGTGGTAAACGAGAACGCCTGCCTCGTTGTAGGATGAGTAGATCGTTACCTTACCGGTTGCGATCGGGCGACCAGTGGTCATATCTACGTAACAGCCTACGGTAGCGGTACCGTTGTTCACGATCAGAAGCGGCGCTGTCTGAACGCCAGCAGTTACTGTACCAGCCGTGGTACGGATGGTTACAGTAGCACCGTTGGATGCCTGTGTAGCAGTCGCAACCTGAACGTTTGAGTTATCAGCAGCAGCGACCGTAGCTACGCCAGTGCCATTTGCAGTCTTCTGAGCCTCAAGGCTTGCATAGTACTGCTCAGACTCCTTGGAAAGTGGTCTAGAATCGCTTCTGGTGTTGCCGCTTGATGGTCTTGCGAAACCCACAGAATAGGTAGCGAGCGAAAGACATGCGACCATAGCCAAAGCTAAAAGCTTTTTCATCTTCATGGTGATTTACCTCCATTTTAATATTTGAAGCTCTGAATCCATATCGTCTGCACAATAAACTTTATGCATTTTTCAGCTTCATATAAGCATATTATATCCGCATATTATTTACGTCAACCTGTGTACACGAAAGAGGTCATGCCTATTTTGTGACCGATTTCAGAATTTTCGTTTATACTTTCTTAAGACTTTCGAAAAAATGTGCATTCTTCCATGTATACTAGTTTCTCACTCCCCCCAAAAGTAAAAATTGCCGAAACCATGGAGCTATTTCCACGGAGTTTCGGCAATTTTACTATAGGCAATATTGAACGTAGCTGAAGCCTGGGGGCGCTCGGAGGGACCGGCATCCGAATCACCGTACTGCGCGCTCGGAAGACGCCGCAGCAGTTTTACACCTTCCGGAAGAACTGCTCGAGTGTGAGCCGGTCGACGTCGGCGTAGTCCGGCCAGAACTCGTCGAGGTTTTCGACGGTATTGACTTTATTCTCACCGGTGAAGGTGGAGAAGTCGCTGTCGGAGAGTGGTTTGTCCTTCAGGGCGACGTCCATCGCGATCTTCAGGTAGCTGGTGCGGTCCATGTTGGTTTCGATGTTATCTTCGATGAGGTCAAACATGCCGGCGATGGCGTTGCTTTCCTTCTTCTGCTTCGCGACGATCGCGTGCTCGAAGGCGATGGCGTACTGGCGCTGGCGGCTCATACGGGTCATGGCGGTGAAGTCGACCGTCGTATCACGGTAGCGGACGAAGCGCTCAGCCATGTCGCCCTCGAGCTTTACGGTCTGCCCCTTTACGAAGGCCGGGTTCGCCGCCTCGAGTCCGTCGTCTTCGATGGTAACCTCGACGCCACCGACGTAGTCGTTCAGCTCGTTTATGATGTCGATGGAGCCGGCCATGTAGCCGTCGATCGGGAGGCCGCCGAAGACGCCGGATACGGCCTTCATCGCGTAGTCACCGGACTTCGCGTGGTTATCACCGTACATCCATGCGCGGGTGAGGTGGTTGATCTCGGTGCCGATCGGGTTCGAGTCATCGTCCGTCACAGTGACCTCGGTCATGGTATCACGTGGTACCTGGATGATGTGGACGCTGTTGTTCGCGGTGTTCTCTGCGACGAGGAAGATACCGTCCGAGAGTCCGATCTCCGAGATGTCACGGTCGTACTGGAGCGAGCCCTTATTATCGACGCCGAGGATGAGCCAGGCCTTGACGGCACTATTCCTTTTATAATGTACGCCGTTGTAGCTGAACTCGTCGAGGTTGAAGAGGTGCGGGCGCGCGGTGGCGTCGCCGTTCACGGTATAGCTGAGGGTGCCGTCGGCGTTCTTCGCGCAGTTGATCTCGACGAGCTTCGACTGGTTCGCCTGCTGCTCTGCCACTGCGGATTCGAGCATCTGCGCGAGGTAGTCGGTGTCGAGGGTGACGCCCTCGAGGCCGAGCTTGCCGTCGGCGTCCTCGGTCATGCCGGCATCTGCGAGCTGCTGGTTCGCCAGTGCAGCGGTGTCCTCAGTCCCGTAGACCGGGTTGTCTGCATTGGCCGCCTCCGTGGCTTTACGCGCGCGGTACTGGCTGATCGTCCAGGCGCTGCCGACGGCGGCGATGCAGAGGATCGCGCCGACGAAGATGCGCATCGGGCGGCGGCGCTGGTGGCGAAGCTGTTCCTTCGAGTGGTTTTCGTTTTTCATATACTCTCTCCTATGCTGAGCTGCGCGTGGCAGCGGGATGACGTGTGGCGAGGTCGTGCGGGTGGATCGGGATGATATGTCTCGGGCCATGCAGACGGACCGGGATGTCGTGCTGCGGAGCCGTGCGGACGAGCCTCGACTTTATAGTATACTGCAGTGGGCTGGATTTTCCATAGGTTTTTGATGAGCAGGCAGCGCAAGCAGCCCACAGATTTGAGCAGACTCGGTTTTTACCTGCCTCATGGGTTCCTTTCGGGCGTAGACTGCGCTAGAATGAGGGGTAGAAAACGGGTACAGGTATGACCGCTTCGTGGATTTTCCCGGGGACGGTACATGGTCGGAAGACGACGATGTCGGCGACGGATGCATTGGCCTGATATGGGGAGGTTTCGTTTTGATGAGAAGTGATAAGCGTGGTTCGGTGAATCCGGGGCTGCTGAAGGCCGGCGGGGTCGTGCTGGCGGTGCTGATCGTGAGCGCGACGGGGGTCGTGTTCTACCATGACCGGCAGACGCAGGCGGCGTACCAGGAGTGGGCGCGCGCGGAAAATAAGAAGGTGTTCGATCAGGCGACGCAGCAGCGGCTCTCGGATCAGCAGCTGCTTTCACTCGAGCGCCAGCTGAACGACAGTTTCTACCAGCGGCTGCAGGACCAGCTGCCGGTGCGTGTGCTGGTGGTCGGTGATGGCTATGGTGCCGGGATGGGTGCGTCGCAGGCGGCGCGTTCCTGGGCACAGCGGCTGAAGGCGTCACTGGCGATGAAGTACGGTGTGACCGTGGAGCTGACGAATGTTTCGCTGTCTGAGCAGAATGGCGGCTTCGGAGCGTGGGCGGCGCTTCGTCAGCAGCCGGATGGCGCGGCGACGGCGATGCTCGCGGAGATGGTCGGGGACGGCCGCGCGGAGGTGACGAAGGACGGGACGATCTCGGCGGAGGGCTGGAACAACACGATGTCCCATGCGTTCCGCAAGGATGAGTACGATCTCGCGATCGTGAGCCTCGGGATGACGGATGATCCGTCGCAGTTCCCGACCTGGTATGAGGCGGTGCTCCGCGGCCTGCGCGAGAAGTACCGGCAGTGCTCGGTGATTTCTCTCCTCTCCAGCCAGGCGCTGACGAGCCCGGAGCTCGGCTTCGCGGATGAGAACACGGAGGCGCTCCGCACGATTTCGAAGCAGTACCACGCGGATGTCGTGAACGTCGGCATGGAGATGCTGGACCCGGAGGGCGCGGGGAAAGGGGCGACGGTGTCGGAGATTGATCCATCAAATCCAGCGATACAGAAATACACCGTCGAGGGCCTGTACCTGAACGACGCTGGCCAGGGCTTCCTCGCCGATACGCTGCAGAAGTTCATCGATCAGAAGGTCGCGAACGCGCAGGGCTATACTGCGGGCGAGGTGACGCTGCTGGATCCGGCGGTGGAAGCCCTCGACGAGTTCCACTATATCCCGGTCACGGAGCTGAACCGCCTGAACGATTACACCTATGCCCTCGGGAAGAACCAGATGCGACTGGCGGATGGCAGCGCGGATGCTGCCATAGAGGACGTGGCTGGCGGTGCTGGCGCGACTGGTGCGGCTGGTACTGGCGCGGGTGGTGGCACGGCTGGTGGCAGGAAATCCGGCAGTATCGTTCGTCACAGCGAGCATGTGGCCGGCAACTTCTTCCGTGGCATCGTCGGTGTCGATTACATGCTGGCTTCCGGTGACAACGATCTCTACATCGCGACCGGTGACGGCACGAAGCCGTTTGGTCGCATCACAGCGAACAATCCGTACAGCTCTTCTACCCGCTCGGTGGTGCCGGTGAACGACCACTTCTCCGCCGACCGTGATGGTAATCTAATCATCAGCTTTGGTACGAAGGAGCAGGCCGCGGGCCTTCAGGGCATCCTCTTCGGCGGTGACCTCGAGCTCCCAGCTGCACTCGATGACTTCAAGACCGTCGCTTACGTCGGCCCGACCGACGAAAATGGTAAGCGTCTCCCGCTCGACGAGGACGGAAGGATCGCTGAAACCACCGCAGAGACCGAGCCGGAAACCACGAAGGCTGCGCAGAAGCCGGGCACAGCCGGACAGGCCGGTGCCACAAACCTGGCTGGTGCTGGACAGGTGGCAAATGGTGCTGGAGCGGACGGCACAGATAGGCCGAAATCCGAGCAGGCAGCTGATAAGAACCACAGCGCAGCTTCTACAGGCACGGAAGCCACAGGTGCACAGGACGGCACTCCGAAATCTTCTACCCATACCGGTGATGGAAACACCCGCGAGAGCGCTGCTTCTTCAGAAGCCGGCAGTGCTGCCTCTTCCACTGCTGCCGAGTCAACCACAGAAGCTGATAAACCACACGGCACGATTCCAGGCGTGGTCGAAATCCCAGCGGATGGCCCGCGCGAAACATCCGAAGGCAAGCATGTCCTCACAGAGGAGGAACGCCTCGCGATCCTCGACAGAATCAAAACAAGTGAAGCCGCAAACGGCTGATGCAGAGATCGGTCGCACCAAACGGTGCGACCGATCTTTTTTCACAATTTCCCTCCCGTACTTGTGGCATGCCATGCCTAAGCGTTATGTGTATTGACAGATGTATTCATTTTCATTAAAATAAAACTTGATGTCTATTCGGTTTTGTTCATTTCAGATAAACTGTGTTCAGATATCCACATAGCATTTCGATAACCTGGCAGAAGCAAGAACCCATGACCATGGCGCACTGTTGATGCGCTGCTCTTCCGTTCCTGCTTCTTTTTTTGCATAAGGAGGTTCTATGGCTCTCGATCCTACAACGCGCAGCGCGTGCAATCATGAGGCGGGTACGCCTCACGCTGCGGCGGGTGCTGGTAATCATCCGAAATCTTCCACTTCCATCGTATTCACCGGGGATATCGGTTTCGACCGGTACATGGATAAGCGCTGGGAGGATCCGAATCTGCTCGCGCAGCCGGTGCTTGCGTTTTTCCACAGCGCGGACCACACCGTCGCGAACGTCGAGGGTGCGTTGATCGACGCGGTGGATGACGGCTCCCGCGGGGTCTTCTTCCATAGTATGGATCCGGCGGCGACGCGCGTCCTCGAAGCCATGCACGCAGATATCTGGAGTATCGGCAATAACCACACGATGGACGCGGGCGTCGAGGGTGTGCGGAGCACGAAGCAGTGTGCGGCGTCGATCGGGGCGCGGACGCTGGGTGCGGGCATGAACGAGACAGAGGCGTCGGAGCCGGTCTACCTCGAGGAGGCGGGCGGCATCGGCATGATCTGCGTGGCGTACCAGGCCGAGTGTATCCCGGCCACGGCGACGGAGCCGGGGACCTTCCGCTGGGATGATTTCGAGCTGATCGCGCGGCGTATCGCGGAGATCAAGGCGCGCTGTCGCTGGTGCGTGGTCGTGTCGCACGGCGGTGAGGAGTTCACGAGTCTGCCGAGTCCGTACACGCGCGATCGCTATCTCCGCTATCTCGCGCTCGGCGCGGACGTCGTCGTGGCGCATCACCCGCATGTCCCGGAGAATTATGAGCTTTTCGATGACGGCAAGGCCATCTTCTACTCCCTCGGTAACTTCATCTTCGACACCGATTATCAGCGGGTGCATCCTTACACGGACACCGGCGTGCTGCTGAAGCTTCTGTTCACGGAGGAACGCATGGATTTCGAGGCGCTCGGTATCCGGATCGTGCGTGGCGAGGAGCGGATCGATGTGGCCCCGCTTCCTTCTATCTTTGCCAATGTCTCTGCCGCTGAGTATGCGCGGCTCGCGCCACTGTCGGCGCAGGCGTTCATCGCGGAGGAGCGTCGCAAGATGCTCTATCTCGAGCCGGAGCGCTTCCGGGATGCGTCGGAGGAGACCTGGAACGGCTACTTCTACAGCTCGGAGCCGGATGGCTACGTCGAGGGCGCGCACATGGACTTAAGCGTCATCATGGCGCTCGCGGCGGAGGCCGAGAAGGGCGCGTGGAAGGAAAGCCCGCTCGACGCTGTGAAGGAGTATATTCTGAAGCAGCTTTAAAATATGTTAACTGCAGTGGTGAATCGCTCACCGCTGTAAATAATAAAAAGGAGTGTATCTTTATGTTTGCAATTCAAAACGGCTTTACTTACATCGCCTTCCTGCTGATGCTGTCCGGCATCATCCTCGCGTTGGAGAAGTACGCGAAGTGGAAGATCTTCAACTACGTTCCGGCGATCGTGTGGGTCTACATCATCAACATGTTCTTCTGCACCATCGGTTTCTACGATTCCGACGGATGCCGCGCGGCGTACGGTGCAGTCAAGAATAATCTTCTGTATGCGATGGTGTTCATCATGCTGCTGCGCTGCGATTTCCGTAAGCTGGCGAAGCTCGGACCGCGTATGATCTGCATCTTCATGGGCAGTGCGGTCACACTCGGCGTCGGTTTCTTCGCGCTCTACCCGCTCTTCGTGAACGCCCTCGGTGGCGCAGAGAAGACCTGGGGTGCGACAGCTGCGCTCTATGCGTCATGGGTCGGCGGTTCAGCGAACATGGCGGCGATGCAGGATGCGCTTCCGGTCGACGGTGGTGCATACTCCTGTGCGCTGGCGCTCGATACCGCGTGCTACTCCATGTGGATTGCGCTGCTCCTCTTCGCTGTAAAGTTCGCTCCGAAGTGGAACAAGGCGACCAAGGCAGATACCTCGAAGCTCGATGAGATCGCTGAGGTTGCAAACGAGGAGGTGAAGCGTGAGAAGAATGTACATCCGTCAGCCAATGATCTCGTCATCCTGCTCAGCGTCAGCCTGATGGTGTCGGTATTCGGTCAGTTCGTCGGTGCGCAGATGGGTACCTTCTTTAAGAGTGTCGGCCTCTCGATGTTTGATAAGGGAACCTGTACTACCCTCTTCGTCACGATTCTCGGCCTCATCTCTGCGATGACGCCGATCGGTAAGCTCCCGGGCGTTTCCGAGCTCTCCGGCTTATACCTCTACACCGTCATCTCCATGCTGGCTTCGACCTCGACGCTCGTCGATCTCCTCGCAGCTCCGATGTGGGTTGTCTATGGTATCGCGATCATCGCTGTCCACGTCATGCTCATGTTCCTCCTGTCGAAGCTCTTCCACTGGGATCTCTGCATGTGCTCGACCGCTTCGGTAGCCTGCATCGGTGGTACCGCGACCGCTCCGATCATCGCGACTGCGTATGACACCTCCTACGCGGGTATCGGCGTACTCATGGGTGTACTCGGCAGCGCCATCGGAAACTTCATGGGACTCGGCATGGGCGCACTGCTCCAGATGTTCCTGTAAACAGTTGAGGGACTCAGCATGGGCGCACTGCTCAGGATGTTCCTGTAAACAATTGAATATCGTATAGTAAAGAACAGGGCGACCGCTTACGCGGCCGCCCTGATTTTTATTTCACCGGCGATTTGCGAAATGACCTAATGCCACCTCGCTGGGAAACAAGCGGTTTGTGAGAATCTCAGAAAAACCCAGAAAGCCTATAAAAAGGGATCGACCGCTATGGTCGATCCCTTTTTGCGAAAGAAAAGCTGCTGTACAACCAGATTTTTTAACCGGTCGTGCAACAGCCTCTGTTCTTTTACTGCCCTCGCTTTTACGGTTTCGCGATTTTCGCGGTGCCTGGCTGGGTGTGTGATTTTGCTTCGTAGAGTGAGAAGGCGATGTTGATGGCGTGGTCGCCGACGCGCTCGAGGCCGGATACGAGGTCCGAGAAGGAGACGCTGGCTTCGCCGGAGCACTTGCCGGCGCTGAGGCGCTGGATGTGGCGATCCTGGAGGCTGGTCTCGAGTTCATCGGTCCGATCCTCGAGGACACGCACCTCTTCGAGGTGGGTCATATCGCCGGTGGCGAAGATGTCGAGGGAGTCCTTCATGAGCTTGTTGACGACGTCGAGCATGCCCTTGATATCCGCCTTCCCTTCCGTGCTCAGCTGTACGTTCCTCAGCTTGAAGTCCTTCAGGATGTCCGCGATGTCCTCTGCGTGGTCGCCGATACGCTCGATGTCGGAGTTCACATGGAAGTATCCGGCGATGAGGTCGGCGTCACGGAGCGGGATCGCGTTCTGGTTGATACGCGTGAGGTAGGTGCTGATCTGCTCGGAGAGCCAGTCGATATAATGCTCGTTTTCGTAGATCTTCGCGAGGCCATCTGCGTCATCGCGCAGGAGACATTGAACTGCGCCGTTCAGGTTTTCGAAGGCCATACGGGCCATGCGCTCCATCTCCTGCTGCGCCATGTAGATCGCGACGGC
The DNA here is from genome assembly GCA_934229835.1 of uncultured Oribacterium sp. GTDB lineage: Bacteria > Bacillota > Clostridia > Lachnospirales > Lachnospiraceae > Oribacterium. Next base: position 45,623 of record CAKQED010000006.1, on the reverse strand, counting down.
CGGGTTCGGGAGCTTGCTGAGGTTGATGTACTGGAGCTCGTACGCGCCATCCTTCTGCACCTCGTCCTCGCCCTTCACGAGCACGTAGGTGAGGCGGATGATCTGGTCCATGAACGGGTAGAACACGATCACCTGGAACACCTTGAAGAGGAAGTGTGCGAAGGCAATGTTTCGGCCGAGGGCACCAGCGTCGTCACCGGTGCCGGAGATCGCCCGGATGATCATCTCGATCTGCGGCGCGAAAAGCAGCAGCAGGACGAACATCAGTATGGTGCCGAAGACGTTAAACAGCAGATGGATGAGGGCGGCACGCTTCGCGTCCTTCTTGCACGGAATCGCGGTGAGGATCGCGCTCGAGCATGCGCCGATGTTGCAGCCCAGGATGATGAACATGCAGATCCGGAGGTCGACGAGGCCCTGCGCGCCCATGACGACGAGGATCGAGACGGTGACGGACGAGGACTGCACGATCGAGGTGATGACGAAGCCCATCAGCACGCCGAGGAGCGGGTTCGTGAACGAGGACAGGAAGTGGATGACCTCCGGGATGTCACGGAGTGAGGCCATCGCCGCAGACATCGTGGAGATGCCGACGAAGAGAAGGCCGAAGCCCATCACGATTTCGCCGGACTTTTTCACCACCTGGTTCGGGATGAAGTTCATCATCACGGCACCCGCGAACACGAAGATCGGTGCGATCGCGGAGAGGCGGAAGGCAACAAGGAGCGCGGTGACGGTGGTACCGATGTTCGCGCCCAGGATGATGCCGCAGGCGTTGTTCAGCGCCATGAGGCCGGAGTTCACGAAGGTGACGGCCATGACGGTGGCGGTGCTGGAGGACTGGATCACGGCGGTGAAGAACAGTCCGACCAGAAGGCCGGTCAGGCGGTTGTGGGTACAGGTTTCGAGGATACTGCGCAGCTTCGCGCCGGCGACCTTCTCGATACCGTGGCTCATCATGTACATACCTGCGATAAACAGGCCGAGGCCTCCCAAAAGACTCACTAGTATTGTCAGCATGGTTTCTCCCTTAATATTCGTGGCGTCATCGCCACAGGATGTTCGGTTCAGTCTTGCTTTATGTGATACCGGGCGGTGCTGTTCTGGTTTCACAACCAGTTCAGGCGGATTTCCTGGCCGGCCGTCGCCGCGATCGTAATACATGTGGCAGATCGTGGCTGGCATGATCGTCGCACGAGGTGCTCATAAATGTACCGATGTCCTAACCGGCAAAATACGTCGGTATGGTAATCGCACGAGGTGCTCTCCCATCTTTACAGCAGGAATGTTTCTGACGTCTGCTTCGTTATTTTTTTAACGCATGCAGCACAAAAACACGTCTCTGTATAAAGCCCAGTTTGTTTCATTATACCGCATGTATTCAGAAGAAAAAACAGGGATTTTATATGGTCTATACACAATCTTTACAGATTTTTTACGGTATTTCGGGTGATGTTCGCCAATTAGTCAAGAGTAACCAGACGTTTTTCGACGCCTGGTTATATAACGTGCAGTGCACAGCGGCATAACCGGAAGGCATCCTACAGCAGCCAAGCTGGTCTGGAGCCTCCCTGAACATCAACTTGAAACTTTTCAAAGAAAGCATCCCACAGCAACTAAGCTGGTCTGGAGCCCAACATAAAAAGCAGCCCTCGCGGAGCTGCTTTTCTACTCTTCTATTTCATCGCAATGCATGCTTGCTTCAGAGGAGCTGGTGGGCCGGCAACCTTAAACGATCCAGTGCAGCGGCTTCTGCGGTTCGACGCGGCGCACGACGTCGATGATGCTGCCGTCGCGGGCTTCGATGATGCCGACGACCTCGTCGTGGAACTCGATCGGGTCCGGGCGGCCGACGATGCTGTACGCGATGTCACGCAGCTCTTCGATGGTGATGAGCGGGAGCTTCGCATCACGGAGCCACTGGAGGAGGTCCTTCCGGCGCGGGTTCACGGCGATGCCATAGTCGGTGACGAGGACGTCGATGTTCTCACCCGGGGTCACGCAGGTCACGACGCGATCGACGACGGTCGGGATACGACCACGGATCAGGGGTGCCACGATGATGGAGCATTGGCATCCGGCTGCCGTGTCCGGGTGTCCGCCCGGGGCGCCGCGAAGCACGCCGTCGGAACCGGTGGTGACATTCACGTTGAAGTCGGTGTCGATCTCGAGCGCGCCGAGGATGACGAAGTCGAGCTTGTTGACAAAGGCACCCTTATTCAGCGGGTTCGCGTACTCGGAGGTCGAGATCTCGTAGTGCTGCGGGTCCTCCCGGATCGACTGGATGGCCGTCTGATCGAAGCATTGAGCATCAACGATCGTGCGGATGTAGCCCTTATGCAGGAGGTCAACGAGTGGCTTCGTGATGCCGCCGATGGCGAAGCTCATCTGGATCTGGCGCTCGGCGAGGAACGGCTCGAGGAAGCGGGTCGCAGCGAGGGATGCGCCGCCGCCACCGGTCTGGAAGGAAAATCCGTCGCGGAAGTACGGGGTCGCGGCCATGACGCGTGCGCAGTCTTCAGCCATCTTCAGCTCGCGGACGTCCTGGGTCATGCGGATGACGTTGCTCGCGATCTTCGCCGGGTCGCCGATTTCGTCGACGACGCAGACATAATCGACGTCGGCCATCGGGATGGATGGCGGGAAGTTCGGGAACGGCACCATGGTGTCGGTGATGGCGACGACGTGGTCGGCGTAGCGGGAATCCACGACGCTGTAGGACAGCACGCCGCAGTCGCTCTTGCCGCCGACGCCGCGGAGGTTACCATACTCGTCCGCGGTCGGCGCACCGATAAATGCGATGTCGATGTGGACGTCCCCTTCTTCGATGGCGCGCACGCGGCCGCCGTGGCTTCGGATAATCGCCGGTGTCGCGAGCCGGCCGAAGGATACGTCCTCGCCGATACGGTCACGGATGCCGGAGGTCTGGATGCCGATGACGGTGCCCTCTTCGATCATCTGTGCGACGCGGCTGTGCGACTTGCCGAGCGACGACGCGCAGATCGTCAGATCGCGGAGGCCCATCTCCTGTGCGGCCTCGAGCACCATGTTGACGATGTGGTCACCATCGCGGAAGTGATGATGGAAGGAAAAGACCATGCCGTCCCGCGCGCCGCACTTCTCGAGTGCCTCGCGGATACTGCCGACCATCTTGCTTCTCCGTGGGTCGACCATGCCGCGCACTGTCGGTGCCGCCTTCGTATATGGTTTGTCGTCCCGGTAGTTGCTGCCCCGGAACGGCTCCTTCCCATAGCGCTTCAGAATCTCGTCCGGGATGTCCCGGCCTACTGCGTTTAACATAATTGTGTCCCCCTGTTGTTTGTGGTGTTTGTCTGCTACGCAGTTCTGCAGAACCGTGCACAGAAATCGATGTAAGCTCGTCCTGTACGAATGAACCGCTGCAGATGATCTGCTTCGCAGGCTAGGTTGTGGTTGTACGACGGCCCCCGGAAGTTCATGGAGGTGGCGGCTAGCTGGACCGCCCCGTCGCATGATGATTTGTGTCTATTATAGCATCTACACGCCATAGTCTCTAGAGCGGAAAGTCAGACGACGGGACGGGAGCGACGGGACCCGACTTTTTCGCAAACTGGCTTCAACCATCGTTCTTCTGTTTCATCTTGTATGCGACTTTTCTCCCGCTTCCAACCTGCACGAGTTCGCCGGAATCGCATAAATCCCGGATCACGCTCCATGCTTTCGTGGTACTGATGCCGATCAGATCTTCGATTTCTCTTCGGGTAATGCTGTCGTGCGACTCAAGATATCGCAGGATATGCGCTTTCCGGGCTTCGGATTTTGTGATGTATTTCGTCCTGTCTCTGCCGTACTCTCTCACTTCTCGCGTTCTGCACTTCTCGTAGCTTCCGCCGCCTCCATAGATCCGATCTGTCCAGTCACTGCGGAGCTTCGTGTGTCCACGCACCAGGCCGCCATTTGTGTACTGTACCGTATGGTAACGATGATTGCGGCCTGTAGATATGTCCATATATGGGGCTGCATCATCCGATGGTGGTTCGTTCATATTCGGAAGCGTCACGCGGAAAACGCCTTTCGCTGTTTCATACGATGGGTGGACGACAGCATCAGCATACGCCCGCTCGATTTTTCCGATCCCTGTGCCGTAGCTCTCGATCAGCTGCATGCGATAGAAAACGCCGGCGAGGGCTGGATTTCGCGGCTGCGACACGCCGATGAAAATCGACTCTAGTTCAATGCTGGGAACGAGACCGCCCATGGACACAAATTCGAGCCGATCGTCATACATGTTGACGAGGTTGCTGCCGCTGATGGCATAGTCGCGATGAACGATGCTGTTCAGCAGGGCTTCGCGCACGGCTTCCTCCGGATAGTCCCGAGTATCCGTCCGGTGCAGGCCGGAGAAAGTCGCCTTCGTCTTATTCAGGAAGTCGATGAAGCTGTAAATGTCGTCTATCTGCTTCAGGATGGAGCCAGCGAACTCTTTACGCTCGCGAAATACCTCCCGGTCTGTTCCCTGGAAAAGCGCCACCTTCGTCGTCGTTTCACACTGATCGGACAGAAGCAGCGCCAGATTTGTGTACAGTCCATCCTCGCCGATCAGCTTCAGCGTGCGCATCTGCGCCGACCCGAAGTCTATCGAACGCTTCGCCATCTCCGCTTCCAGTGTCGTAAACGTCAGCTTCTGGTCCATGCTCCGACTCAGCTCGTAGGAACGGGCACTGTTCTCGCGGATCATTTCACGGATGCCCTCCTCGGACAGTGGCTGCGTCGAGCTTCCTTTCCGAACATACACGCCACTCGGCTTCAGGCCTTTTTCACGGAGATAGTACGGGCGACTGGTTCCAGTCGTCACGACGATTTCGATGACCTGCTTTTCGTCGACACTGATCGTATCTACCTTTACAAACGGCATCACGTCCGGCGCCAGCGCGTCTTTCAGGGATCCGACGATCTGCAGCATCACGCCGTCCGGATCCTCCACTCCCGCAACGCTTCCATCCTTCCGCACGCCCACATAGACCGTTCCACCATCGGTATTCGCAAACGCCATCACTTCTTTTCGAATATCTGGAACATACTCCTGCTTAAACTCCACATTTAAAGATTCAAATGAAAACATCGAGTGCCTCCTTTCGGTTAGCTCAGTGACTTCTATGGTTTTGGGGAATGCTGGTCGGATTTTCTCTCGCTGGTCTGATTTCTCTCACTGATCTGATCTCTCTCACTGATCTGTTTTCTTTTTCTTTCGTACATTCTGATTTGAGTCCTCTCCCTTGTCTTAGATGACCTCTACTATCTTGGATAACCTCATGCGCCTATCTGTTTTCTGTCACAGTCCCGGTAGTGGGGCCCCAGCGGCCCCACTGTCGGAGCGGTGACTGTTTTCTTTCACTTGCGATTTTTCTTTCACTTCTATTATATGGAAGAAAGAAAAAATCAGCAAGTGCGGTGATAGAGTACTCTAAGCACTGATTCTCACTTACTGTTTAGTCGTCGCTCGGCGGACGGCAGCCGGAAACCAAGCCTCGACTTGACTTAACACCTCTGAACAGTTATGATTCTCGCTTCGCTCGAAATTAAATGATCGCGCTTACGCGCGAAAAAAGAGGGTTGCTGATGATAGAGTCGTCTGCAGTGATCTGTGATTGCTCTTACACACGAAAAATAAGGACGCTGATGAACAGCTCGTATTTTCTGAAGCCTATTACGCTCACTACTACTCGGCCTTTCACAAAACAGCCATTCCTCTATCGGATGCCATTAGATATACCCGGTCGTCTTTCTCAACCGTGATCTCGGCTGGACTCTGGCACTTGGCATTTTCGCAGACTGGCCCTGTCTCGCGCGTGTGCCATTATGTATTTTCGCAGTTTCCTCTTCTGCTGATCCTGTGACATTAAGTCACGTCACTCTCGCTCTGTGCCAACCGAGTAAAATCACGGTTTTTGACGCAAACCCGCCCTTTTCAGAAGCTGTGACTTTATCTCCGCCCAAACTTTTCTTCGAAAATCAACGCATTATCGCTCCGCGAAGCCAAATACTTAATGTCACAGCTTCGAATATTTCCCTGGCTGTGAAAATATCTAATGGCACAGCCTCCGGAAATCCATGATTTGTAAAAGTCACTTAATGTCACGAAGTCGAGAATCACCCGGTCTGTGACAAACTTCAGAAAATATAATGGCACCTCCCCCGCAAATCCTCGCTTTGCGAAAACCACCTAATGTCACGAAGCCGAAAATCCGCCCGTTTGTGACAAACTCCAGAAAATCTAATGGCACCTCCTACGGAAATCCTCTTTTTGCGAAAGCCACCTAATGGCACGATTTCCAGAAACCGCCGCTCTGTGACAAACTCCAGAAATTCTAATGGCATGTCTACTGGAAATCCTCGCTTTGCGAAAACCACCTAATATCATGATTTCCAGGAATCTCCCGTCTGTTACAAGCTCCAGAAAAACTAGTTGCACCCCCCCCTCTACGCAAAGAAATAATCAATCAGGTAATCAACAAATTTCAAATCCAATGGTTCTTGATCTGTTTCACTCGTGATAATCAGGTTCTTCATCGGATAATACCCGGCCTTCGCATACTCATCCAGCTTGTTCGACGCATGCGCAGCGTAATCTTCTGTATCCATACGTCCCAGATGCTCCCAATAGTAGATTCGATTCGTGCGTGGATCCATGATCGTAAAATCCGGATACACCTTCATGTGATTCAGCTGCAGCTCGCACTCATACCGCACGGCCAGCCCGCGGGCCTTCAGTCTCGCCGCGATATACGCTTCCGATTTCGACCGCACATCGACCCCCAGCACACTCGTCACCGGTGTCCTGTTCGGGTACGAATTGGTCCGAAAATCCTCCGCCTCCCACTCCTTATACTCCTGTACCAGCGGTGGAATATAATCTGCCATCGCACATATTTCCGGAACATTCGAAATCCGCCGTTCCATCGCCGGAAGCCTCTCCGCGCACCCGTCCAGATACACCTGTATCCGCTTGTACTCCGCCTTTTTCTCCTGCAGATCTTCCATTCCCAGCGTCTTCTTCGCGAGCTGCTCCATCTTCACCTTCTCCGCCTTTGAAATATACTTACGCACACGCTTATGCGTCTTCGGATCCTGATACGCCTGATAACAGCGACGATACCCATCGATCACATAAACCACCAGCCTTCCATCCGGATAATGCTTCAGCCTCCGCTCCAGCTCTTTAATATCCTTTCCCAAACGCTCCAGTTCTCGCCTCGCATGCTCCTCCAGTGAAATCACCATTACATTTCTCCTTTCATAGTTTCCGCTCGTGCTACATCATTGATTATTGGGTTCTCTTTGAACATTTCAGTTCCCGCTTCATCATTGATTATTAGGTTCTCTTTGAACATTTCGCTTCCTGCCACATCAATGATTATTCGAGCTTTCTTTGAATATTTTCTGATCCAAACAAAAAATGCGTTGCTCTTCCTCATAACTTTCGATTTCATATCGCTTCATTATCGGAATTTTCATTTGGATTCTTTACGATTAATTCGAGTGTAACCCGATTTGTGAAATCTGAAAACGTCTGAAAACAGACTATAGTCCTAAAACAGACCATAAAAAAGGACCGGATTCTGCGCCAAAATCCACTTTTTCACATTTCAAAAAATATTTTTGGCATCACACAACCGAGGCCTTTTCCTGCGCTACAGATGGTTAACACAGCACGATCACAACCACTAGATCATTGCTCAAGTTTTCTCTCTCCGCACATAAGTGTCACGACATGACGGCAGCAATCGGAAATCAATAGTTAATTGTCGCAAAGTCCTGAAGGCCGGAACGAAGTCAAGAGACAGTACGCTGGGCGCTACGCGCCCGGGCAGCTCTTGACGGAGTGACGAGTCACATCCTTCTGCATGGGCAGAAAACATGTTGCTGCCCTGCTTCCGGCGAGGACGGGTCTGGGCAGCGCCCAGATTACACTATGAGTCATCATTCAGACTTCTAGGTATAATGTCTAACAGATCCCGACGCCTCCACGATTGTACACTTCGTATTATTCATGCACCTAACGAAGTATTCCCATTCCCTGGTCACCCGTTGCATCCGATTTTCGCAAACGCTCTTGTTCTCAGGCAGATGCCATTAGGTTCTTCACGGTCGCATCTCAGCGCCCTGATTTCCGGATATCTGCAGACCGCGACTTTTCATAAACTAACTTCACCTCGGTCGGATGACATTAGATGCTTCACGATCGCCTCTTCGCTCCATGATTTCCAGATGTCTGCTGGCCACGACTTTTCGCAAACCACCCATATCTCGCTCGCATGCCATTAGGTATTTTCGCAGTTTCCTCTTCTGGCAGCCCTGTGACATTAAGTCACGTCGCTCTCGCCCTGCGCAATCCGAGTAAAATCACGGTTTTTGACGCAAAACCGCCTCTTTCAGAAGCTGTGACTTTATCTCCGCCCAAACTTTTCTTTGGAAATCATCGCCTTTTCCTTCGCAGAAGCCCAATACTTAATGTCACAGCTTCGAATATTTCCCTGGCTGTGAAAATACCTGATGGCACAGCCCCCGGAAATCCATGATTTGTAAAAGTCACTTAATGGCACGAAGTCGAGAATCCGCCTGTATGTGACAAACTTCAAAAAATATAATGGCACCGGTCTCCGAAATCCTCGCTTTGCGAAAATCACCTAATGTCACGAAGCCGAGAATCCACCGGTCTGTGACAAACTCTCAAAAATATAATGGCACCTCCCCTGGAAATCCTCTTTTTGCGAAAGCCACCTAATGGCACGAAATCGAGAATCCGCCCGTCTGTGACAAACTCCAGAAAATCTAATGCCACATTTCTTGATTACCCGCCCTTTGCGAAAACCATTCAGCAGTCGCTGCCTCCCCCATCATCAAACCAGCTTCGTTTCGTATGGGATCCGCCCGTGCCGACGCTTGCCCGTTGCATAATCCCACACCTGGGCCGCGGTGATCCGCGATCCGCCCGTTTCTTTATACGCAAAAAAAGGCCACCGCGTCTTGCGATGGTCTTGCGATAGCCTTGTTATGATCTTGCGATAGCCTTTTGATGATCTTCCACTGACTTATTTCAGCCAGTCGTTGGCAAGTTGTTTATTCCGGCACATATTATATACTTCACTTCTTCTGAAGTTTCTTATATTTTCTGTACAGATACACCGGGATGCCGATCATGACACTCAGGCAGATGATGATAAAGACGATGGTCAGAACTACTTTACTCATGATGCTCACTCCTATCCTTTAGCTCAAGCTTCTACCAGCGATATCTTTCCTATCCTAACTCGAGCTTCCACCAGCGATATCTCTCCTATCTTTAGCTCAAGCTTCCACCAGCGATATCTTTCCTGTCCTAACTCGAGCTTCCACCAGCGATGTCTCTCCTGTCCTTTAACTCGAGCTTCGACCCACGATATCACTTCTGTTCAGTATACTCGAACTTTTTCCCGCACTTCGGGCAATACTCGAAGTCTTCCGTAGTGGTGTAGCCGCAGTTGTAGCAGACCTTCGTCCACTTGCCCTGCTGCTCCAGGAGCCTCTGCTGCGTACTTCCTGCCGGAGTCCCCGCCGTATTTTGCCCACGCGTTACGTCAGCCTGCCAGTACGACTGATCAGCACCATGCAACTGCCATGCACCAGCATTGCCCTGCTCACGCTGACCTGCCGAGCGATTCTGCGCGCCGGCCTGCCCACGCTGCTCGAGGTAGAGGTCCGTCTGCTGTATCGCAACGCTCTCCCCACGCTCGATCGCGCGACCGACCTCTGGACGAAGCTGATACAGCGAGCCGCAGCAGCTCGTGCGCACATAGTACGTACGCCCCCACTTAAAAATCGGAATGAAGAAAATCGACAGCACCATATACGTCACAAACACCTGGTACTGCCCCATGCGCCCGCACACATCGCAGGTCATCGGCTGATGAAAATCGAGATCCTTCTGATCATTCATGATTCCGAAGAAGAAAAACATGTGCACCTCCACGTGCTTCCGCCAATGCTGTTGACCTTTACGGGTTCACCGCGCGCCGGATTTTCGCTTCTACAACACACCCTGACACGATCCGTCAATCCAAGATAATCCGCAGGCGTCATGCGCGCGAAGTTTCCAGGCCATAACTGCATGAACATCCCGACAGTACATTCATACCGCGCGCCGGATTATATTACCAGTACCGCCCGATGGCTATGATCGGCGCGTAGTATACCGCGGAAGAACCGCTGTCCTCGAAGACCCAGCCGCGGGAGCTGTTCGTCGCATGGACGATGGAATTCTCACCGGTATAGATGGCGACATGATTCACGCGACCACCGCTGCCATAGAAAATCAGATCACCCGGAAGCATCTCTGCCTCAGAAACATAGCGCGGAGCAGCTGCGCACTGCTCGGCGGAGGTTCTCGGAAGCGAAATGCCGAACTGACGGAAGACTGCGAGCACGAAACCAGAGCAGTCCACCGGACCACCGTTCAGATTCGTACCGGTGCCATAGCGGAGCTTGCCTGCGCCCACATACTGGCGCGCGAAGTTTACGATATCCTTACGACCGGTGACCTGCTGTAGTGATTCCTGTGAATGCATATAATTCTTGCCATCCTCGTATGCACTGCCCGCTACCAGATAGCTGTCCGACGACATATCCGAGCTGCCCGCCACCGTACCGAGACGGCCAAGCGCATCCGGATCCGAAAGCGGAATCACCTTTTTCTGAACGCTTCCATCCTGTACCCAGGCGCCATCCGAATTCACAGTATAGCCATCCGGTGTCGTCGTACCGGTCGCTAAGCATCCATTCAGATCAAAATAATACGACTCGGCGATGCCGTCCTGGTTGCCATCGATCCACGCCCAGCCCGTCTGAAGCTGTCCGGCGTCGTTCAGATACACCCACGAACCGTTCTGCTGTACCCAGCTTCCGGCCAATGCTGTCATCGTCGCTGTGATGGTCAGAGCCGCGGTCGCTATGGCTGCACTCATTATTTTTTTCACTGGAATCTCCTTTGCATAGACGCCCCTGAGGGCAGCCTTGACTGAACAACGTTTGCGCAGTAACGCCGACGCGTCCGTCAGCTGTGTTACAAAAAAAGTCCTGGTTTCTCGCATCTGAAACCAGGACTCTGTCTTCGGTAATATTCGCTTTACGATTTAACGGTAGTCACTCTAGTTCAGATTGACACTGCTGTCACAAGAGAATATCGAGCTACTGACCGGATTCGAACCGGTGACCTTCTGATTACGAATCAGATGCACTACCGACTGTGCTACAGTAGCATGCGCCTCAAAACGCCATTACAATATAGCACGTCGCCCGCCAAATGTAAAGCAGAATTCTCACAGTTCACAAACACCGGCGCCCCGGCGGTTACTGTTCACTCGTGGCTCGGCAGACAGCAGCCCTGTCTGAACGGTAACACCCAGTGGTAAGCGTTCAGGTAGTAGGGGACCCGGATTTCGGTATCGGCTTCTCGCGGGAGAAGCCCTCTCCCATGACCTCGCGGACATCCGAGAGTATCACGAAGGCGTTCGGATCGATTTCATGTACGAGGTCCTTCAGGTACGTGATCTCGCGGTTCGACATGATGCTGTAGAGCATCGTCGTTTCCTTACCGGAGTACATACCGATCGCATGCACACCCGTAACACCACGGTCCAGCTTCTGCAGGATGGCATCCGAAATCTGCGTCGGCTCCGACGTGATGATCCAGACCGCCTTCGCGTAATGCATGCCTTCCATCAGGCCGTTCGACACCTTCGTCACGACATAGACAGAGATGATCGCATACAGCGCATGGATACCGCCGAACGCACCGACTCCGATGGCGACGATCACCCAGTCGATGACCTGGAGAATCTGCGGGATGCTGTACTGCGGAAACGGAATATGCAGGAGTGCGGCCAGGATATCTGTACCGCCGGTCGTCGCCTGTCCGATCAGGATCAGACCGAAGCCGAGGCCCGAAAGGATACCGCCGAAGACAGCTGCCAGCAGCAGATCACCATCCGGAATCAGACTGACACCCGGCAGCAGCCAGAGGAAAAAGGACAGCATCGCCGCACCATACAGGGTCCTGCCGATAAACTTCGCGCCGAGGAACTTCCACGCTGCAAGAAACAGCGGGATGTTGAGCAGAGTATTACTGAGCCACAGCGGCATCCCGATCCAGCTCCGCAGGATGATGCCGAGACCCGTCACGCCACCAACGACCAGCTGATTTGGATCATAGATGTTTTTACTGCCGATCGCCATCAGCAGCGCGCCCAGCGCAATCAGCATATAATCCCGCATCGGTGTTCGTTTCATCAGCATGTCCTGTCCTCCCGGCTCTACATAACTCTTCCTTTTCTGATTCGACACATCTCCAGACATCTCATCAGAGAGCCAACCTAAAATCCTCTGTATGTATGATCTCGTCTACCGAATCTTCATGAATCGGATGTGTTTTTTACCAGATATCGTTTATCATAGCATATTTGATATGGCAGATATAGATAATATTCATTCACGCCGCGCTGAGGTATCCATCCGCGTCGATCTTCACACCACTGCTGAGTCCGCTTATCTTCGCATAGAAGGCGGCGATCTTCTCCGCATCGTCCAGCTTCCGCGTATAGCCGGCGGCAGAAGTACCTGGTATCAGGCGAAGCCGGATGCCCTCATCATCGACATCCGCCTGTAGCAGTGCGGTGCTCGGAATCGAGCTGCCGAACACGAAGTTTCCGAGCGAGTACGCGATCGGCACGCCCTGGTAGTATTCGATGCCCTGCAGAACGTGCGGATGTGCGCCGACCACCAGATCTGCGCCCGCATCCACGAGTCGATGCGCGATGCTCTTCTGCACCTCGTTCGGCGTCTCCTCCCGCTCGATACCCCAGTGCACATAGGCGATGACATAGTCCGCCTGCTGCTTCGCTGCCTTCACCTCCTCCGCGAGCTGTGCACCGCCATCATAGGCCGAAAACATGCCAGCAGAATCCGTGCCTGCCGCCCAGTCCGCCTCCGGATATACACGCGTCGCGCCGATAAATGCAAACGTCCGCCCGTTCAGCTCGACGACGTCCGGCTTCCGTGCCTCCGCAAGGTTCTTTCCGGCACCCACGTGACGGATCCCTGCATGGTCCAGCGTGTCGATCGTATCGAGCATCGCGTCACGCCCATAGTCAAGCGCATGATTGTTTGCGAGCGTAACGAGGTCGATCCCCATCTCCTGCATCAGCTTCACCTTCTCCGGATGCACACGAAAGGTGAACTGCTTGTCCGGTGCCGGCGTTCCACGCGTACTGAACGGGAACTCTTCATTCGTCATAAAAAAATCCGCCGCCTGAATCTCCGCCTGGTAGCCCTGTGACAGGACACCGTCGATGCCACCGGCGGCGTCATACGCTTCCAGCACGTGGTCGCTGAGATACACATCGCCCGCAAACAGAAGGCGCGTCGCTCCCTTCACGGCTTCCGCCCCTTCTGTTTCGGCATCCCTCGAAGCCCCAGCGCTCCCGGCCGCATCTGCCTCCATCGGATTTTCGATCATGATCGTGGTGTCGTCCGCTCCGCTCTCACTTTCATCGGATTCGGAAACGGACCCATCCATTTCCTTTCCTGTTGAGTCTGCCTCATCTGCACCGGCTTCTCCATTCATACCCGTGGCTGCACTGGAAGCCGTCCGATTTTCTCCTATATTGCCGACAGCTGATGATATACGTCTCCCATCATCCGGGCACAGCGTAATCACCCCCAGCGCCACGATGATGCCGAGCAGAAGGACACTCCACAGCCCAACCCAGCGCTTCGTTCCGCGTGGTGCCCCGGAAGCCGTCGCCTGCTGTTCTTCTGTCCGTGCTCCTCCCCGCTGTTCCGTTCTCGTCACCTGCTGAATCTCTGACTTCCGACGGCTTTTCCCACGTTTCTGCTCCATCTCGCTCCCTCTATTTTCCCGCCCTGCGTCGAGCGCTGTTATAAAAATTAATTAGAACATCTGCTCGTTTTTATGATTGACATCCGTTCCGTTCACGGCTATCATAATAAATAGAACAGATGTTTGTCAAGTGTTTCGGATGCTTTTCACTGCATCTTCAGAAGTGAGGAGTGAAGATGCCATGCAGACAGCTTGATCTTTCGGCATATTCAGAGATCGTACGGAAACTACAGTTTCAGACGATGTCGTCGGAGCCGATCATGCCGCCGGGGAGGGATGAATTATGGAACGGATTATCTTTCATATCGATGTAAATTCTGCATTTCTCAGCTGGGAGGCGTGCTATCGGATCCACCATCTCGGCGGCACGCTCGATCTCCGCACGATTCCGAGTGCGGTGGGTGGCGACCAGAGTAAGCGCCACGGGATCATCCTCACGAAGTCGATTCCGGCGAAGAAATATCATATTAAAACCGGTGAGCCCATCGTGGACGCACGGCGGAAGTGCCCGGAGCTCGTCATCGTCCCGCCGAACTACACGCTCTACAGCCACGCGAGCCGGGCGATGATCGAGATTCTCAAGGAGTACACGGACACCATCGAGAAGTACAGCATCGACGAGGCTTTCCTCGACATGACAGGCACACCCTGGCTGCAGGACCGCGCGCTGCTGCTTCGGCATACCGTGCCGGCACAGCCCACGCATCACCCTGCAACCGCTGGCGTTTCGCCCTCCGCTTCGGTTGCTGCACCAGGGCCGTCCCCGGCCAATGCCTCTGCCGGCCATACCATACCCGGCCTTTCATCTTCTCCGGCCGGCAGACAGCGAGCGACCGGCTCCATGAGCGCCCTGTCAGACCGCATCCGTGCCTTCGATGCGATTCGGCTGCCGGCGGAGATCGATGCCACCTGGCAGAGCGAGGTCGAGCATCGGGCGGTGCTGCTGGCCTGGCAGCTGAAGGAGCGGATCCGGGAGGAGCTCGGCTTCACGGTGAACATCGGCATCTCGAGTAACAAGCTGCTTGCGAAGATGGCCTCCGACTTCCGGAAGCCGGATCAGGTGCATACTCTCTGGCCGTCTGAAATCGAGCATAAGATGTGGCCACTCCCCGTGGAGGGTCTCTTCTACGTCGGCTACGCGACGGCCCCGAAGCTGCATCGCCTGGGCATCCATACCATCGGTGCGCTCGCGCAGTTCGACCCGGACATACTCTATCACCGCATGAAGTCGCACGGGCTTCTGGTACGGCAGTTCGCCTGCGGCATCGACGACAGTCCAGTCATCCCGCAGCTCATGGAGGCCCCACCGAAGGGCTATGGAAACTCCTGCACGACCATCCATGACGTGACGGACCGGCAGGAGGCCTACTGGCATCTTCTCTCCCTCGCAGAGACGGTTTCCCAGCGGATTCGTGCCGATGAGGTTCGTGTCAGCTGTGTAGACATCAGCATTCGCGACAGCGAGCTTCGCTTTTACGGGCATCAGAAGCAGCTCCGCTCACCGACGGACCTGACGCTGGAAATCTACGATGCCGCGTGCCGCTGCTTCGATGAGCTCTGGACCGGTTACCCGATCCGGCACCTGGGTATCCACACCAGTAAGGTGAGCCACGCTGTCGGCCGACAGGTGGACCTCTTCGACCGCTACGACTATGGGAAGCTTCGCCAGGCCGAGCGCGCCGTCGATGAGATCCGTACCCGCTATGGAAACGACGCAATCAAGCGCGCCCGCTTCGTTTCCGCCCCCGGCTGCGCGGATCCGTACGCCATCGACCACATGAACGGCGGGATCTCCCGCGAGCGACGGACGGTAGACTACCATAAGGAAAAAATATTATGACCGGTTTCACTGCCATCAGTGATGTGCTCCCGCACATCGACAGCGGCACCCGTAAGGGCCGCCCATACCCCATCGCCGTCAAGAGCTGGTTCACCAGCTCCGGTACGATCATCCCGCTCTCCTTCAAGTTCGAAGGAGACGACGGCGAGATCCATTACATCCAGAACATCCATGTGAAGTCCTCTGAGGAGAAGCACTACGCCGGCATCCCCAGCCGGGATTTCAGCTGCACCGCCGTCCTCGGCGACCTGGAGCAGAGCTTCCGGCTGCTCTACTACCCCGCTGAAAGCAAATGGGTGATGATCATGTGATCACCACCCATCTATCATTAACGAATTCTCGAAATAGAGAATTTATTTTTCCACCACCTGCAGTGCGACACCTGTTCTTCGGACGGCCTGCTGCATCTCTTCTTCGACGCCTCCGTCAGTGACGATTTCGTCTACTTCGTTCAGGGCGCAGAGCTTCACGAAGCTGGCTTTTCCGAACTTGCTGGCGTCGGCGAGCACGACCGTCTTATCTGCGATCTCACGCATCTGCTCCTGGACGCGGGCCTCACTTAAGCCCTGATCGGTCAGGCCGATGGATGGATGCACACCGCTGACGGACATGAAGAGCACATCCAGATGAAGGTTTTCGAGGATCTGGGAAAACTCATTTCCGAGTGAAAGCTCCTTTTTATCCAGGATACCCCCGATCAGGATAACGGTGAAATCCGGACGCTCCGAGAGCACCATCGCATTCTGAATCGAGTTGGTCACCACGGTCAGCTTCTCGAAGCGGCGCACGAGTTCCTTCGCCATGATCAGGCTGGTGCTTCCATAGTCGAGGCCGACGGCCTGATACTCCTCCACTGCGTTCGCTGCATACGCGGCGATCGCAGCCTTTTCTTCCATATGACTGGCATTTCGAACATTCAGCGAGATATAAGGTTCATTCTGAACCGGCATCTGCTTTTCTGCATGCGGAAGCGGGACCGCACCACCATGCACACGTTTCAGCTTCCCCGCCTGCTCCAGTGCATCCATATCCTTACGCACCGTTTCAGAAGAAACCTTCAGTTCACGTACGAGGTCCGCGTTATGTACGATACCATTTTCATCCAGTAAATCGAGAATTCTCTTATATCTCTGCTGCGCCAGCATAGCTCTCCTCCTGTGTTTGTACTCTTATGTACTATAGTATAGCGTATTCTTGCGTTTTGTCCTAGTTTATTTTTGCTTTCGCAAGTTTTTCTCACATTTCCACAACAAAGCGCCGTCATTTCCAACAAAACGCAATACTATTTTTTGATAATTTCGTTGATTTTCTGCGTTCGCTTGTGAATTGTGTT
This sequence comes from uncultured Oribacterium sp., assembly GCA_934229835.1. Taxonomy (GTDB): domain Bacteria; phylum Bacillota; class Clostridia; order Lachnospirales; family Lachnospiraceae; genus Oribacterium. Next base: position 28,538 of record CAKQED010000006.1, on the reverse strand, counting down.
GTATTCGCAACAAATCGCAGATATACTGATATCGAAAGCAGGAAACAACATGCATCCACGTTTCCTGCATGCCTGGCAAAACAAAACACTGCAGTAGCTCGTCGTATAAGGAAGGAGAAATGATTATGAGTAATGAAATGAAGGAGAAAGCGATGAAGGCTGTGCCGAACCGATGGTTCGTCTTCTGCATCCTGACGCTTTCCGGCGGTGTCGCATTTAAGCTGTCCTCTCTGAAGGATATGTTCTATGTACCTATGCAGCAGTTTATGGGACTGACGAATACACAGATCGGTGGCGCACTCAGTGCCTATGGTATCGTCCAGACCATCGGTCTCATCCTCGGTATCTATATCTGTGACATGTTCAGTAAGAAGTATATGATCGGTGGATCGCTGATCGGTCTCGGTGCCGTCGGCGTGTATCTGTCCACCTTCCCGGGCTACTGGGGCTTCCTGGCCGCCTTCGGTGTCATGGCGATTCTCGGTGAAGTCACCTACTGGCCGGTGCTTCTAAAGGCGATCCGACTGCTCGGTGACGAAAAGACCCAGGGCCGCATGTTTGGTTTCCTGGAGATGGGACGTGGCATCATCGATGTTATCATCGCGTCTTCTGCACTGGCCATCTTTAAGGCGATGGGCGAGAGTGCACCGGGCTTACGTGCCGGCATCCTCTTCTTATCAGCTGCCACAGCAGTCGCTGGTGTGCTCTGTCTGATTTTCGTTCCGAACGATGAAAAGCGTGTCGATGCTGACGGCAAGGAGCAGAATCGTGCACAGGCCGCCTTCGGAGGTATGATACAGGCACTGAAAAACCTCGATATCTGGGCCGTTGCCCTGAACGGCTTCGTCGTATACTGCATCTACTGCGGTCTCACCTATTTCATTCCTTTCCTGAACCAGATTTATCTTCTTCCAGCCACAGCGGTCGGTATGTATGGTATCATTAATCAGTATGGTTTAAAGATGGTCGGTGGACCGATCGGCGGCTTCATGTCTGATAAAGTACATAAGTCTGCCGCAAAGCATATCCGTATGGGCTTCCTCGTCTGTGCCATCGCGATGACCGCCTTTCTGATGGTTCCGCACGAAGCGCTGGGCCAGACCGGAAAGTGGATGCTCGGTGCAGCCTGCACCCTCGGCTTCGGCGCTATCGTTTTCACCATGCGTGCTGTATTCTTCGCACCGATGGATGAGGTGAAGGTACCGGCGGAAATCACCGGCGCAGCGATGAGTCTCGCTTCCCTCGTAATCTATCTGCCGAATGCATTTGCCTATGTCATGTACGGCAGCTTCCTCGATCGCTATCCTGGCATGAAGGGATTCCGTATCGTTTTCACGGTCATGATCGGATGGGCCATCGTCGGTCTCTTCGTTTCAACCTTCCTGATTCACCGCATCAAGAAGCATCAGAATCAGGCATCCGACACAAACAACTAAGGAGGTCAGCATGTTAAAAATCGGTCTTGATACAGAAAGTCTTCATCTTTGGTTCCAGAATAAGCGCATGGATATCTTCGGATACATCGAGAAAGCCCACGAGCTCGGCTTCGACGGCATCATGATCAACATCCTGAAGGATTATAATCTCGATCCGGAGTGGGGAACCCTCGGAAGCAACGATTCAGAGCACCTTCGGAAGGTACGGGATCTGCTCGAGTCCTACCATATGTATGTGGAGCTCGCCACGAAGGGCATCACGAAGGAGCATCTTCTGAAGGTGCTGGATGTCGCTGAGGCGCTCGGCGCGGATATCATCCGCACCTATATCCCGATCACCCTGAATCCGATGGCGGTACGTGCGACCGGCGGCGAAGGCAAGTATGACCTCGCGAAGGTGCTCGGTGATTTCGATCCAGTCGTGTTCGATGAAGCTGCGATGACGCTTCGCGAGATCATCCCGGAGCTGAAGAAGCGCCGCATCCGCATCGCCCTCGAGAATCATGAGTATGAGATCTCGGACGAGCTGATGAAGGTCGTTCAGAAGCTGGACAGCCCGTGGATCGGTCTCCACTTCGATTTCGGCAACTCCATGATGGCCTGGGAGGAGCCGGCACGCGCCGCACAGAACATGGCACCGTACACGATCACCACGCACTTCAAGGATCACATCGTCATCCCGAGCCCGGACGATCCATACGGCTATGTGGTCTGCGGCATCCCGGTCGGCGAAGGCAACATCGACCTCCAGAAGGTCCTCCAGATCATCCTGGACGGCTCTGGTATCACGCGTCTCAACCTCGAAATGTGCTATCCGTACTGCGCGCAGTTCAAGCGTACGCCGGGTACAGGTGGTGTGGCCAATGTCGGCGATGGCAGTTTCAAGGTCGAAGCGCCGCTCTTCGATGACCCGAGGGTGAAGCCGAGCGACTACTACTATCCGCAGGAAATCTCGGAGGAAATGCTCGAGACCTGTCTGAAGCTTCAGATGGATGGCGTGAAGCGAAGCCTCGCATATACGCGAAAGCTCTGCGAGGAATACCGTAATTAACTATATCCGGAGGAAGATAAGATGCAGACTCTGTCTCAGCTTTTAGATCGTATCAACAGTATCATCTGGGGGAACTGGCTTCTGATCGTCCTCCTCGGGATCGGTCTGCTATATACCATTCTCAGCGGTTTCATTCAGGTCCGTCGTTTCCCATACATCATGCGGAAGACGCTGCTGGAGCCATGGCGGCAGAAAAAGGCAGCCACCGAAAACGACGATGATACCTCCATCTCCTCTTTTCAGGCGCTCTGTACCGCGGTCGCGTCCTGCGTCGGCAGTGGAAACATCGTCGGTGTCTCCACTGCGGTGCTCGCCGGCGGCCTCGGCGCGATCTTCTGGATGTGGGTGGCGGCCTTCGTCGGCATGGCAACGAAATACGGTGAAATCATCCTCGGTCTTCTCTATCGTGTGAAGGATGAGGATGGGCACTACACAGGAGGGCCGATGTACTACATCCGGGACGGCCTCCACGCCCCGATGCTCGCGTCGCTCTGTGCCTTCTTCATGGTCATCCAGATCATCGGCGGTAATTTCATCCAGTCGAACACCATCAGCGGTGTCATGCAGAATCACTTCCATATTCCGGAACTTGTAACCGGTATCCTTCTCGTGATTCTGATTTTTACCGTTTCCGCAGGCGGTCTCAAACGACTTACGCACATCACGCAGAACCTGGTGCCGGCGATGGCACTCCTCTACGTGGTGAGCGGTTTACTGATCATCCTTTTCAACATCACCCGCCTCCCAGCGGTACTCAGCGACATCGTGACGAGCGCCTTCGGGTGGCGTCCGATGCTCGGTGGGGCGACCGGCAGCATGATTATCGCGATGCAGAAGGGCATCGCCCGCGGGCTGTACTCGAACGAAGCCGGCGAGGGTTCGGCCCCGGTCATCCATTCAGCAGCCAACGTTGAGCATCCGGTAGAACAGGGCATCACCGGTGTCACCGAGGTCTTCCTCGACACCTTCGTCATCTGCACGATCTCCGGGCTGGTGCTTGGCGTAACCGATGTACTGGACTCTGGACTTCCGGGCAGTATCCTGATGATTCACGCCTTTTCCACCGTCTGGGCGCCACTGAAATATCTCGTCATCCTCAGTCTTCTTCTCTTCTGCACGACGACACTGATGAGCCAGTGGTATTTCGGCTTCGTCGGCCTCAATTATCTGTTTGGAAGCACGATCGCACAGAAGTTCAAGTACGTATTTCCCCTCTTCTGTCTCATCGGTGCCGTCACAGCCATCGACATCGTCTGGACCATCCAGGACATCGCGCTCGGCCTCCTGACCATCCCGAATCTGATCGCCCTCATCATCCTGAGTCCACAGGTCAAAAAGTGCTCCGACGAGTACTGGGCGAAAAAACAAGTTTCTTCTTAACTGAATATCCATTTTAAAAGTCCCGGACCACAAACGCAGTCCGGGACTTTTAATATCAATTTTAGAGTAACAGTTCAGGCAAGGAGACCCGGAGGGGGCGGCAACGGAGGCCATACGTAGAGACCGTGTGAAATCAAGCCTAGTGCCGCTTAGGGTCCCCGGCTTAGATTTCACCGGTCTTGGAGTCCTGCGCCTCCGTTGCCGCCCCTCCGCAGCCCCTGGTTGAACTGTCATGTTTTCGACGTTTATACCACCGACTTCAGTCCGAGGGTCTTTTCGATCAGGAGCATGATGCCGAGGGTGATGACCATCATGAGGGTCGCAAGGGCGGCGATGGTCGGGTCGAAGTGATACTCTACGTAGCTCATCATCTCGATCGGAAGTACATTGACGCCCGGGCCGGTCAGGAAGGCCGACAGCGATACGTTGTTAAAGGAGTTGATCATCGCCATGATCGAGGCCGACGCGATGGCGGATTTGATGTTCGGCAGGATGATGTGGAAGAAGGAATACACCTTCGTCGCACCCAGACTGCCGGCCGCTTCCTCGATTGCGAAGTCGAAGTTCGCGAGGCTCGCGGTCACCACACGCATGACGTATGGGATACCGAGCAGGGTATGGCCGATCAGAAGACTCGGCATCACCGGAAGCTTCAGCACATTGACAACATAACGGAGCATGACGAAACCGAGTACGACGACCGGAACCAGCACCGGTGACAGGAAGACGGTCTTGATGGCGTCCTTGCCGCGGAACGAATAGCGGTTCAGCGCATAGGCCGCCGGCAGTCCGAGTACCAGGGCGAGCAGGGTCGACACGATCGCGACGATCACCGAGGTCTGTGCTGCAGAGATGAAGGACTTCATCGTCAGCACCTGTGCATACCACTTCAGTGTGAATCCATGGCCTGGGAACGTCAGATAATTCGTATCACTGAAGGAGGCCGCCATGATAATCAGGAGCGGTCCGATCAGAAAGACGTATACCAGGATGGTGATCAGCAGCAGGGCTTTGTTCTTTTTCATTTCTTTCTCTCCACAGAGCAGCTTCGCTGCTCGTATACCATAAAGTTACTCGGTCTTCGCTTCGGGGCACGCTCATCGTGCCTCCGAAGCATAGAAACGCATGTTCCAACGTCCATGAGATATATACGTGAAAAGCATTCGCTCATACAGGTATGCCGCATGCCCTTCACAAGATTTTCCGAACGCTGGCCAGATGCGTATATTACTGAACTGAGAACAGCTCGTTCCAGCGGTTGATCCAGTCCGCCTTCTTCTCTGTGATGAGGGACCAGTCCGGAAGGATCAGGCTGTCGACCATCTCCTGGCCATAGGTGAAGTTTGCAGCCTGCTCCTCGGTGAGCTCGACCTCGGTATTTACCGGAGAGTCGACACCGTCGAGTGCCTCGGCCTGCTGTACGTCCTTGGAAAGGTAGAAGTCGATGAACGCCTCCGCGAGCTCCTTGTTCTTGCAGCCCTTCGTGATGTTCAGCATGTTGAAGCCGGCGAAGTTACCCTCGCTCGGATTTACCCATACATAGTCCGGGTTTGCCTGCTTCGCAGTGGTGTAGCTGTAGTCGAGCAGGGCCGCAACGGAAGCCTCACCCTGGTTCAGCATGGTGATGGTGTCGTTGGCAGAAGTCCAGGTCTTTACGACATTTGGCTTCAGCTCCTCGAGCTTTGCGAAGATGGCGTCATCGTCCTGACCCGGGGTCAGACCGAAGGCAGCTGCGGTTGCATAGTAGAACAGCATACCAGAGGTGGTGGTGATATCCGGAACAGCGATGCAGTCCTTGAGCTCTGGATTCCAGAGGTCTGCGAAGCTCTTGATCTCTACGTTGATCATCGACGGATCATAGACGATACCGAGACGGTTGAAGGTGTAAGCCGGGCCGTACTCCTCGCCCATCGGTGCCTTCGCGACATCATAGATGGAATCGAGGTTCGCGATCTTCGAACGATCGATGTTCTCGAGGATACCGTCATTTGCAAGCTGTGCTGCGAAGGAATCGCCGATGATGACCACATCGTAATTCTCTGGAGACTCCTCGATCTTCGTTACACGCTCTGCATTCTTACCGGTCTCTACGACGATCTTCGCGCCGGTCTGCTCCATGAACGGATCATAAACGTTCTTCTGAAGAAGCTCTGCGTTGAACGAGAAGGTCGAGATGGTCAGGGTCTGGCCGGCGAAGTCCTGGGCAGCAGACGCGTCTGCAGTCTCTCCCGCAGCAGCGGTGGTCTCAGCAGCAGCTGAAGTCTCAGCAGCGGCTGTAGTTTCAGCAGCGGCAGCGGTGGTTGTAGCGGTGTTGTTCGATGAACCGCACGCAGCGATGGTGGTGCTCAGCATAGCAGCTGCAAGCACAAGGGATAATGTCTTTCTCATAATTTCCTCCACTAAATGATGATATATCAAGCGCCTTATAAGTAGCGCCGAACGACGAATTTACATGATGCCAGGCCCCGGATGGACCGGCCCCTCTGCACCTCACACCATGACGATCTTATGCGCGTCGAGGGAAAGCGTGATGTTCTCTCCCACGTCGAAGAGACGGTCGTTCGAGGTGTTGACGATAAGCTCGCCGAGGGCGGTCTCCACGTTATACTGCATGCGCTTGCCGAGATAGGTACGCACACCCACCTTACCGGCGACAGCATTGGCGACGTCCTCTCCCGCTGCCGCGACGAGGATGTCGTCCGGACGGATGCAGGCGCGGGTCGTGTCACGGCCATCCTCTGGATGTGCGATCTCGAGAACGCTGCCGTCGGCCGCTGTCCAGCGCGTGCCCTCACTGTGCTTGAGATCGATGAAGTTCTCGAAGCCGACGAAGTGCGCGATGAACTCGGTCTTCGGGTGCGCGTAGATCTCCTCCGGACGATCCAGCTGCTCGATCACGCCGTGGTTCATGATCGCGACCTTATCACTGATCGCGAAGCACTCCTCCTGGTCATGGGTGACGTAGATCGCAGTGAAGCCGAGCTCCTGCTGCAGCTTACGGATCTCAACACGCATCTGCACGCGGAGCTTCGCGTCGAGGTTACTGAGCGGCTCGTCGAAGAGCATGAGATCCGGCTCAATAACCATCGCACGGGCGAGGGCTACACGCTGACGCTGTCCGCCGGACATCTCCTTCGGAAGGCGCTTCTCGAAGCCGTCGAGGTCGACCGTGTGGAGCATCTTCATGACGCGCTCCTGGATCTCGGCCTCCGGCAGATTGCGACGACGCAGGCCGAACGCGACGTTCTCGAAGATGTTCATGTGCGGGAACAGCGCGTAGCTCTGGAACACGAAGCCGAAGTTCCGCTTATGCAGCGGCACATGGGTGTAGTCCTTTCCGTCGAAGAGGAGGTCGCCCTGCATCGGCTCAGAGAAGCCGCCGATCAGGCGGAGCGTCGTGGTTTTGCCACAGCCGCTGGAGCCGAGGAGGCTGACCAGCTCGCCCTTCTCGACGTTCAGGTTCAGGTCCTTCAGAATGATGTTCTTTCCATATCCTGCGGTGATATTTCTTAACTCAAGTAATGGCACGATATTTCCTCCTTCAGAAAACAAGTGGCTGCATCGACCTTTTCTTAGGCCAATGCAGGCGACCTTCATCAGATGGCTCGGACGCCCGGACTTCGCCGGCGCCGAAGTTTTTTCTTCATCAGGCGAGCGGGTTCACCTTGCGGCTCACACCATTCACGATCGTGGAGACGATCATCGTGACGACGATCATGACGACCGCAACGACGGAAGCATTAACCCAGTCACCGAGACTCATCGCATACTGATAGATCATGGTCGAGAGCACGCGGGTGTCGGTGCCACCGAGAAGCTGCGGCGTGGTGTACGCGGTGATGCAGCCGGTGAACACGAGCACGGAGCCGGTGACGAGACCGGATACGCTCAGTGGCAGGGTGACGCGCAGGAAGCTGCCGAGCTTCGTGGAGCCGAGGCTTTCGGCGGCGAGCGTCAGGTCCTCCGGGATGCTCTCGATGACGCCGATCAGCGACAGGATCATGAGCGGGAGGAAGAGCTGTATGAAACCGATGGTGATGGAAAATTCATTATAGAGAAGGCTCTGCGGCTTCGCGAAGAGTCCGATCGCCACCAGGAACCGGTTGACGATGCCCTTCTTTCCGAGGATGACCATCCAGCTGAAGGAGCGGATGACCGGGCTCGTGAACATCGGGAAGACGGCGAAGGCCATCAGCATGCCCTTGTTCTTCGCGAATTTCGCGATGTAGTAGGCCGCCGGGTAGCCAAGCAGCGCACACAGGATGGTGCTCAGGATACTCAGCTTCAGGCTGCGGAGGAACACCTGCTGGAAGTAGGTGCTCTGAAGTACCGTCGCGTAGGCGGACATAGAGAAATCCCCCTGGTCTGGAAATACTGTAGTGAGCAGCAGTGAACACAGCGGGATGAGCATGAATACCGCCAGGAACAGCACGCCCGGCAGGATCATGAAAAACCAGATATTCTTCTTGAAAAGTTGCACGATTACCCTCCAGTCGACGACCTCCTCGCAAAGGCCGCGGGTTTCCTCTTTGCTTCATGATGCATCACTGCCCTCTTCGATCAGGTGCTCCGGCTTGTGTCACCGCACCGGCCCTCGATCAGGCGATGTTCATAAATTCTAAGCAAAAGATTTGTAAATAGTAAACGGGGTACTTTAAAACAACGATATTTATAACATAGGTAGCGCGCGGATTCAAACCTATTTTTGTACATTATCAAATAATATCAAATAATATCGCTGTACTTCTCCGCGGCGGCCATAAACGGCTTCATTTCTTCCACGAGCTGTGCGCGGATTTCCGCGAGATCGAGCGTCGTGAGTTCTCCGTGGCGGACGACCATCCGGCCGTTTGCGAACACCGTGTCGACATCGGCCGCGTTCGCGGCGTAGGCCAATGCTGAGAACGGATTGTACACCGGGAACATATGGGCAGCCTCGGTCGAAACGAGCGTGAGGTCAGCGGCCATCCCCGGGGCGAGGTAACCGTAGTCGCTGCCATGCAGTACTTCGGCACCACCGCGGGTCGCCGCGCGGACGATGGTTCGAGCCGGGAAGAGCGAGCGGTCATGGTTCGCCGTCTTCTGGGCATTCGGGAGCATCCGCATCTGATCAAACATCGACAGCGTGTTGCCGGAGGACGGGCCGTCCGTGCCGAGGCCGAAGCTGATGCCGAGCTGGCGTGCCCGCTCCATCGGGGCCACCCCCTTGCCGGCCTTCGTGTTGCTGCAGATGCAGTGGGCGATGCCGGCGCCGCGGCGCTTCATAAGCTGCAGGTCCTCTTCGGTCATGTGGATGCAGTGCGCCGCGAGCGTATGCGCATCCAGCGCGCCGATCGAATCGAGGAAGGCGGTCGGGGTCACACCCATCGCGCGGAAATGCTCCATCTCGTAGTCCATCTCGGAGGCATGCAGGGTGAAGATCGTGTCGTACTTCACCGCAAGCTCATGCGCCGCGCGAAGCTTCTCCGGTGACAGGGTCGTCGTGCCGTGCGGAGCGATGATCGGGTAGATGCGCGGATGCCGCGCCCCGTGATACTCCGCGAAGAAGTCCTTCTGGTAAGCGAAGCCGCCATACTCTTCGTCCGGGCTGTCGCAGGTCTTCTGTCCGATCAGGGTCTCGCCGAGGTAGCCGCGGATGCCGGCCTGCTCGCAGGCCTCCGCGACGCGGTCCTCGAAGTAGTACATATCGAGGAAGGTCGTGGTGCCGGAGAGGAACATCTCGGCGATGCCGTAGAGCGCGCCCCAGTACACGAGTTCCGGGGTCATCGCCTCCAGCTCGAGCGGGAACAGGAAGCGCCGCAGACGGTCCGGGCAGTCGTCGCCCATCGAACGAAACGGCACCATCGACACATGGCAGTGCGTGTTCACGAAGCCCGGCAGCAGGATGCCGCCCGCCCCGTCGATCACCTCGTCCGCAGCCGCTTCCGCCTGCTGCAGGCTTTCGATCGGCTGGGCAGCGGCGTTGGTCTGTGCTGAAGCTACCGTACGATCGTCGAGTGCGGTCTCCGCCTGCTGCGCTGTCGCGCTGGAACCCCCGGCGCTCGAACAGGCACTCGCCGCTGCCCCGCTCGCCTCATGCTTCTGCTCTCCTTCACCGAGCGCGGCGATCTTCTCGCCGTCGATGAGGAGCCAGCCGTCGCGAAGCACGCGATCGGCGTCATCCATCGTCAGGATAGTCACATGTTTAATCAGTGTTTTCATATTGTAAGAAGCCTTTCTTTTTTCGCATTCATCTCCCACATCGCTTACGGAAGCCCAGGATTTCAGAAAATCTGTCATCGTTCTATCTTTCACAGGCTGCGGACGACGGATGCCCGAAATTCCGGAAATCTTTCATCGCACTTCCGCCGGTCGAACTCGATCCGGCGCGCCATCGGATGAGCGGCAGAGGCATTGGCCGCAGGCAGATGCAGCGACGTCACGCACGACCGGCGAGGTCATAAACGATCGCGCTGAACAGGGTGATGCCGCGCGCGAGCACCTGCTCGTTGAAATCGAAGCGGACGGTGTGCTGCTCGCTCGCCATGTCGGTCATGGTGCGCATGTAGGTCGCCTGGCCGCCGTGGCTCTGGACGCGGTTCATCATGAGGGAGATGTCTTCGGAGCCCCAGTTCTGCGCGTTCGGGGTGGAGCTCACGCGGTACTGCGGGAGTTCCGTCTGCACGAGCGTCGCGATGCGCTGCCAGAGGGCCTCGTCGCTGTGCTGTGACTCGCCGCGGCCTTCGATCTTCATCTCGCAGCGACAACCATGCATCGTGGCGGCACCCTGACAGATCTGCTCCGCCTGCTGCATCATGTATTCATTGATCTCGGTCGTCTCGCCGCGCACCTCGATTTCCATCTTCGCGCGGTCCGGGATGACGTTACGCCCCGTGCCTGCGTGGAGCGTCCCGACGTTCACGCGGGTAATGCCGGCGGAGTGGCGCGGGATCGCGTAGAGTCCGAGGCTCGCCTGGGCCGCCGCAAGGAGCGCATTCTGTCCGCGCTCCGGGAAGCCGCCTGCGTGGGCTGCCGTGCCGGTGTAGTAGACGTCGTACTTCGTGTTCGCGAGGGAGCCGTAGGTGCCCGGCGTGACGTCGCCGTCGTCGAGCGCGCCGGTCGGGGCGATGTGATTTCCGATCAGGTAGTCGACGTCGTCGAGGTGTCCGTGGGCCACGATGGCCGCAGCACCGCGGCCGCCCTCCTCGCCCGGCTGGAAAATCAGCTTGATCGTGCCATGAAGTGCGTCACGATGCTTCATGAGAAGCTCCGCCACGCCGAGGCCGATCGTCACATGCGCGTCATGGCCACAGGCGTGCATCATACCTGCATTGACACTGGCGAAGCCCTCGCGGGTCGGGCGATGCGTCGCCTCCGGGCACTCGACCATGCCGAGCGCGTCGATGTCGAAGCGAAGCGCCACCACCGGGCCTGGGCCGCAGTCGAGGATGGCGATCGCGCCGGTGAAGCCCTCGCGGAGATCCGGCGTCAGCTCCTCTTCCGTCACGCCCTGCTGCAGCACCGCCTCTGCGTGCGCTGCCATGATGTCCGGGTCCGGGAGCCCGAGCCGCGCGGATGCAAGGCAGACCTTGCGCCCCGTCAGTACCTGATAGCCGAGCGCGCGGAGCCGCCGCACGATGATCGCCGTCGTCCGCATCTCGAGCCAGCCCGTCTCCGGATGCCGGTGAAGATCACGTCGCAGCGCCACCGAACGCGGCTGCATCGCCGACGCCTCCGCCGCAAATTCCTGGTAGATGTTGTTTTTATCTTCCTGATAGATGTTGCTCTTATCTTTCTGGTAGATGTTGCTCTTATCTTCCTGGCAGATGTTGCTCTTCTCTTCCCAGTAGATATTGTTCTTCTCTTCCTGGTAGATGTTGTTTTTATCTATTTCCATGGTTACTGCCTCCTTCATACGACATATAGCCCGCGCACTGGTCTCACGGGGTGCTCTCGATGCCATATATCCTGCGCGCCAGGCCGTCAGGGTCGATCCCGGCTATTTTTAACCGGTTTCAGCCTCACCTCATCCTGGCCCGGCATTTCCAAACAACTTCGGCACTGTGTTTAACGCAATATCAACGTTTTCTTAACGTATGACATTAGATGTTCTTTGAACATCGCGCATTTTTTTCGCAATTCACTGTTTGGCGCCTCTGATAACATTAGATATTTTGAGTTTTGTAACAAACTGCCTGTTTCAGCTTCAAGTGACATTAGGTCAGCTAATGTCAAGTAATGGAAATATAAGTGTATTGTGAAAATCCTCTCCATAAAGTTAATGTCATCATCTCTGACATATCGAAATCTGTGAAATAAATAATGTCATGTCTTTATAAATCCAGGCTTTTATGAAATCGACTTAATGTCACTTATTCAAAAAATGCCCCTATTGTATAACTTCGCAAATATTCTAATGTCATGGCAGGTATAAAACTCCGTATTGCGAGAACTCCCTCATGTGAAGTAGTATAGTAAACGTTGGCTGAAAATGCCAGCAGATAAAAAGGTCGCCAGGCCGCAACGGCACTGAACCGCTACTGTCCGCCGAGCCATGCCCTGACTTAACTATGTCTGAACTGCAGTACTGACCCTCGGAGCGTTTGATACACCCAGCGCTGCGACGATGTCGCGGCCGACAGCATTGGCCTAAGAAATCAGGATCCTGCCGGAGGCCTGTTTAACAGATGCTGGCGATATGCCACCCTGAAGATTTGACTTCGTCCGGAGGCCTGCTCTTCCGAAACCAGGCAGCCAATCGATCCTGGCGATATGCTCTGACGACCACTCTGAAATCATGGAGGAATATTATGAAACGACTTCTCATCATCGGCTCCACCTGTGTGGATGTGATTCTCCGACTCGACCACCTGCCGACAACCGGCGAGGACATGCATCCGGTGCAGCGCTTCGCGATGGGCGGCTGCGCGTTCAACGTGGCGCAGGTGCCGAAGGCCTATGATGTCGATCTTCGATTCGTGACGCCGATCGGCGACCACGGCGTGTTCAGCGACTTCGTGCGCGCACATCTCGACAATGCAGGCTTCCGGGGCCCAATCACCGTCCCGGATAGTGAAAATGGCTGCTGCTACTGCCTCGTGGAGCGAAGCGGCGAGCGCACCTTTCTCTCCGTCCACGGCGTCGAGTACAGCTTCCATGCGGAGTACATGGACGCCTTCGCGGGCGAGCGCTTCGACTATACCTACATCTGCGGACTCGAGGTCGAGGAAACGACCGGCGGCGAGCTCGTCGCCTGGCTCGAGATGCATCCGGACATCGCCGGCACCGTCGTGTATGCACCGGGCCCGCGCGGCATCGAGGTCGACGCGGATCGTACGGCACGCATCCTCGCGATGCATCCGACCCTTCACCTGAACGAACAGGAGGCACAGGCCCTCGCCGGGATGGACGACAGCGAGGCTCCCGCTCTAGTTGAGATGAACAACCGCGCGAATCCCGTTCTCGCCGGAATGAGCGGCAGCGAGGAGCCCGTCCTCGCCGCGGCGCAGGCGCTGCACGCGAAGACCGGAAACATGGTCATCGTGACATGCGGTGCCGACGGCGTCCTCTGGATCTCTGCGGATGGCTCCGTGCACACTGCGCCATCCGTGCCATCGACCGTCGTCGATACCATCGGCGCCGGCGACTCGCACTGCGGCGCAGTCCTCACCGGCCTCACACTCGGCTGGTCTGAGGACGACACCATGCGCTTCGCAAACCAGATTGCTTCCGAAGTCGTCGCCCAGGAAGGCGGCGCGTACATCCGCTGCTGACACTCTTTTTCCACGGAATACAGTGAAAATTTTCCAGGCCTGCGGCGCTTGGATTTGACTCCGCAAACACATTCATAACATCGAAGCAGATGGAAGGACTCCACCTGCTTTTAATTTTCAGGAACTGTAGGCATGATAAGGCTCGAAATCATGTGTCATGCCTGCTTTCGCCGAAGATTTTATAGGCATGGTGGTATAAAAACTGGCCCAACGTGCCTACGGTATGCCACGAAAAAGGGACATTTCCGTAGGCATGATGTCGTTTTAAAGCGCTTACCGTGCCTGCAATCGAAATTTCGAGGTGCCTTCGCTGTAGGCATGATCTCACGATAAAGCGCTTACCGTGCCTGCTTCCCAGTTCATGGGGTCTGACCCCCTTACGAAATTCTTAAGACGGAAGCGCCGGCAGTCTGGAATCTCCGCACAATAAAAACAGAGGATGTCGCGCGAGCGACATCCTCTGTTTTTAACTTTATCAAGATCACTCCAGCTCGAAGGCGCCGGTGTACAGCTGGTAGTAGCTGCCGCGGGCGGCGATGAGCTCGTCGTGGGAGCCGCGTTCGATGATGCGGCCGTGGTCGAGGACCATGATGACGTCGGAGTTCTGCACGGTGCTGAGGCGGTGAGCGATGACGAAGACGGTGCGTCCGGCCATGAGGGCGTCCATGCCCTTCTGGACCACGGCCTCGGTGTGGGTATCGATGGAGGAGGTGGCCTCATCCATGATCATGACCGGCGGATCAGCGACGGCGGCACGCGCGATGGAGAGCAGCTGGCGCTGGCCCTGCGAGAGGTTCGCGCCGTTCGCGATCAGCATCGTATCATAGCCCTTCGGCAGTCGGCGAATGAAGCTGTCGGCACCGGCGAGCTTCGCAGCTGCCATACACTCCTCATCCGAAGCATCGAGCTTTCCGTAGCGGATATTCTCCATGACAGTACCCGTGAAGAGCACGGTATCCTGCAGGATGATCCCGAGGGACTTTCGAAGGGACGCCTTCTCGATATCCTGGATATCGATGCCGTCGTAGGTGATGGTGCCCTTCTGAATCTCGTAGAAACGATTGATGAGGTTCGTGATGGTCGTCTTCCCGGCACCGGTGGCACCGACGAACGCGACCTTCTGACCCGGACGGGCGTAGACATTGACCTCATGCAGTACCGTATGCTCTCCGTCGTAGGAGAAATCCACATCCTTCAGGACGACGTCACCCTCGAGACGCTTATACGTCACGCTGCCGTCCGCCTCGACCTTCTTCCAGGCCCACTGCTCGGTGCGCTCACTGCACTCCTCGATCTGGCCGTTCCGCTCCTGACAGCGCACGAGCGTCACCGTACCCTCATCCTTCTCCGGCTGCTGATCCATCAGCGCGAAGATACGACGCGCACCCGCGAGACCCATGACGATTGCATTGATCTGCTGCGAGATCCCACCGATCTGACCGACGAACTGTCGCTCCATGTTCAGGAACGGCACGGTGATGCTGATGCCGAGGGCCATACCGCTCAGGCTCAGGTTCGGCACCTTCAGGAAGAGCAGCACGCCGCCGGCGAAGGCCAGCACGACATAGAGGATGTTTCCGATATTGCCGAGGATCGGCATCAAGGTATTCGCGTAGCGGTTCGCCTTCTCCGACACCGCGAAAAGCTCGTCGTTGATCCGGTCGAAGTCGCGCTTCGCCGCATCCTCGTGGTTGAAGACCTTCACGACCTTCTGACCGTTCATCATCTCCTCGATGAAGCCCTCGGTCTTCGCAACCGCCGCCTGCTGCTTCACGAAGTAGCGTCCGGAGCTGCCGCCGACCTTCTTTACCACCTTCGTCATGATGACGATACCACCGACCACGATGATCGTGAGCCAGATGCTGTAGTACAGCATGAGGGAGAAGACGGTGACGAGGATGATGCCCGAGTTCAGAAGCTGCGGGATCGACTGCGAAATCATCTGGCGCAGCGCATCGACGTCGTTCGTGTAGTAGGACATGATGTCGCCGTGCTCGTTGTGATCGAAGTACGAAATCGGCAGCTTCTGCATGCCGTCAAACATCTTCGTACGGATTTTCTTGAGCGAGCCCTGCGTGATCACCGCCATGCACTGGTTGTAGGTGGTGCCCGCGATGAGCGACAGTGCATAGAGGATCGCCAGCGTCAGCACGAGGCTCATGATCTGGGCGGACACCGCGCTCCAGTCACCACTCTCCCAGTTCTGCTCGATCAGCGCGATGATGCGCTGCTGGAACAGAGACGGGATCGCCGTGATGATCGCATTCACGAGGATGCACGCGAGCGTAAACGGCAGAAGCACCGGATAGAACGAAAAGATCATCCGGATCAGCCGCCCGAGGGTGCCGTCCTTCAGCACGGTTTTATCGACCGGGCCGCGCATATTTCTGTTTCCCTTCATCGCTGCTCTCCTCCTTTCCCTGCTTCTGCCAATGCTTCCGGCTTCACATCGTCACTCTGCGCGAGCTCCGCCGCCATCGCCTCCGGGGTGGCCACGACACATACCGGGTCGACTGCATTGGCCTCTTCCGAGGTTTTATTCTGACTGTAGTAGATGTCCTGGTACATCGCGTTGCGGCTGAGGAGCTCCTCGTGGGTGCCGATGTCCGCGATGCGGCCGCCCTCCATGATGAGGATGCGGTCGGCGTCCTGGACGGAGGACACACGCTGCGCGATGATGATCTTCGTGGTCTCCGGGATGAAGTCGCGGAAGCCCTTACGGATCAAGGCGTCGGTCTTCGTGTCGACCGCGGAGGTGGAGTCGTCGAGGATCAGCACCTTCGGCTTCTTCAGGATCGCACGGGCGATGCAGAGACGCTGCTTCTGACCACCGGAGACGTTGGTACCGCCCTGGGTGATGAAGGTGTCGTACTTGTCCGGGAAGTTCTGGACGAACTCGTCCGCCTGGGCGAGCTTACATGCGGCGACGAGCTCTTCGTCACTCGCCTGCGGGTTGCCCCAGCGGAGGTTCTCTGCGATGGTGCCGGAGAAGAGGACGTTCTTCTGAAGTACGACGGCGACCTGATCACGGAGGAGCTTGAGGTCGTACTTTCGTACGTCGACACCGCCGACCAGCACCTCGCCCTCGCTTGCGTCATAGAGGCGGGAAATCAGCTGGATGAGCGAGGACTTCGAGGAGCCGGTACCGCCCATGATGCCGAGGGTTTCACCGGATTTAATATGAAGATCGATGTCCGAGAGGACATAATTCTCAGCATTGGCCTGATACTTGAAGCTCACGTGGTCGAAATCGATGGAGCCATCCTTCACCTCAGTCACCGGGGATGCCGGATTCGTGAGGGTGCTCGTCTCGTTCAGGACCTCAGCGATACGCTCGGCAGACTCGGCCGACATGGTCACCATGACGAAAATCATACTGAGCATCATGAGGGACATGAGGATCTGGAAGCTGTAGGTCAGGAGCGAGGAGAACTGTCCGACGTCGAGGTCGGCACCGTGGCTCGTGATGATCGTGTAGGAGCCGAAGCTCAGGACGAAGAGCATGACGGTGTAGATACAGAACTGCATCAGCGGGTTGTTCAGCGCGAGGAAGCGCTCGGCCTTCGTGAAGTCGCGCTGGACGTCGGTCGCGGCGCGGTCGAACTTCTGCATCTCGAAGTCCTCACGAACGAAGGACTTCACGACGCGCATGCCGTTGATGTTTTCCTGCACGGAGTCGTTCAGACGGTCATACTTCCGGAAAACGCGGCGGAAGATCGGCATAACCGTGCGGATGATGACGGCGAGGCCGACGCCGAGGATCGGGATGACCGCGACGAAGATCCAGGCCATGCGTCCACCCATGAGAAAGGCCGCGGCGAAGGAGAAAATCAGCATCGCCGGCGCACGGAAGCCGAGTCGGATCAGCATCATGTAGGCCTGCTGCAGATTCTGGATATCCGTGGTCATACGGGTGACGAGGGAGCTCGTCTGGAAGTGGTCGATGTTTTCGAAGGAAAAGTCCTGAATCTTATAGAAGAGGTCTTTTCTTAAGTTGCGCGCGAAGCCGGTGGATGCGGTCGCGCAGTTGTTGCCGGCCGCGACGCCGGAAAGAAGTGACAGGGTCGCCAGCACGAGCAGCACGATACCGTACTTCCCGATGGTGCCCATGCCGGCGCCATCCTTGATCTGGTTGATCAGCATCGCCGTCACAAACGGGATGACGGTTTCGATCAGTGACTCGAGCAGCACAAACAGCGGCGCGCGCAGGCTCGGCCCCTTAAACTCGCGGATGGATTTCGAGAGCGTCTTGATAACGTCCATAAATTCCTCCTGTAGATGTAAACGATAGGCGGCGAAAAGCAGTGTATGATCCCCGCAGCCGACCCTATACCCCCGACGCAGGAACCACGAGGCGCCGGTTTCATCCCGGACGCCTCTCTTCCATATATAGTATACGCTGAAAACATCTGCTTTTCGCGAAACTTTACTATATTAAAACATTGCGCGCAACAATTCAACGACTTCACAGAAAATTCAGATTCGGAAGGATATGCCTGATGTAACAGTTCAGCCACCCCTTTGCTCTCTTGAGAAGTTTGAGGCTGCTCCTCATTCGCCCACCCCATGAAATCAGTGGATCCCTGTGCGTTTCGTTCCCACCCCAGCTCATGAGGAGGCCTCAAACTTCTGGCTAACCCGAAGCCAGTGACGATTGTAGGCATGTTGGAGCCGAAAAATGTCATCATGCCTATAGCGGAGACGCCTGGGAATTTCGTTCGTAGGCATGGTAAGCGCTTCAAAGTGCCGTCGTGCCTACAAATCATGCACCTCGAAATTTCAGCTGTAGGTATGGTAAGCGCTTTAAATCATCATCGTGCCTACGGAAAAGTCCATTTTTCGTGGTACACCGTAGGCACGTTGAGGCAGTTTTTATACCACCATGCCTATAAAATCTTCGGCGAAAGTAGGCATGATGCATCATTTCGTGCCTTATCATGCCTACTATTCATTTTCCGGGGGCGCAAAATCATAGGCATGATATGTCATCTAGGTCCGTATCATGCCTACAGTCAAAAAATAAAAAGCAGGTGGAGCGCTCCCACCTGCTTCAAGTTTATAAATATCTTTGCGGAGCCACAATCCAGCGCCGCAGGCCCGGAAATATTCTCATCTCACAGGCAATCGCTACATCCAGGCTCCGCCATCTGACCCACACCCGAGACATTGCACACCTGCGTGTTCCGACGTTACTTCAAGTAGGTTTCAATCATCAGCCGCACGGTGGCGACGCTGAGTGGCGAGCGCTCGCTTTCGTAGGTCATGATGAAATTCCGGCCATGAATCAGGCCATGCTCGGCATAGTGCACGAGCTTGCCGACCGTTTCACTCATGTAGTCCCGCTTCGCCGCTAGGCCGAAATGCTCCCAGATGAAGGTCCTGCCTGTCCGCGGATTGAGCACCGTAAAATCCGGATAGAAGCTGATGCCACCAATCATATGCTGACACTCATAACGGTATGGAATACCCGCGTAGTACAGCTCATTTGCGATCATCACTTCCGATTTCGAACGCACCCTGTGCCCATCGATCGTCTCGTGAATCAGCTCCTCCGCATAGTTCTTTTTGCCAATGTAGGCTTCTTCACTCCATCGCTTTGCTTTTACGCTGAGATCGTTCACCTCGTCCTTAATAAGGGCATACACTTCCGGATATTTTCGCAGCAGCTGATCTGCGCGCTGCTTCGATGTCTTAAAGCAGCGACGAAATGCAGACAGTGCCGCAAACTCTTCCCGGAGATCCATTTCCTTCAGCATATAATATTTTTTCAGAGCCAGTTTTTTCGCAAGCTCCCGCTCATGAAGCGGGATATATCGATCCTTCGCCTGATGCTTTATGCGCACGCCGTCCTTCACCGCGCTATACGTCCGAACATATGGCAAACCATTTTTATGGTCCTTAAAGCGCTTAAAGATCAGGTTTCCTTCCGGAAAAGACGATTCCCGAATCAGCTGCTGCACCTTTGTGAGTTCCGTACCCACACGGCTAAGATCATCCTGCACAAGCTGTAATGTGTTCATTCTTCTTATTACTTCTCTCCTTTCTCATACGCTGTTCCAACGCAAAAGATGACATGGTTTTTGTTTTTGGATCAGGAAATCGTGTCACACTTATAAACTTTGCCTAAGCACAAGTACACGAAGAAAGCATACGAATCTCGTACACTAAATCAGTAATCTTGTGGATTGAAAATGTGGAAATGCAAGTCTGAATCGAACTTGCATCAAAAGACGATTCATAAATCATGAAATATAGTAAAACTATAGCAAACGAGCCCCGAATCAGCAAGTATTTTTGTGGATTTCGTGGCCTTCCGGGAAAATCTTTATACCTGTAAGCATACAGCGGGTGAATTCGGGTCACCGTGCCTGCGTTGCCACGGATCCTCCCAGGGAAATTTTCTTATCTGTAGGCATACTATGTGTGAATTCGAGTCACCGTGCCTGCGTTGCCACGGACCTACTCAGGGAAATTTTTCACACCGTAGGCACGGTAAGCGCTTTAAAGTGCCGTCGTGCCTACAAATCATGCACCTCGAAATTTCAGCTGTAGGCATGGTAAGCGCTTTAAATCATCGTGCCTACGAAAAAGTCCATTTTTCGGGGTACACCGTAGGCACGTTGAGGCAGTTTTTATATCACCATGCCTATAAAATCTTTGGCGAAAGTAGGCATGATGCATCATTTCAGCCCTTATCATGCCTACTACTCACTTTACCTGATGCCCAGTAATGAGGTTGCCCACTATTTTAATGCCCACTCTTATGGGAACAGTATACTTGGCAAAGTTACAATTCAAGTCAAGCCGAAATAAGAGGACTGATCTCATTAAATTGTTAATAAGCCGTGTTTCTCTTATGCGAATTTTGCGTGAGCAAGGGCGGGGCCAATCGCTTATAGCCATTCATACACTGACGATGGGCGGGCTCACGCAAACGAGCTGCCGCAGCCTGCCGGAGACAGAAAAACCCTCGCGCACACGGCGCGGGGGCTCTGGATAACGTCACTCTTCTCTCACTTCGGTATCTCTGCGCGTTTCCGAAGGAGCATACGAATGTCAAACGTTTTTGCGATATTTACTTCTTCAGTATCTCTGCGAGTTTCCAGAGGAGTGTGTGGATGTCAAATGGTTTTGCGATATGTTCGTTCATGCCGGCAGCGAGGGCGTTTTCGCGATCCTCGGCGAAGGCGTTGGCGGTCATGGCGACGATCGGGATCTGCGCCTTCGCGGGATCCGGAAGCGCGCGGATACGGCGGGTGGCCTCGTAGCCGTCCATCACCGGCATCTGGATGTCCATGAGCACCAGCGCGTACTGCCCCGGTGCCGCCGTCGCGATCTTCTCGAGCGCGGCCTGCCCGTTGACGGCCTGATCCACCACGAAGCCGGCCTCCTCGAGCACCGTCGTCGTAATCTCCATATTGAGCTCGTTATCCTCGACCACCAGCAGACGCATGCCCGCGAACTCCGGGTCCGCGACCGGCGTTTCCTGCTTCGGCGCACCGCAGAGCGGCAGGCGCAGGTGAACCGTAAACTCCGTGCCCTGGCCCTGGACGCTCAGGAGGTCAATGCTTCCGTCCATCATCTCCACGAGCCGTTTCGTGATCGGCATGCCGAGGCCTGTGCCCTCGGTCTTCGACACCGTCGAGGTCTCCTCGCGGCTGAACTGCTCGAAGATATGCTTCTGGTACTCCGCACTCATACCGATACCGGTGTCCCGGACATAGAACTCGTAGTCACCATAACGCACCGGCTCGCCGTTCGATCCAGGCCCAGCCGTTCCCAGGGATGTCGACTCGCCTGCACTGCTTGATCCAGCTCCAGCGGCCTCCATAGATATCGGCTCGCCCGCACTGCTCGATACAGCCCCAACCGACACCATGGATGTCGACTCGCCCGCGCCACTCGATGCAGCTCCAGCGGCCTCCATAGATGTCGGCTCGCCCGCGCCGCTCTTTTCGACGACGCGGAGGGTGATGCTGCCGCCCGAGGGGGTGAATTTCACAGCATTGGACAGAATGTTCAGCAGGATCCGCTGAAGACGCAGCGGGTCCGCCACCACATCCTCGTCCCGCACACCCGCGAGGTCAACGACAAACGACAGGCCCTTCGCCGTGACGTTCGACTGGATGATGTCCTGGACATCCTGCACGAGCGTCGGCAGATGCACCGGCTTCTGCTCGAGCACGACACGCCCGCTCTCAATGCGGCTCATATCGAGTACGTCATTGATGAGCGACAGCAGATGCTGGCTCGCCGTCGAGATCTTCCGGAGATAGTCCGCGACCTTCGCCGGCTGCGTGAGATTCGTCTCCGCCAGCGTCGTGTAACCGATGATCGCATTCATCGGCGTGCGGATGTCGTGCGACATGTTGAAGAGGAAATCCCGCTTCGCCCGGTTCGCCGCCGCTTCCTGCTGCACCGCGATCTCGAGCTCGTGGTTTTTCTTCTCCAGCGCCTCCTTATACGCATGCTCCGCCGCCGCTTCCCGCTGCCGGTACTTCTGCTCCGCGTTCCAGCGAAGTCCCTGCACCACCGCAAGCATCACGATATACAGGATCAGCATCGCCGCGAGATTCGGCATCATCGACCGGTAAATGTTCCGCGCCGGCACGTAGGCATAGAGCACGAAGTCGCGGCCATGCGTGTACATGCCGTAGTACTTCGCGCCACGTCCGTCGAGCACATACGTGAGCTTCTCCGACTGATTCGTCGCGCGGATCCCCCGCAGCATCGCATGACTCGTCACATCGACGCCGATCATCGCAGGATCGTTGGACGCCTCCACGACATTGCTCCGCACGAGCAGGAAGGTGCCCACCATGTTCATGTCGTAGCCATCCAGAAGGGTCTGCACCGACAGCACGGATTTCTGGGCGAATGCCTCCTTCGTGTGGCGATACGCGAGGAGGATGCCGTCGCCAGCGCTGAACGCGTGCAGCGCCACGTCGACGAAGGAGCCGTCACGGAGCTCCACCCGCTTCACATAGGTCTTGTCCGGCGCATCGACGAGACCGAGGGACGCGATCTCCGGCAGTCCGTCGCGGATCGCGTCATAGCCGACGCCGTCCTCCGTGTACTCCGATATCAGACTTCCCGTCGGGTCCAGCAGCGCGACGCCCGTCATCCAGAGCGTCTCCGTATACTGTCGCAGCTCCGCCTCGCTCGCGTCGAGCGTACAGTCCCTCTCGAGAGCATGCACCGCCGCTGATTCGCGGACCAGGCTCTTCGCCACCGCCGTGTCGTTGTACTTACTGTAGGCCGAGGTCTGCGTCTTGAAAAACTCGAAGGTCGTCACCAGCCGCTCCTTGCAGTCGAGCTCATCCTTGTGCTTCGATACCGCGAATACCAGACCGAAAAGCAGCACGCCGACCGTGAGGCTGACGGTCCAGAAGATTGAGTTCGCGCGGGCGCGCTTCTGCTTCCGACGCATACTGGCGGCTCCACGCCTCGCTGCCTTCTGCACCACCGCCCCGCTGGTCTCCCGCGCTCCGCCAGTGGCTGTATTCTCCTTGCCGGCCAGGCGCTCGTTCACATCACGGTCCGGCATCTGCTCGCCGGCCTGTCTATTTTCCTGTTCTTGGGCTCTATCCATCAAGTCCGTCTACCTCCAGATAGCTGTCCGGGTTTTCCAGATACCGTCCGACGATCTCCTTCATCGTCCCGTCCGCCCGCATCTCCGCGAGCGTGTCGTCGAGCTGCTGCGCGAGTCCCCGCTGGTCCGTCAGTGAAAACGCGACGCCGATGCCCGTCACAAGCAGCGGCTCTGGCAGGATACGGAAATGCGCGTCGAAGTCCTTCATATACTGCAGGATCGCCGTCTCGTGCGCCGCGATCGCGTCCACATAGCCGCAGTCGAGCGACGCATACTGCACGCTCCGGTCCTCGATGCTCAGCACATCCCCGAGCGCCGGCATGTCCGGCAGCTGCTTCCCGAGCAGAATTTCCTCTGGCTTTCCCGTCGACTGCACCGCGATGGTCTTCCCTGCGAGTCCCGCGAAATCCGAGATCCCGCTGTCCGCGTTCACCGCCACCACCTGGCGGCTCACCATATACGGCCCCGCCCACTGATACCTCGCCTCGCGTCCGCTCATCGAGTAGCATCCCCAGACGCAGTCGATCTCGCCCGACGCCAGCAGCGCGTCCTTCTGCTCCCAGTTGATCGGCGTAAACACGGCCTCGTAGCCCATCCGCCGGAACGCCTCGTACGCGATCTCGACGTCGATGCCGGTCGGGTCGCCGTTTTCATCCATATACACGAACGGCGGGTAGGTGTCGCTTCCGACGGTGACCTCGGCCAATGCTTCGGTCTTCGGTGTCGTCGCTCCGCCCTGACATCCCGTCAGCGCCACGCTGAGCAGCCCCAGCGCCAGCAGCATCGCGGTCATTCGTTTCATCCTGTTCTCCTTAAATTTAATGGGGTCTGACCCCATTACGAAATTCTTAAGAAGGTATGGTGCCTCTTCGGCCCCGGCTTCGATTTCACCGGACTCGGCGTACTGTACCTCCATCGTCCCCTCCGCTGAACTGTTATCGATTTACAGCGGAAAAACCGGTGCGCAGTGCCCGGTTTTTCCTGTGATTACATTTAATTCTCGAGCTGATGCTCGTGATTATACGTCTGCTTCTGCGCATACATCCGGAGGTCCGCCTGGCGGATCGCCTCGGTGATCGGGTGTACGCCCGTCACGCCGCCGATCGAGATCGAGAGGCGCAGCTCCGGATAATCCGCGATACGGATATTCTCGACCGCCTCCGAAATCTCCCGCATTTTCCGCTCGAGGATCTCCTCGCTCATCTTCGGGAAGAGGAGCAGGAACTCATCCCCGCCGTAGCGGATCAGGATGTCGGTCTTTCGTATGCAGCCCTTGATGGCGCGCGCGATCTCCCGCAGCACGGCATCTCCCGCAGGGTGCCCGAAGGAGTCATTGACCTGCTTGAAGCGGTTCGCGTCGATGATGGCGATGGATTCCATGCCCTCGAGGTGCGCGCGGTAGGTCTCATAGTAGCGGCGCGAGTAGGTGTCCGTCACCGGATCCAAGAAGAGGTCCATGTTCCCGTCGTGGTTTCGATCGAGGAGCAGACGTGTGCCGTTCGCGTCGATCCAGCGGCCCTCGTCGAGGCGGCTCAGGAGCTCGAGCACGCACGGCGTACCGTTCATGTTCAGGTACTTCGACACCACGAAGTACATATCGGTGCTCGTGAACTCCAGCTTGTTGAGGAGCGATTTCTGCGCATAGGCCCGGGCCGAGGTACAGTTCGCACAGGTACCTTCGTTATTCCAGAAGGCGGCGCAGTGCTGCTTCGAGTGCCGGAGCACGCCCGCCTCGTCGAGCTCGAGCACTTCATAGGTCGTCGGGTCGATGAGACGCACGATGTCAAAGACAGACTGCAGGCAGCGGATATTCTGCAGGACGACCGGTGAGGCCGAATCCAGCGGACCGCCCTGGGACGGGAATTCCTGCACTTCCTTCATCTGCGGGTCCAGCAGCTGGCCGACCGCCGCGATGTAGTGATCCGGCCGGATATCCGACCAAAGTGTACGTACCCGGAGATCGCACCAGTGGTACTCGTTGCCGACCGAGAAGAGGATGCTCATGGCGAACTCCGGATTCTCCTTCGTCGTCGCATCCATCGCATCCCGCAGGCGCTTGAAGTCATGCTGACTGAGATAGCGGAAATCGTTCACACGCGTGACGTTCTTCACGCTGTGACGGTACTGTGGCGGCTCGTTCCAGTTCGTCACATCCGCAAGGCGTGACACCGCATCGTACTCGAACTGGATACCACCGCTGGTGGATGTGAAGAAGTCGATCCGCTCCTGCATGGTAGCGAGGAGGTTCTGTACACGGTCGTTCTTCGGGAGGTCTGCATGCGCGAGGATCTCCTCTGACAGGCGGTTCAGCTCGAAGCGGTATGGCATCACATCTCCGTTCACCCCCGTCACGATACGAAGCTGCGCGGCCGTCTCCGTCAGGCACTCCAGCAGGAGCGGGTTGAAGGCACCGCACTCGCCGTTCAGGATCATGTTGATCGCGGTCGTGTGGTCGTACGCCTTCTTATAGCAGCGCTCGCTCGTGAGCGCATCGTATACATCCGCGATCGCCACGATCTGGGCGGAGATCGGGATCTCCTCTCCCATCAGACCATCCGGGTAGCCATGCCCGTCCCAGCGCTCGTGGTGCCAGCGGCAGATCTCCAGCGCATAGCGGTACAGTGGCTTATCCTGGCCATACTTCATCTGCTCCAGAATCTGTGCACCCGCGGCGGAGTGTGTCTTCATAATCTCAAACTCTTCCTTCGTGAGCTTCCCTGGTTTGTTCAGGATCTCCTCCGGAATCGTGATTTTTCCGATGTCGTGGAGGGACGACGCGGTCTTGATCAGTGCGATGTCCTCCTCACTGAGGTGATAGGCCTTCGTCTTCTGCACGAGCTGATGCAGCAGGAGTTCCGTGATGCGGCGGATGTTCCGGATATGATCGCCGCTCTCGTGGTTTCGGATCTCGACGACGTTACTGAGGATACTCACCATCAGGGTGTTGTTCTCCTCTTTTTCCGCGATCTGGTCCGACACGAGACGCATGAGGCGCTTCTGATTCACGTACAGATTCAGCGTATTCTCCACGCGCCGACGCACGATGTAGACATTGAACGGCCGCGGGATGTAGTCGGTGACGCCGAGCGAGTAGGCGTGCTCCATCGACTCCACGGACTCCTCCGCGGTGATCATGATGACCGGAACCTCATCGATCCAGTGGTAGCGGTTCATCTCCTCAAGCACCTCGAAGCCGTTCATCTCCGGCATGTTGATGTCGAGCAGAATCAGATCGATGGAGACGTTTTTCTCCAGGATCCGAAGTGCCTCACGCCCATCCGCGGCCTCGACGTAATCGTACTGATCGCCGAGCATGTCGCTCAGCATCATGCGATTCATCTCCGCATCGTCTACAATGAGTATTGTCTGACGTTCCATAAATCTCCTTAGTCGACCTGGCGCAGCGCTGCGACGGTCTTCTCGTACTCTGTGACCACCTGCTCATACAGTGGCTCGTAGCCATCCATGCGACGGCCGCGCAGGAGCTCGGTGAGCTCGATCGACGGCTTCGCAAGCGCAGTGAACCCAAGTGTCAGACACAGTCCCTTCAGTGTATGGGCAGCACGGAACGCGT
This sequence comes from uncultured Oribacterium sp., assembly GCA_934229835.1. Lineage (GTDB taxonomy): Bacteria > Bacillota > Clostridia > Lachnospirales > Lachnospiraceae > Oribacterium. The sequence goes on along the minus strand of CAKQED010000006.1, from coordinate 1,753 downwards.
CCTCGACCGCGCCATCCTTCAGTGCTGCGGTCAACTGCTCCATGCTCTTGTCGTCCAGAAACTTCAGCGCGAACTTCTTCACCAGCGCCGGATTCGGGATGCGGTGCGAAACGTCCTCGTAATCCGCCCCCATCGTCTGATAACACTCTTCAATCGTCATGATTTATCCCCCTATTAAAAAAATAAATATTTCGGAACAGGCAGGACCCTTTCGTCCCTGTGCTGTCAAATTCGTACCTCTCATCTATCATAAAAATAACTATACTCAAGGGGCCTCTTTCCTCCCTGATTCCTCTCAGGTATGAAAGCGCCTCTTCATGTTTAACATAGTTCAATTTATGAATCTATTTTACAGAAAATGTGAGAGAATACAAGGAGTTTTATGGGTTTACCGGTCCGGTTTACTATGTTTTTGTTACTGTTCACTCGTAGCGCGGTCTCCGACTACCGTCCGCCGAGCCACGCCTTGACTTAACTACATCCGAACTGTAGCAAGCGGAAAACGCTGGTGCATTGGAGAGATCTATTAAAGATGTCGTTTTCTGAAATTTAATATATACAAGGGCAGACGCTTGAGCGAAAATGTACGAAGTAATATATGAAAATCGTCTGATTCTAAAAAATAATATGAAATCGACGGTTGCAAATGATGGATTGGGTCTGTTTAGTATATTATTTTTTAAAAAACAAGCACCGTCATATATTTCTATTAGAAAAAGCTGTGTGAAACTCAAAATCCATATATGATATTTCTTAAATCGATAGAAATAATATGATTTGCTTAGTGAGCCAGGCCAAAGGCCTTCACAGGCTCTGTGCCGCCCTCCGGGTCCTGCCTGAATCCAGTTGACGAGTGAACAGTAACATGTTTTTTGTTATGGCTGATATATCAGAAACAGGGAGCCGCGCAGGCGGCTCCCTGAAACGATCTGTATCAGTTTTCTAAAAGCTTTACTCCTCTGCCGGCTTCGGTGTTTTCTCCACCTCGTCGTCCTGGCAGATGTGGTAGATGATGTCGACACAGTGATCGATGCCGAGGGAGCCGCTGTCGAGGGTCAGGTCGTAGTTCTGGCACTTGCCCCACTCCTGCTCGGTGTAGTAGCGATAGTTGAACTTACGCTTCTTATCCATGTCCTTCAGCATCTTATCGGTATTCTCCGGCTCCTTATAGATCTCGGTGATTCTGTGCTTCCGCTTCTCGATATCTGCATGGATGAAGACATTGAGCACATCCGTACGCTCGCGAAGGATGTAGTCCGCACAGCGTCCGACGATCACGCACGGTCCCTTCGCGACGAGATCGAGGATGACCTCACGCTGCTTCGCCCAGAGATAATCCTCCGGACTCATACCGTAGCTGTTCCGCGCCGAGAAGGAATACTCGATCCAGTTGCGGGCGCTTGCATACTCGCCCTGTCTCTTCACATAATCCTCTGCGAAGCCCGTCTTAAACGCGGTCTGCTCGATGATTTCCTTATCATACAGTGGGATGCCCAGCTTATCCGCAAGCTTGCGGCCGACCTCACGTCCACCAGAACCATATTCTCTCGAAATCGTAACGTAATTAATCTTCATAGTCTGCCCTCCTGGATGATTTCGATCGAGTCATCTCGATTGATCTACTCTTATTTTATCATTTTTGTTTCATCTTTTCAAACAATTCGGAAATAATTTTCAGATCATTTTCCGTCATTTGTTACTGTTCACTCGTGGCTCGGCGGCGAGATTAGACGAAAAATATACACTGAAAGAC
>CAKQED010000005.1:0-59793 GCA_934229835.1 uncultured Oribacterium sp. | reverse complement strand
GGATGTAGGCGATGAACAGTGCGAAGACGAGCTTCAGCGGTACGGTCATGAATGCATACTTGAAGGTGGTCATAAAACCAGTCTTAATCTTACGATCGGTGAAGATCTTCACGTAGTTGAATACACCCCACCGGGAAATACCCTCGAAGAGTGATTCATCACTGAAGCTGTAGACCAGCGACGAAAGGAATGGATATCCCTTGAATACGAGAAATCCGATCAGCCATGGAAGGATGAAGAGGAGTCCCCTGTTCTCTTTCCAGAACTTGCCTGAAGGCTTCACTGCTTTTGTATTGGACATAATGTCTACCCCATAAATGATATGAAATGGTTACAATTCAGCACATTCGCTGACAGTCGTATCTGATCTATAGTACGTGCTGAATTTTTCATAAGAGCAGGGTCCGGATTTCGAAAGGTCCGGGCCCCCTCTTCATGTTTCATCTGTTGATTACGTAGATGTGATTAAGCCTTGGAAGCCTCAACCTCATCGACGGCATCGATCATCTCCTGTGCGAGATCCTTCGAATCCTCATCGTCATAGGACATGTTGTTCATGATCTCCTGGTAAGCACCCTCTGCGTCATCCTTAAGTGCTGAATCCTCATAGTACGGAGAAAGCTTGAACGGAGCATTGGCCGTCGCCAGCTGATTTGCATCGTATACGAGACCCTCGAGCATACCCTCAGACTTCAGTGTCTCCTGTGCTGCCTTGGAAGCCGGAATACCTCTCTCAAGCGCGAGTGTCTTCACGCCATCACCGTTGAGCATATAGTTAAGAAGCTTCGCAGCCTCTGCCTGATGCTGGGAGTTCGGAGAAATCGCGAAGCCCATGGAAACCTTGTAAACCGTTGCCGGTGTGCCATAATCTGCCGGATACTCACCGATCACAAGCTCCTGGTTCTCATCGAGGGCCTTCTGCATCTTCTTTACAGAGGAATCCCACTCGATCAGACCTGCGTAGTGTCCATCGATGAAGTTCGGGTTCTTATCGAAAGAATCGGCGCCATCACCCTTCAGCTTCTCCTGTGTCGGGATCACGTGGTTCTCCTCGAGGCTCTTCAGGAAATCGAAGCCATCGGCGAGCTCATCGACGGTGTAGTTCAGCTTTCCATCCTCTACCCATGCCTTGTTGTACTTCTCCTGCATATAGTAGGTGAGAAGGATGGTCAGGTCGAGTGTGCTGCATGCCATCGGATAGTAATCATCGCCGAGCTTCTCCTTGAAGACAGGACCTGCTGCGAGTAGGTCTGCGAAGCTCTTCGGAACATCGAGGCCGGCCTTCTCATAGGTCGCCTTGTTGTAGTAGAATACACGACCGGTCGAAGCTACCGGAACACCGAGTACATGACCATCGATGGTCATCATATCCACGATCGCCGGATCATACTGGGAAAGATCGAAGTCCGGAAGGGTCTTTATATCGACGAAACGGGTTCCATCCGGGCTGAACTGCCACAGCCAGTTCCAGTTGATCTGGAAAAGATCCGGCTCGGAGTTACCGGCGATCTGGGTTGCGATCTTATCCTGCCAGCCGGACCATGCGCCGTACTCGGACTCGATCTTCACGCCAGGGTTGGCTGCCATATACTCATCGAGCATCTGAAGGGTTGCCTTATGTCTTGCGTCACCACCCCACCATGAAATTCGAAGCGTTGCATCGCCACTTGCTGCCTCCTGCGCAGCTGCCGTCGTCGCAGCTGCAGCCTCCGCAGCCTTTGTGGTCTCTGCGGCGGCCTGTGTGGTGGATCCGGAATCAGAAGAGCCACATGCGGCAAGTCCGAGCACCATGGATGCGGCGAGTGAACCTGCAAGTACCTTTGTGAATGACTTTTTCATATTTACCTCCTTGGAAGCTGCTATGCAGCCCCTCTACATAAAGACCTTTCGGTCCAGGTTGATGATTTTATGGTCTCAGTTGATCGAGACATGGACGCTGTCATAATCCAGCACATCCTGAAGCACCGGCTCGGTATCGTCGGAGCCTGTGATCTCAACATGCTCGAGGGTGAGACGCTTTACATTTCTCGCATAGATGGCTCTTCCGCTCATCTCCGGGAAGTGATCCATCATGATCGTCTGGCGTGGCTTTCTCTCCGATTTCGGAAGGAAGTCGACCTTTATGTTCTTGAGAACGATGTTCTCGATGTAGCGCTCTGGTAATCCATACGCCACCAGCATACAGGCATCGGCACCGGTACATGTGATGTTCTCGGCCCGAATCGTTCCGATCGTCGGTGTCTTATCATCCACTGGATGGAAGCTCTGGTTCTGTACGTAGTCGCTGTGGCCGTCCGGATCGCAGAAATAGAACATATTGAAGGTGAACGGCATGTGCACGTCCTTCATGATGATGTCGTGGAAATATACCCCATCATACCGTGTTTCCGGTCCGCGGCCGCGACGGGTCTTGATCCGAAGTCCCCGGTCTGTCCCATCGAAGATGCACTGCGCGACCTCGACGTTGATCACGCCACCGGCCGCTTCCGAGCCCACCGTCACACTGCCGTGTCCTCTTTCGAGGAAGGAGTTCCGAATCGTGAAGTGATCCGAGATCTTATGATGTTTCTGACTCATATAGTATTTTCCGGACTTCAGGGCGATACAGTCATCGCCGCCAGAGATCTTCGTACCGAGAATCAGGATATCATCACAGCTCTCCGGATCGAAGCCGTCTGTATTCGGCGAATCGGATGGGTTCCAGATCGTGATGTTGTATGCGCCGATATGATCGGTATAGTACGGATGCACCGTCCAGCTCGGGGAATTCTTCACCGTGATGGACTGGAGCCGTACATGTCGGCAGCGGTTCAGAAAGATGGTATTCGGTCGCCATGCAGTTCGCATCACCTTCGGATTCTGCCACCAGTCACCCTCGGCACCGCCACCATCGATGTGGCCGCGGCCGACGATGTCGACGTGCTCTGCACCGATCGCCGAAATGAGGGAGGCGAAGGAGGTCTCCGGGTTTCCTTCCCAGCTCGCGAGATTATACTCGCCCGTTCCATCCGTCGTCTTCGTCATACCCGGCATCAGCGGGTAGTGATTCCGGTTCGGATCACCCTTCAGAACGGCCCCCTCATCGAGCCATAGGCTCATGTAGCTCTTCAGAAAGAGCGGCCTCGACAGGTAGGTTCCTGCCGGCAGGTATACGGTTCCATCCTTCGGGCAGGCACTGATCGCCGCCTGCAGGTAGATCGTGTCATCGGTCTCGCCGTCGCCATGGGCGCCGAAGCTCCGGACATCGAGCAGCACCGACTCGGCCTCTGTATGGAAAGACTGTGTCTCTTCTCCATCCCCTGTCTTTAAGCTCAGGGTATAGTCGCTGTCCGGCTGAAGACCATCGATCGTGAGAACGTTCAGCGTCGATCGCGCACGTTCCTCACCATCGAGGAGCACACTGTACTCCTCCGGTGCGTAGCAGATCGTCTGATTGTCACATTCGATGGTGACGCTCCGCTTAAACACCGCTCTGATCGTGAATTTCATGTCTCTTCTCCTGTAATCAACTAGTCAAATCTTTAACGTTATGAAATATCACCAACAAGTTTCGCAACTTGGCTTAAGTATACGAGCAAGTATCACAGAATGCTTATATAAAAGGACCTTTTTTGCCCATACTTATCTGATCGGGCACTCATTTGGCATTAATTCAGCATTTGTAAGCGCTTTTTTATAGATTTTCATGTTCAAAAATGAAAATGTCGCATTCCACAGCGACAGAATACATGCACCCTATAATAAAGAAGGTACCGCTGCCGCCGAATATGCGTTTGAAAAGGTCGTCTCTTTTGCAGTAAAGAGGAAAAAAGTATGATATACTGACAAATCAGGGCCTGCATCGCGCCTATCTCTGGAAATCCCTCGTCGGTACAGCGTACCGGGGCCCGTCGAATCATCATATATAGTATGCTATGCCACAGATTCATCATCTGCAGGTATACACCGTTTTGAAGGAGAAGCTATGGGAAAGAAGCTTTTAGTCGCACAGTCCGGTGGACCGACGTCTGCCATCAACGCCACGCTGGCCGGCGTCATCGAGGCCGCCATCCGAAACCCGGAGGTAAGCGATGTGCTCGGTGCACGCTATGGTATCCAGGGCGTGTTGCGTGAGCAGTTCCTGGATCTGAGCGGTATCGAACACATCGAGGACATGCTCGCCACCCTGGCCGTGACCCCGGCCGCCGCACTCGGCTCCTGCCGTTTCAAGCTGAAGGATCCGGCACAGGACCCGTCGGAGTTCGAGGATCTCATCCGCATCTTCCAGAAGCATGAGATCGGCTATTTCGTCTATATCGGCGGAAACGACTCGATGGATACCGTCTGGAAGCTCTCCGATTATATTAAGGAGCATCATATTCCAGACATCGTCGTGGTCGGTGCGCCGAAAACCATCGATAACGACCTCTACGGTATCGATCACTGTCCTGGCTTCGGTTCTGCCGCGAAGTATATCGCAACCTCCATCTCCGAGCTGGAGCGCGAGCTCGAGGTATACGATACACCGTATGTCATCGTCGTCGAGATGATGGGCCGGAATGCCGGCTGGCTGACGGCAGCGGCCGCACTCGCCGAGAGTGCAAACAGCAACGTTCCATATCTCATCTATCTCGAGGAGCGTCCGTTCGATCTCAACGACTTCATCTCCGATCTCCGGGGTGAGCTCGCAGTCGGCAAGGACGTCATCGTCGCCATCAGCGAGGGTATCCGTGACCGCAGCGGAAAGATGATCTGCGACTATGCCGATCGTGACCAGTCGACGGATGCCTTCGGTCACACCATCGCGACCGGTGCCGGCAAGGTGCTGGAGAACGCGATCCGCTCAAACATCGGCTGCAAGGTGCGCTACATCGAGCTGAATCTCCTGCAGCGCTGTGCAGGCCATCTCCTCTCCGAGACCGACATCACGGAGTCGACCGAGCTCGGTCGCAATGCTGTCCGCCTCGCTGTCGATGGGCAGAATGGCGTGATGTCGACGCTGACCCGCACGTCGAATCAGCCGTACAGTGTAGCCTACGGTGCCGCGGACATCGCCGACATCGCGGATCGGGAGAAGAAGGTCCCGGACAGCTGGATCACCTCTGAGGGCAACGGTGTCACCGAAGAAATGCTCGAGTATCTGCGTCCGCTCGTGCAGGGGGAGCGCTCCTGCAAATTCGAGAACGGTATTCCGAAGTACGTTGTCTTCGATAAATAACATTTAACATAAAAGGGGCTGTCGCACGACCAGTGCGACAGCCCCTTTACATCAGTTCTGTTTTCCGAATACCGCCTCGTAATCCTTCCGGAAGCGCTCGATGCCGATGTCGGTGAGCGGATGCTTCACCATCTGCATGAGTACCTTGAACGGAACGGTGGCGATATCTGCACCGGTCTTCGCACACTCGACGATGTGCATCGGATGACGTACGGAGGCACAGATCACCTCGGTCTCGATATCCGGGTACATCTGGAAGATATCCTCGATGTCCTGGATCAGGGCGATGCCGTCGGTGGAGATATCATCGAGACGGCCCAGGAACGGGGAAACATAGGTCGCACCGGCTCTGGCTGCAAGCAGTGCCTGGGATGCCGAGAAGACCAGTGTTACATTCGTGTGGATACCTTCCGCGGTAAGCACCTTGACGGCCTTCAGTCCCTCGGTGGTCATCGGAATCTTCACTACCATGTTCTTATGAAGCTTCGCAATCTCACGGCCCTCGGCGATCATGCCCTCGGCATCGGTCGTGCTGGCCTTCACCTCACCGGAAATCGGACCATCGACGATCTCTGTGATCTCCTTCAGGGTCTCCATGTAATCTCTGCCTTCCTTTGCGATCAGGGAAGGATTGGTGGTGACACCTGCGATGATCCCCATATCATTCGCTTCACGAATCTCATCTACATTTGCCGTATCAATAAAGAATCTCATACTGTTCACCTCCTGATGAACGTTTATAGCACATCTGCCGGGCGAAGCCCTGGGATATTAATCAGAGACTGTTTACAGTTTCCACGACATTCTCCACCGTGAAACCGAAGTGCTTAAAGAGAACCGAGCCGTTGCCGGACGCACCGAAGCCATGCATGCTGACGACCTTACCGTCCAGACCGACATACTTATACCAGCCGAAATCGGAAAGTGCCTCGATGGCCACTCTCTTCCGTACACTGTTCGGAAGTACCGACTCCTTATACGCCGCGTCCTGACGATCGAAGGCCTCCATGTTCGGCATGGAAACGACACGTACCTTCTTTCCCTGCGCATCGAGCTCTGCCTTCGCCTTCACCGCGAGTGCGACCTCGGATCCGGTCGCGATCAGGATGTACTCCGGAGTGCCCTCACAGTCATCGATGATGTAGGCACCCTTCTCTACCTTATGCGCATCCGCACCCGGCAGCTGCTCGAGGTTCTGTCTCGTCAGCACGAGGGCCGTCGGGTGATCCTTCGCTTCCAGAGCCATCAGCCATGCGCCCTCGGTCTCGGTACGATCGCAAGGACGGATGACATCGAAGTTCGGAATCGAGCGGAGCATCGCGAGCTGCTCGATCGGCTCATGGGTAGGGCCATCCTCGCCGACACCGATGGAATCATGGGTCAGGACGAAGATCTGTGGAATCTTCATCAGCGCGGCCAGTCTCGCCATCGGCTTCAGATAGTCGCTGAAGACGAAGAAGGTCGCTACGAAGGTACGAAGACCGCCATGGAGCAGCATACCGTTTGCGATACCGGCCATCGCCATCTCACGAACGCCGAAGTGAATGTTCTTTCCTTCCGGTGTCTCCGCGCTGAAGTAGCGCTCGCCCTTCATCTCGGTCTTATTGGAAGGTCCGAGATCCGCTGAACCGCCGAAGAGGTTCGGAAGCTTATCCTTCATGTAGTTGATGACGACACCAGAGGAGGCTCTCGTCGCCTCTGCCTTCTCGGCCTTTGCGAAGAATCCGGCATCCTCACGAAGTGCCTTCACATCCTCATCCGAGTGGTAGCGGGCCCACAGCTCCGCCATCTCCGGGAACTTCGCACAGTACTCGTTGAAGAGCTTCTTCCAGGCATCCTCTGCCGGCTGCTTCGCCTCCGCGAGTGCCTTATAATGTGCGTATACCTCCTCCGGCACATAGAACGGCTCCTGAGACGGCCACTCAAGTGTCTCCTTCATCGCCTTTACGTTCTCCTCGCCGAGCGGCTCGCCATGGGCTGCTGCGGAGCCCTGCTTTGCAGGACAGCCGAAGCCGATGGTGGTCTTCACCTTGATGAAGTATGGTGCGGAATCATCCTGAAGCGCTGTATCCAGTGCGGCTGCGATCTTCTGAAGATCATTACCGTCATCCACCTCGAGGGTCTTGAAGCCGAAGGCCTCGACACGCTTCACCACGTCCTCACGGAACGCGATGTCTGTGGAACCCTCGATGGAAATCTTATTCGAGTCATAGAGCACGGTCAGCTTGGAAAGATTCCAGGTACCGGCCAGTGACAGTGCCTCAGAGGAAATACCCTCCATCAGATCGCCATCACCTGCGATGACGAAGGTACGGTGATTGACGATCTCATAGCCCGGCTTGTTGAAAATCGACGCCAGGTGCTTCTCTGCTGCCGCCATACCGACCGCCATACTGATACCTGCGCCGAGCGGTCCGGTCGTCGCTTCGATACCGACCGTGTGACCATACTCCGGATGGCCAGGTGTCAGGGAACCGAGCTGACGGAACTGCATCACATCTTCCTTCGTGAGGCCGAAGCCGAACAGGTGAAGCAGGGAATACAGCAGCATGGAACCATGTCCACCGGAAAGAATAAAGCGGTCACGATCCTCCCATGTCGGATCGGCCGGATTGATGTTCAGATAATGTGCCCACATTTCATAGGCCATCGGTGCCACACCGAGTGGCAGTCCCGGGTGTCCAGAATTCGCCTTCTGGATCGCATCTGCTGATAAAACGCGGATGGCATTTACCGCCATCGTTTCCATATCTTTCGTCATGATATATCCTCCACCTTTACTTACTAAAGCATAGAACCTGCGCCATGCTCCTGTATTCAGACATAGCTGATTTCATTTTAAAACGCAAAGCCTGATATAGCAACTATGTATTTACAGGATACTGCCTTTTGAATGTTCAAAAAACAGTTCAGACAGGGGCCCCTCTCCGGGCCCCTGTCTGAACTGTACGTTATATGCTCATATGATACTGCATTTTCAGCTTCTTCAGGCAGTGATAGAAGCATGGAATCAGGAAGGCATCTGCGAAAATCCACGCGAGCGGTGACGCGAAGCAGGACGCGATGTAGCCGAGCCACGGAACGAACACGAAGCCGACCAGTCCACGGGCCACCATCTCACAGACACCGGCGAGAATCGCAAGGCCGGAGAATCCCATGCCCTGGATTGTAAAGCGCCAGACATTGACGATGGTGAGCGGAATATAAAACGCCGCATTGCAGACGAGGAAGAGATGCGCATTTGTGATGACCTCGGTTTCACCGGCATCCACAAACAGCTTCGGAATCTCCCCACCGAAGAAGATCAGGATCACTAAGATCAGCACCGAATAGATGGAGCCCTGGATCGTCGCGGAGCGTACCCCCTCACGGATACGATCGAAGCGGAGGGCCCCGACATTCTGACCGGCATAGGTCGCCATGGTCGCACCGAGTGAATCGAAGACGCAGCAGACGAAATTACTGATACGCTGGCCGGCAGTGATGGCCGCCAGGGCGATCGCGCCGAGACCGTTCACCGCGGTCTGCAGGATGACGGAGCCGATGGCCGTGATGGAGTACTGGAGGCCCATCGGGATCCCCATACCGAGCAGGTTCAGCACCTTCTCACCATCCGGCTTCAGCTCCCCCGCCTCGAAGTGGAGAACCGGGAATTTATAGACCATATAGACGAGGCACAGCACACCGCTCAGTCCCTGTGAGATGACGGTCGCATACGCCGGTCCCTCGACGCCGAGGCCCATGAGGCCGATGGAGATATAGTCGAGCAGGATATTGAGAAGTGCTGCGAAAATCAGGAAATACACCGGCGTTTTCGCATCACCGAGGGAACGGATGATGCTGGCCGTGATGTTGTAAAGAAAGATCGCCGGCGTCCCCAGGAAGATGATGAAGATATAGTCGAAGGCATAATCAAAGATCGAGGCCGGCGTATTCGTGCCGATCAGGATACTCTTCGTCAGTGCACCGATCACCACGGTCATCAGCACGGAGATCGCCACCGTGAGGTAGATGATCTGCGCAACATACTTCCGAAGGCCTTTAAAATCCTGCGCACCGAATCGCTGCGCCACCGGAATCGCGAAGCCCGCCGTCACACCGATGACGAAGCCGTTCACCATGAAATTGATCGCACCGGTGGAGCCTACACCGGCCAGCGCATCGACGCCCAGAAAACGGCCGACGATGATGGTATCCACCATGCTGTAAAACTGCTGAAACAGCGTTCCGAGCAGCATCGGAATCGCAAATCCGAGAATCAGCTTCGTCGGATTTCCGTTCGTCATGTCCTTCATGCTTGATTTTGCTGCCATATATTCCCCCTATAAAAAACGAGATCAAACAAATTTTGATCCCGTTTTTTATAGCACTATTCTATTTTCGAATCAATGTCGCTTTTGCACAATTTCGCCCTTCTCACGGATATCACCGTTGCGATACGCTGTGAGCAGCTCCTCGAGGTCGGCGATCTGACGCTGCAGCTCCTGTCCATTATCGGTTTCACCGACATGGATGCGGTGCTTCATCTGCTCCACGATCTGAATCTCCGGCGTATTTTCGGATCCCTTCTGGAAGCCCTTATGCTCTGCCAGTGCCAGATGGCGGGAGTTGAAGATGAGCGTATAGCCGGCGATGCCGGTGCGGGAGTGGTAGGCCTTCGAGATACCGCCATCGATGACGAAGAGCTTGCCGTTTGCCTTGATCGGAGACTCACCACGCTTCGTTTTCACCGGCACATGGCCATTTACCACATGGCCCCTCTCCGGATCCACACCGAATTCCGCGAAGATCCGGTCGACATAGCGCTCCTCCTTCGAGAATTCATAGTAGATGTTAAACTTCTCCACATGTGTATCCGGATCCTCGATGAAGCAGTGCTCGAAGGTCGTCATCTTATCCTTTCCGAAAAGCGGTGAGCATGGGCCGCACCACATGTACCAGAAAAGATCCGTGGCGTACACCTTTCCCTTCGGATCGTTCTCTCCATTCAGGAAATACGCATCGATGGCCCGCTCATAGAAGTAATCCATGAGGGCCTTTCCACCGACACTGCCCTTCGCCGTCTCGAGCTGCAGGAAGGAGCCGTCCACGTTCATCGGGATGCAGCCATGGTAGAGGATGTTGTTATTGACCACCTTATACATCGCGCCATTCGTAAAGAAGAAACGGATGTGCTTCTGCAGCAGCTGCGAGTGTGTGAAGCTGTACACCAGGGTGTTCATCAGCTCCTTTTCCTTCTCCGTCATCTTATACGGATCCTTCGGGTCGATGGTCGGGAAATTCGTATCCTTCAGCGGATAGCTCTGTCCATCGATGGTCACCGTGCCCTTTTCATAATCAATCTTATCGAGGAGCATACGGTGGTCGAGCTTATACTCCGGATGGCGGCGGATCAGTGCCCCCTCCTCCTTAAACAGGATGATACTGATAGCCTTACACATCTTCGCGGCGAGGCGAGGATCGACCGAGTCAGAGACATTGGTATCCAGGAGATGCGGCTGGAAGCAGGCACATGGATCATCGCCATACACCTCCTCCGCATACATCGAAAGCGGACGCAGGTTGATGCCATAGCCGTCCTCGAGCACATCGAAGGAGTTATAGGAGGTGGCAATGCGGAGAACGCTTGCGATGCAGGCCGGATTACCACAGGCGGCCCCCATCCACTCGGCATCATGATTTCCCCACTCGATGTCCACATCATGGAAGCTCATCAGCTCCTCCATGATCTGGTCCGCATGCGGGCCTCGGTCGAAGATATCGCCGATGATATGGAGATTATCGACGACGAGGTTCTGGATCAGCTCCGACAGGGCCACGATGAAATCATCGCCCATGTCGATGTCGATGATGGCATCCATGATGCCGCGGAGATAGCCCCGCTTATCCTCATCATGACTGTCGAGGTGCAGGAGCTCATCGATCGCGTAGGCATACTGCTGTGGCATCTTCTTACGCACCTTCGAGCGGGTGTACTTGGAGCTGACACAGCGGCAGATATTCACGAGACGATTGATCGTGATGCGCTGCCACTCCGGTGTATCCTTCGCCTTGTGTGCCGGATTCGAAAGAATGTCTCTCGGATAGTAGATCAGGTTCGCAAGCTCCAGCTGTTCCTCCTCCGGCAGCAGATTTCCGAAGGTTTCATCGATCTTATCACGAACGATTCCGGAGGCCGACCGCATCAGGTAGATGAAGGCGTCGCTTTCACCATGCAGGTCTGAAAAGAAATACTCTGTGCCCTTCGGAAGTGCACAGATCGCACGCAGGTTGATAATCTCCGCACCTGCAGCAGTTGCAGTCGGAAACTGCTTCGCGAGCAGCTTCAAATAATCAAGATCACGCATAATACTTCCCTTGTAAAATAAAATCGCAGATACCCCTTCCGCGAAGGTCCTGGCGGTCCCTGCCCGAATGATATCTATAGTTGCTTTTATTATACGTAAACTAAACCGGTTTTGTCACCGTTCCGCCAGATTGTTCAGAATAAAAAAAGGCTCGTTACAGTTTTCTCAAACTGTAACGAGTCTTCATATACTGCATATATGGCCATACGGGATACGATTCGGTTTATCCGAATTTTCTATCCGATATACGCATCCTCCATCCGTATCCTTTCGGGCAGGATGCTCAGGCCTGTGTGCCCGGTGCCACTACCGACGGATCAATCTCCTTCCGGTTCAGAATTTCCATGAACTCGGTGCCGGTGATGGTCTCCTTCTCATAGAGATACTTCGTGATCTCGTGGAGCTTCGTGATGTTGTCGCTCAGCAGCTGATAGGCCTTATCATGCTGCTTCTTCACGAGGTCTACGGTCATCTGGTCGATCTTCGTCTGGGTCTCCGGCGAGCAGGTGAGCGAAGCATCGCCACCGAGGTACTGGTTCTGGACCTGCTCCATCGCCACCATACCGATACCATCCGCCATGCCATAGCGCGTGATCATCGCACGGGCATACTTCGTCGCCTGTTCGATATCGTTGCTTGCACCGGTCGTGCAGGTATGGAAGATCAGCTCCTCAGCACAGCGTCCGCCGGTCAGCGTCGCGATCTTATTCTCCAGCTCCTCCTTCGAGTAGAGGTAGTGGTTTCCTTCATCCTCGACCTGCATGGTATAGCCCAGTGCACCGGAGGTTCTCGGGATGATCGTGATCTTCTGTACCGGTGCCGAGTTCTTCTGAAGCGCAGCAACCAGTGCATGACCGACCTCATGGTAGGAAACGATCAGCTTCTCCTTATCGGTCATCACGTTGTTCTTCTTCTGGTAACCGGCGATCACGACCTCGATCGACTCCTCGAGATCCGACTGGATCACGCGCTCACGCCCGGCACGTACCGCGCGAAGCGCTGCCTCGTTGATGATGTTCGCAAGCTCGGCACCACTCGCGCCGGCGGCTGCCTTCGCGATGGCACTGAGATCGACATTGTCCGCCATCTTGATGCCTCTGGAATGCACCTTCAGGATGTCGACACGACCCTGAAAATCTGGAAGCTCGACCGGTACACGACGGTCGAAACGGCCCGGACGAAGCAGTGCAGGATCCAGAGAATCCGGCTGGTTCGTCGCTGCCAGGATGATGATGGCCTTCGAGCTGTCGAAGCCGTCCATCTCCGTCAGAAGCTGGTTCAGGGTCTGCTCACGCTCATCATTGCCACCCATCGCACCGTTGCCACGCTTCTTACCGATGGCATCGATCTCATCGATGAAGATGATACATGGCGACTTTTTCTTCGCCTGCTCGAACAGGTCACGTACCTTCGCCGCACCCATACCGACGAACATCTCGACGAACTCGGAGCCTGCGATGGAGAAGAACGGAACGTTCGCCTCACCGGCGACAGCCTTTGCAAGCAGGGTCTTACCGGTTCCAGGAGGGCCGACGAGCAGCGCGCCCTTCGGGATATGCGCACCGATCTTCGTATACTTATCCGGCTCCTTCAGGTAGTCGACCATCTCAGACAGAAGCTCCTTCGCTTCATCCTCACCGGCGACGTCCTTAAAGGTCACCTTGTTTCCATCCTTCGCTTCGTACTCACGGGCGTTCGACTTGCCGAAGCCACCCATACCACCGAAGCCGCCGCCCGCACCGAGCGAGCTCGCCATGCGCTTGCTGAGCCAGTTGCCGAGCGCCCAGAACAGAAGGATCGGGAAGATCCAGGTCAGAAGGAAATTCAGCAGCGGGCTGGTCTCCACCGGGATCGTCTCATCGAAGTTGACACCCTGCCGGTAGAGCTCCTGCAGTACCTGTGCCTCGGTGTACTCGTTCTTCAGTCGGCCGGTCTGGCAGGTGAGGTCCTCCCCATTTACCGTCGCGACATAGGTGATGGTATCATCACTCAGATTCACCTTCGTGATGGCCTGGTTGTTCACGGCGTTCATGAACTCCGTATAGCTCGTCTGACGGATCGACCGTGTCAGCAGCGACGGGAATACGAAGGTATTCAGCAGCAGGATGATGAGAAGCGCGATGAAATAATAGAAAATCAGCGGCTTTTTATTCTTCGGCTGATAGCTGTTATTGCCGTTGTTCCCACGATTTCCACCATTCGCGCCGTTCTGACCGTTCGTAAACTGGTTAAAGAAATCGTTAAAATTACCGAACCCATGATCGTCATCCGGTTGGTTCTGGCCGTTGTTTCCATTTGCGAGCGTCATCTGCCTCTTCAGCCGATGCCGCTGGAAAATCTGTACTATATTTCCCATAAGCTTTATCCTTTCATGTGACAGAGGATACCGTTCCTCCATCTGATGCTCCTAAATATAAAGCAGAAATGTGTTAACTATGTGAACGAAGCAAAAAATTAGCAGTCTTTTCAAAAGACTGCTAATCGTTCTTTCCTTATGTCGCATATGCAGAAACGGCACCACCGAATGTACCGCTTACCGGTGGCCCAGGCACCAGCGGATGCTCTCGCGGGCCTACTTCATCGTTTTTTTCAGCAGCTCGCAGAGCTCGTCCACCGCTTCCTCCTTCCCATCCCGGATGTCATCGACGACGCAGGTTTTGATATGCGTCGCAAGCAGCTCCTTATTAAAGGAATTCAGCGAGGACTGCACGGCGCTGACCTGCATCAGAACATCCGGACAGTAACGATTTTCCTCGATCATTTTTTTGATGCCGAGGATCTGCCCGTCGATGCGGTTCAGGCGCGTCACCAGCGACTTCACCTGCTCCGGCGTCCGCGGCTTATGCTTCTGTCTTCCGTTTTCATCCTGTCCACAGCAACATGCCATGTTTCCACCTCCTCTTCCCGTATCCTTCCGGCGTCCGCGCACCGGTCCAAGGCCAATGTCATCGCCCGGGCGGCATATACCCTCCCGCTCGTCTGCATTGGCCTCCGCCCCATGCGGCGATGCGTTTACTTTACGATTGATACGAACTCGAAATCGAGGGCCTCGATCGCCTTCTGAATCGCCGCATCGTCAACCGGGGCGCTCAGCTTCAGCTCTGCGGTACCGCTGGTGTGGGAAACCACGGCCTCCTCGACACCATCGAGCTTCTCGAGGGCCTTCTTTACGCTGGCCTCGCAGTGTCCACACATCATACCCTTGATATTTACAGTCTCTGTCATCTTTTTACTCTCCTTTTTCGTTCTCTTTCTGATTTTTCTATCCTGTGAAGCGTCATGTACCTTACAGAGGTTGAGACGCAACGCATTCATACATACGGTGAAGCTCGACAGGCTCATCGCCGCCGCGCCGACCATCGGGCTCATCTCAAACCGAAGTCCCAGCAGCGCACTGTAGAAACCGGCCGCCAGCGGGATACAGATGATATTATAGAAGAACGCCCAGAACAGATTCTCATGAATATTCCGGAGCGTCGCCCGTCCGAGGCGGATCGCCGCCGACACATCCGTGAGCCGGCTCTTCATCAGCACCACATCCGCCGCATCGATCGCGACATCTGCGCCCGCACCGATCGCGATACCGAGATCCGCGCGGGTGAGGGCCGGTGCATCGTTGATGCCGTCTCCGACCATCGCGACACGTCCCTCGGTCTTCAGTCGACGGATCACCGCTTCCTTTCCATCCGGCAGGACACCGGCGATGACATGTGATACGCCAGCCTGCTTTGCGATGGCCTGCGCCGTTTTTTCATTATCGCCCGTGATCATATAGACGTCAATGCCCATATGCTGAAGTTCTGCGATGGCCTGCGCGGAATCCTCCTTGATGGCGTCCGCGACCGCGATGATCCCCATCGGATGCCCGTCACGCACGAAGAAAAGCGGGGTCTTTCCCTGCTCTGCGAGGGCCTCATACTGCTGCTCCATCTCACCCGCGACACCGAAGCGCTTCTTCATATACGTATAGGAACCTCCGCAGAGCTCCGCCGCATCCTGCATCGCGTGCAGTCCGTTGCCGGGCAATGCTGAGAACTCCGTCACCACGCGTGGGGTCATGGCCTGCGTCTCTGCGTAGCGCACGATGGCACCTGCCAGTGGATGCTCGGAGTACTGCTCGAGGTCGAGGGCCAGCTGGAGAAGCGTTTCCGCCGATACCCCGGCGGCCGGAAATACATCCGTCACCACCGGCTGTCCTGAGGTGATCGTACCGGTTTTATCCAGCGCGACGATCTCGATGCGTCCGGCCTGCTCCTGCGCCGCTGCCGTCTTGAACAGGATGCCGTTTCGTGCGCCCTGTCCACTGCCGACCATGATGGCCACCGGTGTCGCCAGGCCGAGTGCGCACGGGCAGGACACCACCAGCACGGCGACGGCCCGCGGAATCGCAAATTCCACGCCCTTCCCGGCCAGCATCCAGGCGATGAAGGTCAGCAGAGAAACGGCGATCACGGCCGGCACGAAGATACCGGCCACCTGATCTGCGATCCGGGAGATCGGTGCCTTCGTCGCGGCTGCGTCCGATACCATCCGGATGATCTGGCTCAGTGTCGTGTCCTCTCCGACACGCGTCGCCCGCAGCTTCAGGAAGCCATCCGTGTTGATGGTCGCCGCGGATACAGGATCGCCGACGGTCTTATCCACCGGGATGCTCTCACCGGTGAGGGCGGCTTCATTGACCGCACTGCTGCCATCGAGGATGACGCCATCGACCGGGATGCTCTCGCCCGGACGTACCACGAAGAGATCGCCGGACTGCACCTCTGCGATCGGTACCGTCACTTCCTTTCCGTCCCGCAGCAGTACGGCGGTTTTCGGTGCCAGCTTCATGAGACTTCGAAGCGCATCGGTCGTTCGTCCCTTCGACCTCGCCTCGAGCATCTTGCCGACCGTGATCAGCGCCGGAATCATCGCTGCCGTTTCGAAATACAGATTGTGGTGCAGGTGATGCACCGTCTCCATCTGTCCGTCCGCCAGCGCGAGGCTCATCAGAAAGAGCTCCACCAACGAGTACAGAAAAGCGGCACTCGAGCCCAGTGCGACGAGGGCATCCATGTTCGGTGCCCGGTAAAGGAGCGAGCGGAAGCCACCGGCGAAGAATTTCCGGTTGATATACATAACGATGAGCGCGAGCATCATCTGTACGATGGCACCATTTACCGGATTTTCAAAAACAGCCGGAAGCGGCCAGCCCGCCATATTATGGCCCATGCTGAAGTACATCAGCACGGCGAGCAGCAGAACGGACTGAAGGAGACGCTTCTTCAGCTTCGGCGTCTCATGATCCCGCAGGGCCTCTTCCTCTGCCGCCATCGGATCGAGACCGCAGCCCGCAGCGGAACAGGCTGCCCCCTGCATACTCACGCCCTGTTTACTTCCCGGGCGGATGCCTCCATCTGGATGCCCGCCCTTCTCGCTGGCGCCATAGCCCGCGTTCACCACTGCCTTTATGATGTCCTCCGGTGCCGCATCGCCCTCGACGGCGAGGGTGTTTGTCAGCAGAGAGACCGTCGCCTCCCGCACCCCCGGCACTGCCCGCGCGGCCTTCTCGACACGCGCCTGGCAGGCTGCACAGCTCATACCGGTCACGATATACTGTTTCATAGATGCCTCTTTCTGTGTACAAGTCACGGCGGAGATATACCCCCACCCCCTATATCAAGTCGATGCCAGTATACCCCCTCGGGGTATGCATGTCAATAGCATTTCACTGTCTCATGCAACGCAAGGAGCCCCGGAGGGCTACCCTCCGGGGCTCCTTGCTTCTCGACGGCCAGGCTGTATTCATCACCCCATGGGACCTCCCGGGAGGAGCTCATCCGACGGGCCCTGCCTACCCGGATCGGCGGGTGCGGCGGATGGATCCGGACCTGCCGGTCCGGCTGGCTGTGGTGCAGTAGAAGCGGCGGTTTCTGCCGGCCTCTGCGCCTCTTCGATTTCTACATGCTTTTCGCTCGTTTCGGTTTTCTTCTCGGATTCGTGCGTTTTCTCGCCCTCTTCCTTCTTTTCGTCGCTCTTTTTCTTCTCGCTCTCCTCTTCTGTTTCGTTTTCGCGTTTTGTATGATTTTCGCGCTTTATGTCATCCTGCTTCTGATCCTGCTCTGTATCTGTGTCCTCACGCTTCTTCGATTCGGTGTTCTCGTCT
This sequence comes from uncultured Oribacterium sp., assembly GCA_934229835.1. GTDB lineage: Bacteria > Bacillota > Clostridia > Lachnospirales > Lachnospiraceae > Oribacterium. The sequence goes on along the minus strand of CAKQED010000005.1, from coordinate 42,104 downwards.
TCATCCTCATCTTCGTCTTCTGAATCGTTTCCGTAGGATGTCGCATCATCGTACCGACTCACGGAGCTGCTTTCCTCCGGCTCCGTCACGACATATCCATAGTAGAAGTCCTCGCCTGGGATACTGCGGCCGATGGCTGCGGAATCGGCCTCCGCGATGGCGATAAGGTAGGCACCGATCTGACTCTTCATCTGATCACCGGTGATGCACTTAAGATTCGCATACGGAAGGGCCAGCGGAACGACCGCAGCCTGTGTGATACCGAACTTTCCGGCGAGCTTCGCCGTCTGATTTGCAGCCCGCTCCGCCTTTACGATCGACATCGCGGTCTCTCGAAGAAGATGATCTACGGATGAGCGCTTATTCTCATAGCAATTCCGGTGCACGAGGGTCACACTGGAGATCAGGCTGCCGGTCGCGGTGACATTCTCCCAGCTGTCCTTCAGTGAAAACGCACGCACGGTGCCTGGCACGCCGGCCAGAAGGCTCGAGGCATCCGGCTCTGCGACGATGGCGACCTTCGACGGATCCGCCGAAAGCTGCGCCGTGATATCCTCGATGCTCGTATACTGCACATCGAACTGCGTGCCATACTGACTCTTCAGGTACCGAAGCACATACTCCGGCTGCTCGCCCTGTCCGACGCTCAGTACGGTCTGCCCCTTTAATCCCTGAAAGCTCTTCAGTTCACTGTTGCCGGTGATGCAGTACAGCTCGTTGCCTGCATTGATATTGACGATGACCGCACCGTCCTTCGCATCATGGTAGGCCCGTGCTGCACTTTCCGGTGAAAGGACCGCGACATCCGCCGCTCCGGTGATGAAGTCCGACAGGACCTCTGCTTCACTGCCCTTCAGCTCGAAATGGTAGTCCCCCTGTGTCGCACCCAGCTCGGACTCCTCCATGAGATGCGCGAAGCCGAGGGCTGCTGCCCCCTGGGAAAGCTCGATCCGCATCGCATCCGAATCTGCCGGCTCCACGACCTGGTCCGCCGGGATGGTCGTTTCCAGGATCGCCTGCGTTTCTTCCGCCGTCGTCTCCTGCTTCGACGCGACATGCTCCACAAGCTCCGTAAAGTGTCCACATCCGGACAGGAGCAGCATCAGGGCTGCCGGGATCATCATATATTTCCATGCTTTTTTCATCATCATCTGGCCTTTTCTTTCTGATAAACTCTGATGCCTATGTTAGCACAAAAAAGCCCCCGGAGAAAACTCCGGGGGAAATATTTATGGGGCATCACAGGGCAAAGCCCTGTGATTATAATTACATTAACTTTCTGAACATAGCTTCGAAGTCAGCGATGCTTGCCTCTCTTGGGTTACCAGGTGCACATGCATCAGCGGCAGCGGACTCACAAAGGAACGGAAGGTCCTCTTCCTTCAGAGCCTCCAGCTTCGTCGGGATGCCAACATCTACAGAGAGCTGCTTCACGGCATCGATGGCAGCCTTACGATAGGTCGCTGCATCCATACCAGTGGTATCGATATCAAATGCCTCTGCGATAGCCTTGAACTTCTCGCCGGTGTACTCCTGGTTGAACTCCATCACGATCGGAAGCATCATCGCACATGCAACACCGTGCGGTGTGTCATAAACCGCGCCGAGGGTGTGTGCCATGGAGTGTGCGATACCGAGGCCTACGTTCGAGTATGCCATCGCGGTTACATACTGTGCAAGTGCCATACCTTCACGTCCATCCGGATCGTTCGTTACAGCCTTACGAAGGTTCTTTGCGATGAGCTTGATAGCCTCGAGGTCGAGTACATCTGCGAGCTCCCATGCACCCTTGGTGGTGTAGCCTTCGATCGCATGTGTCAGCGCGTCCATACCGGTCGAAGCCGTGAGGCCCTTCGGCATGGAGGACATCATATCCGGATCAACGACGGCGATATCCGGGATATCGTTTGCATCGACGCAGACGAACTTTCTCTTCTTCTCAACGTCGGTTACAACGTAGTTGATGGTGGACTCTGCGCCGGTACCACCGGTTGTCGGAACGGCGATGGTGAAGACGGTACGATGCTTGGTCGGTGCGACGCCCTCGAGAGAACGGATATCTGCAAACTCCGGGTTGTTGATGACGATACCGATGCCCTTACCGGTATCCATGGAAGAGCCACCACCGATGGTGATCATGCAGTCTGCGCCGCAGGACTTGTATGCCTCTACACCGTGCTGGATGTTTTCGATGGTTGGGTTCGGCTTGATGTCATCATACAGGAAGAAGTCGATGCCGTTCTCCTTCAGAAGATCTGTCACCTTGGCTGTTACGCCGAACTTTACGAGGTCAGGATCGGATGCAACGAAAGCCTTATGATAGCCTCTTGCCTTGATGAGACCCGGGATCTCCTTAATTGCACCATGTCCATGATAAGAAATACCATTTAAGACGAAACGATTCACAGCCATAATTCTACTCCTTTAAAATAATATGAATGCCCTGGCAGAAAGACCCATTCTTCCTGTGCAGGCATAATGATACCGACCATTCGATCACGTTCTGTGCTTTGTTCACTATGCACAACCGAAACCTTTTCTATCTTAACAGATTGTAGATTAATTATCAATAAGCTCGCGGAATATGACAAAATTCTACTTCTTCAGCTAAAAAAAATACCCTTCAGCCGTCAATATGCCGAAGGGTACGATAAAACATCTCGTCAATATGTCGTTTACGCGTTCAGTGAAATCGATGCGATCGTGTGCCCATCGAAGTCATATACCGTGAACATATCCTCATCGAGGATGGCATAGGTATTCGGGTTTCCACCCTTCGGAAGGGAGGTGCTGCCCGGATTCAGATGGAAGAACGTACGTCCATCCTCTGCGGTCAGCTTCTCCGCCTTCAGAAGATGGGTATGGCCATGCAGCAGTGCATCGCCCTCCATCAGTGGCGGAAGCTTCGTCTCATCGAAAAGATGCCCATGGGTCGCAAAAATCGTATGACCGTTCAGTGCGAGGATCGCATAATCCGCCATCACCGGGAACTGCAGCACCATCTGATCGACCTCCGCCTCACAGTTGCCACGTACCGCCCAGATTCTGTCCTTCAGCGGATTCAGCATCGCGATGACCTCCTTCGGTGCATACTCCTGCGGAAGGTCATTACGTGGTCCGTGATAGAGGATGTCTCCGAGGAGGATCAGGCGCTTTGCGCCGCTCTTCTCGAACTTCTCCAGGGTCTTGCGGCACCAGTATGCAGAGCCGTGGATATCACTTGCAATGAAATATTTCATATTCTGTCTTCTCCTGTATTTCTCGATTACATCCGCTCCGGCGCACCGAATCCCAGTGTATGGATGCAGGTGCTCAGTACACGGAAGGTCAGCATCAGAAGCGCCATACAGCTCTCCTTTTCCTTCTCCGGCAGGCTCAGGAACTTCACATCATGGTAGAGACTGTTGAAGTTGTTGGCCAGTGCATAGATATAGGAACAGATGCGGTGCGGTGCGAGGTCCTTCCATGCACCATTGATCTCATCCTGGTAACGGGTCAGCAGCATCTGCACATCATGTGCGGACTTCTCCTTCATCGGCAGGATCTGGAAATCGGTCGCATGGGCCTTCACATAATCCTTTACATGCACATCATCGCTTACGCCACGCTCCTGCATGAACTTTCGAAGGATCGAGTTAATCCGTACGATGGTGTAGAGGATGTATGGACCGGTGTTGCCCTCAAAGGACGTGAATTTATCGAGGTCGAAGATGTAGTCCTTCGTCGCCTGATTCGAGAGATCACCGTACTTCAGTGCGGCGAGGCCGACACGAACTGCGATGGCGGCTGCCTCCTCCTCGCTGAGCTCCTCTCCACGGGATGCGCGTACACGCTCGAGGACCTTTTCATTCGTCTCCTGGATCAGCTTCTCGAGACGGAGCACACCACCCTCGCGGGTCTTAAACGGCTTTCCGTCCTTGCCGTTCATCGTACCGAAGCCAATGAAGCGAAGCTCCTCCTCCGGACGTACGAGTCCTGCCTTCCGTGCCACACGGAAAAACTGGGTATAGTGGAGGGACTGCCGGCTGTCCGCGATGTAGATGTACTCATCCGGATGATACAGCTTCTCTCGCTCGACGATGGTCCCGAGGTCAGAAGTTGCATACAGTGCCGCACCGTCGGACTTACGGATCATGCATGGCGGAATCTCCTTCGCATCTCCCTCCTCTGCGACATCCACGACCAGCGCGCCCTGGGACTCATACGCAAGTCCTTTATCAATTAGGTCCTGAATCAGACCCGGAATGTACTGCTGCGCATCGCTCTCGCCCTTCCAGAGGTCGAAGTGAACGTCGAGGTTTCCGTAGTTCTTCTTCAGATCCGCGATGGAAACCTTCATGATTTTATTCCATACCGCACGGTAGGTCGGATCACCATTCTGCAGCTTTAGCGTCGCCTGATGTGCACGCTCAGCATACTCCGGATGTACGAGCTCACCCTTATGCGGGCCATCCTCATACTTCGCCTTCGCCTTTGCAGAGGCGAACGGATAGATCTCCTCCAGCTGGGAGATCTCGAGATCTGCATCGAGCTGTCCGCGGTCCTCAAGCTCCGTGATGATGAGGCCCATCTGAAGACCCCAGTCACCGAGATGTACGTCACCGATGACATCATTGCCCTGCTGAATCGCCATCCGCTTGATCGCCTCACCGATGACGGCCGAACGAAGGTGGCCGACATGGAGCGGCTTCGCCGCATTGGCTCCGCCGTAGTCGATGATGATCTTCTTCCCCTCATGGGCATCGAGCCCGAGGTCCTCATGGAAGTTCATCTCGTTCAGATACTTCGTGGTGAGCTCCTCGGATACGTTCAGGTTGATGAAGCCCGGCATCACCGCTGAGACCTCGGAGAACATCACGATATCGCCCTGCTGCATGGTCTTCAGCTTCTCCACCACCTCGTTTGCGATATCCATCGGCTTCTTGTGATACTGCTTCGCTCCGGCCATCGCGCCGTTCGACTGGTACTCACAGAGGTCCGGACGGTTGGAAATCGACACGCGACCGAGCTCTGCATCATAGCCGGCCAGCACAAACGCGGTCCGCACGGCGTCGGTGATAACATTCAGAATCGTAGTCAAATCAATACTCCTTTAACTATGCCATGAGAGGCGCGGCCTCCCATGAATCGACGGTTTCTTAAGAATTTCGTAAGGGGGTCTGACCCCATAAACTCGAAAAAAAGAAGGCTTCCCGTTTGGGAAACCTTCTCACAAACGGATCGCTCCGTATATGTTCTGATCACGCAGATATCAGCCGCGGGACTCGTACTCACCGGTCTGGGTAGATACGATAACCTTATCACCGATGTTGATGAACAGCGGAACCATGATCTCTGCACCGGTCTCAAGGGTTGCCGGCTTCTGAGCACCGGTTGCGGTGTTGCCCTTTACGCCCGGCTCCGTGTGGGTAACCTCGAGGGTGACCTTCAGAGGCGGCTCAACAGCGAATACCTTACCCTGGTAGGAGTCTACACGAACGGTCTCGTTCTCCTTTACGAACTTCATCTCATCTGAAATCTGCTCGTGGGAAAGGGAAATCTGCTCGAAGGTCTCCGGGTTCATGAAGTTGTACATGTCACCATCATCGTAAAGATACTGCATATCCTGACGATCGATGTGTGCTGGCGGGAACTTCTCGGTCGGACGGAATGTACGCTCGATTACACCACCGTTGATAACGTTTCTAAGCTTCGTTCTTACGAAAGCTGCGCCCTTACCAGGCTTTACATGCTGGAACTCGACGATCTGAACAACCTGACCATCAATCTCAAGTGTGACACCGTTTCTGAAATCACCTGCTGATACCATAAAATCCTCCTAAAATGAAAAACCAAAATATCTCTATTCTGGAAACATGAAGTTTTTATATTCTAATCGTACTTTCAGGCCCGAATCAACGTCCCTTCGGATGCGCCAAGCTCACAAAATACTGATGTATTTTAATATAAATACCGCAGCAATGCAAGCATTTCTTAGGTTTCCGGCCTTTTCTCCCACCTTTTTCGTAACCGTTCAGCCATGGGGCCCCGGTCTGAACAGCCTTCGTTTTCGCTAGGATCAGTAATGCACGACCTCTTCCGCCGCCTGGATCCGCCCGATCACGGGTGCCGCTTCCGGCGATGTGAAGTAGCGGTAGGTCGTTTCCGGCACGAGGCCGCGGATGTCCTCAAGCCGTCCATCATGAATACAGCTCCGTACCGTGGAGGCTGAAATGGCTTTTCCGTCCGCCTCCTTCCGTGGGATGATGTGACACGCCACGCCGGCCTCCGGCAGTGCCGTCGACAGGATCTCATTATAGATGCCCGTCACCACCGACGTCGGTTCATCCCCGACGAAGCGATCCGTGATGCCGAGCGCCGCCGCGATCTCGGTGAAAATCTTCGCATCGATGCCCGCCTGGCTTCGGATCACCGCGTTGTCTCCCTTCTGGAAATACGCCGGGAAGGTCGCGGAGCTGATGATATACGAGCCGGCTTCATGGTAAACGATGCCCGGGATATCCTTCGTCCCCTCCAGGATCAGCTTCTTCCGCACAGAAAACGGCACGAGGCTCACATCCTCCGACACCATAAACAGATGCAGAACCCCACAGGCCGCCCGCGCCTGCTCGACGAGGTAGCGGTGCCCGAGGGTGAACGGATTCGCGTTCATGACGATAGCGCCTGCATCGCGCACACCCTGACCGGGGATCTCCGCCTGCTGCGTCTCCCGCTGAAGCGCCGCGAGGTAATCCCGGAAGCCCGTCCGCTTATTCTCCATGAAAACGATGTTCTCCTCCGGCACGCGCGTGATTTCATAGAAGCCGAGGTTCCCGAAGAAACGTGCGGAATCACACTTCGTATACAGGAAGAGGTGGTAGTTTCCACGGCTGTACTGCACCTCAACGAGATGGGAAACGATCGCGTTCATGAGGGACTCGCCCTGGTGATCGGAGCTCACCGCCATACAGCGGAGGGTGTTTCCGAACAGGCTGCCGGTCGCGATGACATGATAGTCCTCGTCGAGCATCGCAGCCGTATAGTCGAGATGCTGATCGCGGTGGATCCCCTCCCGCTCGAGGAGCGCGTCCACCTCTGCCTGTATGTAGCGGTCACCCGGACCGACCGATGAGATCGCATACGTTGTATCTGACATAAAACCTCTTTTCCATCCTTACCATGCACTACGGCGCACGTCAGAATCCTCATCCCATCCTGCAGCGCTGCGCTCCTTCATAACGCCCTGCGGACGCTTTTCTTCAGCAGGCTGTACTGCCCTGCGCCCGCATCCTCCGTGAGTTTCAGAAGAAGGATCGCGACGGCGAGGATATCCGCAGCGCCCCCCGGACTGATGTTCTTTTCGATGCAGGCCATGTTCAGTGCTTCGATCGCCCGCACACCCTCCTCCGTAAACATCGCACCCATGCCGAGGATCGTACTGCTTTCTGCCTGCAGCCAGCACATATCCTCATACGAGCTTCGGATGAACACGTTTGTGTCGTTCAGCACCGACATAATCGCGATCAGCGTGCTGACATGCACCGCATTCTCGAAGTGCTCGGCGTGCATGCTGCCGGTATCCTGTAGAAGTCCGCGGCGGAGCGTCGCCTGCGCGGCGAAGGCCTGCTGCAGTGCCTCATCGCTGCCCAGATTTCGAAAACGGCGCAGCCATGGCACGGCGGTATCCCGGAGGATCGGAAAGCCCTCCATCGCCTGTCCACGGATGCCTCGCTCACCATAGGTCTGAAAGAGTCGCTCCCCATGCGTCTTCGGCGGGTGCTCGAGCATCTTCTGGAAGTCCTCTGCCATGCTCCGCGCGGTCATCTCACGCGCCATGTCGAGGATCGCGTCCACCGTGATCTGCCCGGCGATGACTTCCGTTTCCGGCATCGCCGCTCCTTCGGTTGCCGCCAATGTCTCCGGCTTCACATCCTCTTCCAGCCGTCCTGCTGCCACTTCGCGTCGCGCATACAGGATGCCCGCCGAAGCCAGCACGATGCCCATGGTGAAGATCATGCCCTTATGGGTATTGACGCCATCGGTCGCCGCATACATCGCCTGCTCCGCCTCGAGGCCGGTCCCACGAATCATTCGAAATACTTCTTCCGGCGCATGGCCAGATGCTGTCGCATCCATCCCTTCCACGAACATGCGCACCATGTACGGTGTGATGGCTTCGGTGCTCGCGAGGAAGGTCTCGTAATTCATATCGCGATGCGCGCCGGTATCCCGCCGATCCACGAGGCCCGGCTTCGGTGTCGCATAGACCTCGCCGAGCAGGGCGTTCCGTACCCGCCAGCCGATGCGCTCGAGAAGAGCCGCACGTGCTGCGGGGTTCCTGTCTGTTCCTGTCCTCACCGCTGTCCTCCTCATCCTGCGCACGCAGCGTGCGCTCCATCGATCCAGATGACCTGCCATTTTCCGAGCGTCCCTATCGTCTCCACTACACTCGTCACTGATCAGGCCTCAGCCTCTCGCCTGTTCGATGATGCGGTGGATCTCCGCGACCATCTCCGGCACCGCATGGGTTCGATTTCGTGCACAGAGATGTGCCTCCTCTTCGCACATGAGGCACTTTCGTGGCGGCATGCCGAACTCCTCACGGCTCACCTTCTGTCCATCCTTCCGGATGACATCGATGTCGAAGATGCGTCCGAGTCGGTCCGCATCCTCGATGAGACACATGAGCTCCTTCACACGGATCGCCTCCGCATCCACGGAAGCGTAATACACATATCCGGTCACCTCGATGTCCTTCTTCTCTGCTTCGATACGGATACCATTCTGGTCGAGGCAAAGCCCTATGCGCTGCAGCCCGGTTTCGAAGGCCCAGTAGAAATCCTCTCCCACCTTATGCGGGCCCGGGATGTTCAACATGAAGCAGATCACCGGATGGTGGAAGCGCGCGATGAAATCCCGCTGCAGCTCCACCCGATGATCCCGCGCAGCCAGCATCTCCGGCACCGTCACCTCATGTGTAACATCAAGTTTCCTTTCCATAGAAGGCCTCCTCTTCTTTCTGTTTACAGCCTATTCTAACACACGACAGGGATATGAGGCGAAGAAAATCTCTCCGTTCGAAATCATCCCGACACTGCGTTTTGCAGCTCCCGCATGGACGGATACGAAAAAAGCGCTCTGGTTATCCCCCTAACCAGAGCGCCTTCGTTCATGAGAAGACCGTGTTATGCACGGAGAGGTCATGATCTGCTGACCCGAATCGAAACTCAGGTCCTGTATGATCAGTCTTTAAACTCGAATGGCTTGATCTGACGAACGACATCCATGACAGAGCCGTCACGCGCTTCGATGATACCGACAACACGGTCACCGAACTGAACCTTCTCCGGCTCACCGGTGATGGAGTACGCGATGTCACGAAGCTCCTCGATGGTCTTGATCGGAAGGCCCTTACCAGCGACAGCGTCGATGAGATCCTGACGCTTCGGGTTGATGGCGATACCATAATCGGTTACGACGACATCGACATCCTCACCCGGTGTGGTGACGGTCGTACAGTCGCTGCAGATCGTCGGGATTCTGCCCTGCATGATCGGCGCGATCACGATGGTGCACTTCGCACCGGCAGCCGTATCCGGATGTCCGCCCTGTGCACCGGTGATGACACCGTCAGAGCCTACAACCACGTTACAGTTGAAGTGTGTATCGACCTCAAGTGCAGCGAGGATGACGAAATCCAGCTTGTTTACGTATGCGCCCTTGTTGAACGGGTTTGCATACTCATCTGCTGTGATGTAGAAGTGACGCGGATTGGTCGCTGCAGAGCGGATCGCATCCTGGTCGAAATCCTGCGTATCTACGAGGCAGCCGATGAGGCCTTCCTCGAGGAGGTCACACATCGGCTTCGCGATACCACCGACACCGAAGGACATGTGGATATTCCGCTCACGCATGATCTCTGCGAGGTACTTGGTGGAAGCGATGGATGCACCGCCGACACCGGTCTGGTAGGAGAAGCCCTCCTTGAAGTACGGTGTGTTCACAACGAAGTCTGTGCAGTACTTCGCCATGAGCAGCTTTCTCTGATCCGTCGTCGGCTTCGCTGCGCCGGTGGCGATCTTCGTCGGATCACCGATCTCGTCGACCTTTACGACATAATCGACCTTCACCTGAGAAATCTGTGCAGGAAGGTTCGGGAATGGTACCAGTGTATCGGTGATCGCAACTACGCGATCTGCATACTCTGCATCCACTGCGGAGTAGGAAAGTACGCCGCAGTCTGCCTTACCGCCGTTGGCGTTCAGGTTGCCATACTCATCCGCGGTTGGTGCGCCGATGAAGGCGATGTCGATGTGGGTCTCGCCGCTCATGATGGCTCTGGAACGGGCACCGTGGGAACGCATGATCGCAAGTCCCTGAAGACGACCATTTGAAATCGCCTTACCGATCTCACCACGTACACCGGAAGACTCGATGTTTGTGATGGTGCCGTCGTCAAGCATGTACACGATCGGATCGTTCTGTCCGCCGAGGGAAGAAGCACAGATCGTGATGTTCTTGATGCCCATGGCATGAACCTCTTCCATGACCATGTTGAGCACCTTGTCACCATTACGGAAGTGGTGGTGGAAGGAAAGGGTCATACCGTCCTTGATGCCGCACTTTACGAGTACATCATGGATGGAGTCTACGAGCTTGGAGCCGTTCGAATTGATCACGCACTTCACCTTATGGGAAGCGGTCTCATACTCATGGCCGTCGAAATGGTGGGTTCCCTGGAATACTTCCTTACCGGTTGCCTTTAAAATCTCCTCCGGAATATCTCTTCCTACTGCATTTATCATAATTAAAGATCCCCCTTATACACACCGGCTGCCTTTGCGAGCTTGATGGTTCTCTGTGCGCCGTCATAGAAAGCGATATCGATCATCTTACCGTCAACGGTGAAGACGCCGATGCCCTTTGCCTTCTTGTCATCGATTTCCTTAATTACCTTCTCTGCGAAGATGATATCCTTTGTGGTCGGTGTGAAGATCTCATGTACGACATCGATCTGACGAGGATTGATGCAGGACTTTCCGTCGAAGCCCATGTCATGGATCATCTGAACGTCCTTACGGAAGCCCTCCATATCATCGAGGTTCGTCCATACGGTATCGAAGCACTGTACGCCAGCGGCACGTGCAGCGATGATCATCTGCTGACGGGCACCCATGAGCTCAACGCCGGTACCAGTGATGTGTGTCTGCAGATCCTTCGTATAGTCACCACCGGAAAGGGCAACACCGATCATACGATCTGAAGCAGTGCAGACCTCGTAGGCATGCATAACGCCCTTGCAGGACTCGAGTGCGGACATGATGAGGGTGGAACCCGGCTCACGATCGAACTCCTCCTCGGCTGCTACGACCTTCTCTTCTACGGCACGTACCATGTCGGCCGACTCGGTCTTCGGGATACGGATGACATCCGCGCCTCCAGCTACGCAGCAGCGGATATCCTCCTCCCAGAGGTCGGTATCGAGGCCGTTGATACGAACGACACGCTCAGATCCACGGTAATCAATGGTGGTCAGTGCATGGTAGAGTGAGAAACGTGCGGTATCCTTCGCAGTTACCGCAACCGCATCCTCGAGGTCCAGCATGAGTGAATCACACTTGTAGATGTACGGATCCTTGATGAGTGACGGCTTCTGTGCGTTCAGGAACATCATGGATCTTCTCAGTCTCTTCTTGTTCGGATTCTCAATCATCGGATGGCACCTCCCCATGGTAAATTCGTGTACTGATCTACCGAACGGTATACAGCACCTTCGATACGCGCCTTGATCGTGCAGTCGAGTGCACCCTTGTCGACGATGGAGATCTTGACATTATCGATGCCCAGATTCTTCAGGGTTTCCATGGTGACCTTGCGGATCTCGTTACCAAACTGATGTGCAACTGCGGAATCGAGAGTGAAATCGATCTTTCCGTCTCCCGGCTCAACCGTTACCTGGCAGTCACTGGATTCCATCGTGCCCGCTACAGCAGGTTTCTTAATTTCCATAGTTTCCTCCTTGTCAGCAGAAGCGATCCCCCAATCGCTCCCGCAACTCCATAAGTTACGTGTTTCGACTTAACCAACGCTTTTCTGTGTTTAAGCTATAGTAATTATACACTCCGAAGCGCAGGATAATTCTTATTTTTTGTGGTAATTCCATAATATAGCAGTCGGGGGACATAGTAAAATAGTTATATCATTATGGATGGCATAAGTTGTTCCTATATTTATACAATTCTGTATACACAAACGGGGAGATGACATGGATCTCCCCGCTTTTCATCATCCGAAGCGAGTTCAGAACGCCCTGACTCTGTGATGATGGCGTGTTTTAAGCATTGGCATGGCCCAGCTTGTTAAAGTTGATGAGGCAGCCATCCATGACGATTCTCCGCTCGTTCTCGGTCATCGGAAGGACATAGAGCTCGATCTCGGTCGCCTGACCGTTCTTCAGAACATAAGCCTTGATATCGTCGAGTTTATTCTCGCTGAGTGCCTGGCGGATGCCCGGTACGTAGATGTAATCACCGACCTCAAAGCTGTCCGGCTCACCCTTCAGGTGGAACGGGACCATACCCCAGTTCATGCAGTTACTTCTGTAACGCTTGGTTGCATACTCCTGCGTGATGTTTGCGAGGGCACCGAGTACACGCTGGCAGGAAGCGGCCTGCTCACGGGCAGAGCCGTCACCCGGCTTGTTCGCGTAGATGGTGGAACCGATCTCGACCTCGGAAGCCTGTACGTTCTCCTGGCCCGGGATCTGGTGGATCAGCTTGAATACCTCTTCTACCTCAGCGGCGTTCTTACCGGCCTTACGTGCATCCTCGAGATCACGTACTGCCTTCGCACGGGCTACGTACTCCGGATCACGTCTCGAAAGCGTGAACTCTGCGAGGCCGAGCGGGTTCGAACGATAGGAGGAGGTTTCACCGGACGGGATGAGCTCATCGGTCGTCGTAACCGGGTCAAGGATCTTCGAAGCGACCTTGAGAAGGATGTTCTCCGTCATCTCCTCCTGCTCCGGCCAGTCCTTGATGTTCGGTCCGAAGCGAAGCGGAAGCTCGAGATCGGCCTTGCCCCAGCCCTGGTATACACGGTTCTGGTATGCCTTATCATCGTAGTTATACTCCGGGATATCGCCCCAGCAGTCCAGCTCCTCGGCAGAGGTCAGCTTACCGCCGTTTGCAGCGGTCGCGGCGATGGAACGAGCGTCCATGAGGCATACGGCTGACATCTGGCCTACGCCCGGCTTCGAACCCTCACGGTTCGGGAAGTTACGGGTCGTATGACGGATGGAAAGTGCGTTATTCGCCGGTGTATCACCTGCACCGAAGCAAGGTCCACAGAAAGCGGAACGGATGATGGCACCCGCATCCATGAGGTCTGCGAGCAGGCCCTTGCGGTCGAGGTCGGTATAGACCGGCTGCGAGGACGGGTAGACGCTGAGATAGAACTCGCTGTCGCCGATGTTCTTATTCTTCAGTGCATGAGCTGCCTCGACGACATTGGTATAGTTACCGCCTGCACAGCCGGCGATGATGCCCTGCTGCACCTGAAGACGGTGATCCGCAGTGATCTTATCGAGGAGAGTGAAGTGGGCTCTGCCCTCGGCGACCTTCTCGGCTTCCTGCTCGGTCGCACGAAGGATGTCCTCGAGGTTATCATAGAGCTCGCTGATCTCGTAGGCGTTCGACGGATGGAACGGAAGCGCGATCATCGGGCGGATGCTGGAAAGATCGACCTCGACGCAGCCGTCATAGTATGCAACATCTGCCGGATTCAGCTCCTTAAACTCTGCGCCTCTGTGATGCTGATCGAGGAACGCCTTCGTTGCGGCATCGGTTCTCCAGATAGAGGACAGGCAGGTGGTCTCCGTCGTCATGACATCGACACCGTTACGGTAGTCTGCCGTCATGCTGGATACGCCAGGGCCTACGAACTCCATCACCTTATTCTTGACATAGCCGTTCTTGAAGACCGCGCGCTCGATCGCGAGTGCGACATCGTGCGGACCGACGAATGGCTGTGGCTTACCGGTGAGGTAGATGGCCACCACGCCCGGATAAGCGACATCATAGGTCTGCTTGAGGAGCTGCTTACTGAGCTCTCCGCCACCCTCACCGATCGCCATGGTACCGAGTGCACCGTAGCGGGTGTGGGAATCGGAGCCGAGAATCATCTTGCCGCAGCCGGCGAAGTTCTCACGCATAAACTGATGACATACGGCGATATGAGGTGGAACGTAGATTCCGCCGTACTTCTTTGCAGCGGAGAGTCCGAAGTAGTGGTCGTCATCATTGATCGTACCACCGACCGCACAGAGGGAGTTGTGGCAGCAGGTCAGCACGTACGGCAGTGGGAACTTCTCCATACCGGATGCACGTGCAGTCTGGATGATGCCGACGAAGGTGATATCGTGGGATACCATCGCATCGAACTTGATCTTCAGCTGATCCATGGTCTCCGCCGTATTGTGCGACTTCATGATACCATAGGCGATCGTACCCTTCTTCGCCTCTTCCTGGTTTGCCGCCTTTCCGGTCAGCTGCTCGACTCTTGCGGACTCCGATGCCGGAACGATCTCGCGTCCGTGCACCAGGTAGACGCCACCTTCATGTAACTTTACCATATGAACCTCCTTGGGTTGTTATGTTGCTGTCCAGACAGGGGGCTCGGAGGAGTGGCAACGGAGGCACAGTACTCCGGTCCATGTCTGAACGGTAAGCTATGTTTTCGATATAAGAATAATATCTTATATTAAGATATCGCAGAATCAGATATTTTGATATACTTAGTATCGGAAATATCGATATATAACGTGTTTCTGATCTTATTCACGATAAATAATAAATACTATTAATTTTCGGAGGATGACGAATGGAACTGAAGGATCTGAATTTTCTGATTGCGATTTATGAGGAGAAGAGTATTTCACGGGCGGCGGAGCGGCTCTATATGGCGCAGTCGAGTCTGTCACAGTTTCTCACGAATTATGAGCGGGCGCTCGGGTACCGGATCTTCGTGCGCACGGCGAGTGGTGTGCGTCCGACGGAGGCGGGCGAGCTGCTGCTCTCCTATGCCTACAAGGCGACGGCGGAGTATAAGCGGGTCCAGGATGAGATGCAGGATACGGCGAATCTGAAAAGCGGCAGCGTCATTCTCGGCATCAATACGTTTCGGGGATCCTATTTACTGCCACCGGTGCTGAATGCCTTTCATATGAAGTATCCGAATCTTCATGTGAAGGTGGTGGATGGTCGTTCCCGTATGCTCGAGCAGCTCCTCACGAATGGGGATCTCGATCTCGCCCTGCTCGCCACTCCGGATAAGCACAGCCGGATCGAATCTGAGTACCTGATGACCGACGAGATCTGTCTCATCACGAGTCCGACACATCCGATCATGAAAAAGGCGAAAAAAAATCGACAGCACAGCGGAACCCCGCAGATTCCGATGTATGTCGATCTTCAGGATGCGGCGAACTATGAATTTAATCTCTGCGGCAGCGACACGATGCTCGGGCAGTATGCCCGTCGTATCTTTCTGAAAAACGAGCTCACGCCGATCACGTATAACGACAATATGTCGGTTCTGCTGGCTTCCTCGCTCGGAGCTGCCGGACAGGGGCTCGCCTTCACCTACTACAGTTCCCGTCACTACTTCCGAAACGCGGAATTCCTGTCCCTCGGGAAGGATGGCGGCACCATCGAGATTTCGACGGCACTGGCACCGGGGCGCTACCACAGTAAGGCGACCCTTGCGCTCCGGGGTGTCATGCATGAGATCCTGACGTAATCGCACAGCTGGATGTCCGGATGGTCGGCATCAGAAGCACGGTGCGCCTGGCTCGGAAACCGCTGAAATCTCTTCCGGACTTTCAAGCTGCGCCTGCAATTTCTTCAGGCTGCGAGCTCCTTCCGCTTCTTCACTTCGCGGATGACCGCGGCGGTGTAGCTCGTGGTCGTGCCCTGTCCACCGATGTCCTTCGTGGTGTAGATGCCTTCATCCATAACGGCCTTCACAGCCTCACGAATCAGGTCTGCATCATCGGAAAGTCCGATGTGATCCAGCATCATGCAGGCAGACCAGAGAAACGCGGTCGGATTCGCCAGATTCTTTCCGGCGATATCCGGTGCCGATCCATGCACGGCTTCAAACATCGCCATATCGGTGCCGATGTTCGCGCTCGGCATCAGACCGACGCCCCCGATGAGGCCGGAGGTCAGATCGGTGATAATGTCGCCGTAGAGATTCTCGGTCACCAGCACGTCAAACTTCGACGGATCCAGTACGAGGTTCATGCAGCAGGCATCGACGATCATATCCGTCGCCTCGATGCTCGGATAGTCCTTAGCCACCTCGCGGAAAACGTGGAGAAACAGACCATCGGTCAGCTTCATGATATTTGCCTTATGGATGCAGGTGACTTTTCTGCGCCCATTCTGTACCGCATAATCGAAGGCGGCACGGCAGATGCGCTCGGACTTGTCCTTCGTGATGATCTTGATGCTGTGCATCTCATCGTCGCTGATCTTCTCTTCTACACCGGCATACAGGTCCTCCGTATTCTCACGGAAGGTGACGATATCCGTATTCGGGAACGGCGTCGGTACTGCGCTGTTGGACTTCGCCGGGCGGAAGTTTGCGTAGAGATCATACTTCTTCCGCATCGTTACATTAAGGGAGCGGAAGCCCTTGCCGACCGGTGTCGTAATCGGGCTCTTCAGCAGCACCTTCGTCTTCTCGAAAGAGGCAAAGGCTGCGTCCGGAATGAGCCTGCCGTTGCGAAGATACTCAGCCTCGCCGACATCATAGACATCAAAGTGGATTGGAACCCCGGCGGCCTCAAAAATCGCCATCACCGCGTCCGAAATCTCCGGACCGATGCCATCGCCTCTGAAAAAGGTGACTGTCTTTACTGCTGTATTCTGAAACGTCGGTGTACTCATGATGCCTGCCTCCTGCTCTTTCTGCTTCAATGTCGTCGACCACGCAGCTTTGTGCTGCGCCACTATGATTTTCAGTCCTTGAAAAAGACGTTGATGAATACGTCCTTATCTTTGATAGACCCTATCCTACACTTCGTTAAAAGACATGTCAATCATGTCTTTATTTATATTTCTCATATTAAGCATAACCGAGGGCACAAAAAAAACCGCCGATCAACGGCGGTTTTTTCGTTTATCAGTCGTTTTTATAGTGGTTGATCAGACATCCACTCATGAGGATCTCTCTTTCCTCCTCGGTCAGACTGTCGAGCATTGCGTGGATGACCTGTACGCTGTGTGCCTTCAGCTCTGCCGGATTCAGCGCACGTACGTCTGCCTCGTCCTCGACCTGGATGCTGTGATCCAGGACATGCAGCTCGACTTCACTCGCGCCGCTTCGAAGAAGGGTTCGGATTCCTTCGATGTAGATATAGCTCCCGACCGGAAGCTGCAGCTTTTCTTCGGTGCGAAGTGGCAGCAGTCCCCAGTTGATCAGGTTCGAGCGATAGCGCTTCGTGGCGTATTCCTGCGCGAGGTTTGCGAAGCCGCCGAGCACCTTCTGGCAGGAGGCCGCCTGCTCACGGCTGGAGCCATCCCCGATCTGGTCGGAAACCATCAGGGAGCCGAAGGTCACACCCTGCGGATCACCAGCATCCCGGGATGTTTTCGGTGCCTGCGTCAGGTTTGGTGCAGCGGCGATGGCACGAATCGCCTTCGCTGTCGGTACATACTGCGGATCACGTGAAATCATCGTGAAGCCGGAAATCTTCTCCGGATTCGAGCGGTAGGAGCTGGCTTCACCGGACGGTACCAGCTCATCGGTGGTGACGGAGCCCTGATAGGAGCCGGCCACCTTCAGAAGAAGGTTTTCCTTCAGTGGTGCCATCTCCGGCCAGTCCGCGATGTTCGGGCCCTTGACGAGTTCGACGTTCGGATCGGCATGACCATAGTTGTCGTAGATCTGATGCTCATAGATCTTTTCATTAAAATGATGATGAAGGTTTCGATACTCTACGTTTGTAAGCTCGGTTGCGGCAGTCAGCCGGCCACCGTTTCGAACGGTCGCAGCGATGGAACGTGCATCCATGAGGCATACGGCTGCCATCTGCCCCTGGCCCGGCTTCGAGCCTTCGCGGGTCGCGTAGTTTCTCGTTACATGACGGATGCTCAGCTGGTCATTCGCCGGTGTATCGGTAACACCGAAGCATGGACCGCAGATGCATGGCCGCATCGTGACGCCGGCGATGGCCAGCTCCGAGCCGATGCCCTGGCTCATCAGGTCTTCCATGACCGGAAGGGAAGCCGGATTCACATGCAGGTTCAGGCCGTTGCCCGGGATGCCATAGATGGCGTCTGCGCCGGCAGCCTTCTCCTCATCGTTCAGTGGTGCCCGGAGAATATCCGCGATGGCGACGATGTTCTCGAACAGTCCGCCGGCACAGCCGGAAACCAGTGCCTGGTCCGGATAGAATGCGCCGTCATGCACATGCTGCATGATGCGGAACGGCTCACCGTGGGCTCCCTTGATCTTATTGCCTTCCGCCTCAACTTCACGGAGTACCGTCTCCATGTTTTCCCTGAATTCCCGGATCGGCATCGCATGGCTCGGATGGAACGGAAGGGCGATCATCGATTCAACCGTATCCATATCGATCTCGATATAGCGGTCATAGTACGCACCGGCTTCCGGTGCGAGCTTCTGATAATCTGCCGCGCGACCATGCTCAGCGAGATAGGTTTCTGTCTTCTCGTCGGTGCACCAGATGGAGCTGAGTGCCGCCGATTCGGTCGTCATCACGTCGATGCCCATACGGAACTCCATCGAGAGATTCGCGATACCCGGACCGAAGAACTCGAGTACGTTGTTCTTGTTAAAGCCGTTTGCGAAGGTCTTCACAATCAGTGCCAGTGCCACATCCATCGGGCCGATGCCCGGCTTCGGGCTTCCGGCGAGGCGCACGCCGACGATCTTCGGATAGGCAAGATCATAGCTATGGCCGACCAGCTGCTTCACAAGCTCGCCGCCACCCTCCCCAATGCCCATGGTGCCGAGGGCTCCATAACGGGTATGCGAATCCGAGCCGAGGATCATCTTTCCGCCGCCAGCCATCTTCTCACGCATATACTGGTGGAGGACGCCACGATACGGTGGCACGAAGATCCCGCCGAACTTCTCTGCATTGGATAAGCCGAAGGCATGATCGTCCTCCAGGATCGTACCGCCGACGGCACAGAGGGTGTTGTGGCAGTTGGAGAGCACATACGGCATCGGAAACTTCGTGAGTCCGGATGCGCGTGCCGTCTGCAGGATATTGACATAATTGTTGTCCGGGGAGACCATGCTGTCAAACTTCAGCTCGAGATGCTGCATGTCGCCACTGTGATTGTGGGCCGCGAGGATACGGTAGGCCATGGTTTTCTGACGGCCGACCTCGACCGCCTGGGCGGGTGCCGCACTGGCGTCGGCAACATTGCCCGCCGCATCGAGGATGACGCCGTGATCAAATAAAGTAACCATCTTTTCTCCTTTTACACAGATTCGGTGCCAGCTCGAATCGTCTGATTCGGCATAAAAAGAGCACCCTGTTCCTGCTTCTGATTATACGGGTGCCCCTTCTTATAAGTAAAATATATTGATTTGTATATTTCATATGTAGTTTTTTCTATCTGCTGTTTCTGTCACTGCTTTCTGCTTCAAACACCTGCTGCATCGTTTCGATCAGACCGCGCTCTGCCTCGCCGAGGTAAATGCTTTCCTTATAGACCGCATTGACCTCCCAGCAGTCCGGTGTCGGGCCGTAATTGTACACACTGAAATTCGGATTCTGGAACGGTACGATGGCACGCTCCGGCACGATCGTCACGCCGAGCCCGGAGGCCGCCAGCTGCGTCGCGGAGATACAGCTCGAGACCTCCATGATTTCCTTCGGCAGGAAATCGAAGCGACGGAAAACGTCATCCACCTTCCGACGGATGTACTGGCCGCGCTTCATGATGATGAACGGAAAATCCCGAAGCTTCCGAAGATCGACCTCCGGAAGCTCCTCGAGGATGTTTAAAGCATCGCGCGCCAGCTGCCCGCCTGGGGAAACCAGCATGTGCTCCGTGATCATGCCCTTTCCGGCGACGAGGAAGAGGCGCTCCGTATAGATGTACTCCGTCTTCACGCCGACCGGCAGATGATCTGTGCCCCCTGGCAGCACGCAGAAGGCGATCTTATCATTCATGAGATTCGTGATGATCTCCTCGGACTTCGATTCCTGAAGATGGATCTCGATGTTCGGAAACTGTGCCCGGAACGGCCCGATCACCTTCGGCAGCATATAGCCCGCCCGCTCCGTCGGGATGCCAATGTTGATGCGCCCTTTCTGTCCATGGCCGATATCGGCGAGCTCCCGCCGGAGATTATCCTTCAGCAGCATGATCTCCCGCGCCGTCTTCACATAGCGCTCACCGGCATAGGTCAGCGAGATCGGATTCGTCTTCCGGTCAAACAGCTTCACCCCAAGATCCTCCTCCACCTTCGAGATGATGTAGCTCAGGGAAGGCTGTGAAATATACAGCTTCTTCGCCGCCTCCGTCACACTATGATGATCCGCCACCGCGATGATGTAGCTCAGCTCTCTGAAGTCCATAGGCATGCCTCCGTCAGAAAAATATCAAAGTCTATTATATATTAAAGATGGAGGTTTTCATAGATGTTATCTATACAGTTCAAAAAGCGCAATCGTTCGTTCTGCTGCCATCCTGCTGTCCGGCAGCTGTCTTACTTCCG
Source organism: uncultured Oribacterium sp. (assembly GCA_934229835.1). GTDB lineage: Bacteria > Bacillota > Clostridia > Lachnospirales > Lachnospiraceae > Oribacterium. The sequence goes on along the minus strand of CAKQED010000005.1, from coordinate 21,359 downwards.
GAGACAGAAAGCCCTTGTATCCGCTTTCGGACAGTGTCGCCAGTATCTGCGCATAGTCCATGCGTCCATCCCCCGGTACCTTCCGTTCTGTATCGGCGATGTGAATGAAACGGATGGCATCCGCATACTTCTTCAGACTTTCCAGCATATCCGTTTCCGAAATTCCCATATGGTATATATCTGCATGAAGGCCCACTGTGCCCGGCTGCACGGCAAGTGTCTCTATAAATGTCATCGTCTCTGAAAAGGTATGAAGGTTATTGATATTCGTCGGATTCTGTGGCTCGACAGCGATACGCACGCCCTCTTCGGATGCACGGGCTGCCAGTTTTTCGATGATTCTTCCAAGATCCGTCAAACGGCAGCCCTCTTCGTCTTCCACAGTACCGCGCATTTTTCCGACCAGCATCACGGCGTCGAAATGCGCACACAGGGTAACGAGCTTCTCCGCACGGCGGAAACACTCATCGCACCGATCCCGATCTCTTCCCAGCAAAAACAGATGATCGAGCTTCTGCATCGGACTCGTACCGATTGCAGCCAGGGTGAGCTGATATCTGGCCAATGCTGTCTCAAGGGTGGCTACATCCACATTCTCCGGATTCCGGACCTGAAGTTCCACAGCTTGATACCCCATCCGATGCAGCTCAGCAAACACTTCATCATACCCCCGCAGTGCCTTCATGCCCATGATATCCGCATCAACACCGGCTTCGATTACCGGATAGGCCAGTTTTAAATCCGTATATTTCTTCATATCCTGCCCTGCCCTTCTCTGACTATTTAAAGATACGCCGGCACGCGCTCTGCGATGGCCCGTGCGAGCTCCATCGTATGTGCCTTTCCACCGAGATCCGGTGTCAGGACCCGTCCTTCGGAAAGGGCAGCAAAGGTCGCTTCTTCGATTGCATTCGCTTCTTTCAAATGATCGATTTTCTTCAAAAGAAGGGCAGCCGATAAAATCAGTGCAATCGGATTCGCGATCTGCTGTCCTGCGATATCCGGTGCTGCCCCGTGTGAAGCTTCCGCAATGGCAAGCCCATCTGGTCCAACATTGATCCCCGGTGCCAGTCCCAGGCTTCCAACGAGACCGGCAGCGAGGTCTGAAAGTACATCTCCGTACTGATTGGACCCGACGATAACGTCAAACTTTGTCGGATTCTTCGCCAGCAGATAGGCCGTCGCATCGATCATATAATCATCATGCTCGATATCCGGATATTCCTCTGCGACTTCACGGAAGCAACGGAGAAAGCGCCCATCCGCCATACTGATGGCATTGGCCTTATGCACGCAGCTCACCTTCTTATGATGATACCTGCGGGCATACTCAAATGCATAACGGGCAGCACGTGTCGCGGCTTTTCGCGTCGTCAGCTTACAGCACTCGGCCGCATCATCGTCACCGATCATGTGCTCGATTCCAGAATATACATCTTCTGTGATTTCGCGCATGATATGCACATTAAGCTTTTCATAAGCGCCCGAGATGCCCGGCACACCACGGATCAGGCGTGGACAGATAAAGAGCCCCAGTTCCCGGCGGATGGCGTTATTGAGTGATGGATACACGCCGGTGCTGCCATCGGCATGTTCACAGTAAAGCCGTCCCTTAAACTTATCAACGAGCAGCGGTGCCTTAATGGCAAGCTTCACATCACGAAGCTGCTGAACCGCTTCCTGCGAAAGCGGCATGCCATACTTTTCCTCACCATCTGTACCGATGGCGATCGGCACATAATCGAACTCGAGCCCCGTTGCCTCCAGTACACACAGGGTCGCTTCTGTAATTTCCGGGCCGATTCCATTGCCACGCACAACGCCCATCCTGATTACATCCTTCATCATATCCTCCTATGATCCTCTCTCTTCACCCACCCCCCTGATTTCTGCTCGTTCTATGGGCGGGTAATGGTTTCCACAGATATCCAGTACAAATCCATTTATCAGCGAAGCGATACATTTTTCTTGTCGAACACCACCGCACCGCTGTTTTCTGCGACGGCCCAGTCGTCCGGGAAGACTTCCGGACAGCGGATGCCGCGTTTCTGGCACTCGATGTACAGACTGTCCATGACTTCCTTCGTCTGGCGGATACCGTTCTGCTCTGCCGCCTGCGCCTTCCGCAGCTCCGGCTCGCCCGGCATCAGAATCTCATCGAAGCCGGCTGCACGTGGGAGCTGCTTAATACGCTGATAATAATCATCCATGCGCTTCTTATACTCATCAAGCGACATGAACATATCCGGACGCATCAGAAACATGATATGTCCGAGATTCTGCGGCTCATCGAAGCGATAGTACAGGCTCGAAACATCTCCACCATAAAGGCTGCCGGTATACATGCCGGCCATCATATCCATCAGCATCGCAAGCCCTGCACCCTTTGCACCGCCAAACGGGAGACATACGCCCTCGAAGGCTTCCTTTGCATTCGTCGTCGGACGTCCTTCCTTATCCAGTGCAAGTCCTTCTGCAATCGGCTGATTGTTGATCATCGCAAGTCGGATCTTGCCGCGTGCCGTCACGGTCATCGCCATATCCAGCGTAAATCCCGGGCTGGTATATCCGCCAGGCAGGCCTGCGGCGAATGGTGCTGCACCAAGAAATGCTGTACGACCGCCAAATACCGGAAGCGCCGCACTGGAATTCGTGTAAACCATTGAGAGGTAGCCTGCCTTTTTCGCCTGCTCCACATAAAGCGCCGCCATCCCATAGTGCGTGCTGTGCGTACATCCAACCATGGCAATGCCGGTTTTTTCTGCCAACCGGATACCCTCCTCGATGGCCTTATGCGCAACAAGGAAGCCCATACCATCATCACCATGCACCCGAAGCACTGCTGCGCCGCACTGCTCGACCCTGATCTCCGGCTGCGGTTTTACGCAGTTTGTATCGATACGCTTCAGATACATCGGGATGCGGGAAACGCCATGGCTAGACAGTCCACGCATATCCGCATATACAAGATCTTCGGCAATCTGTGCCGCATCTTCATGCTTTAATCCATCTGACTCCAGAAGGCGTGTAGCTAAAAGCTCCAGCTGTTCCTTTGTGTACGTAAATGTTTCATTCATATCCGTCTCCTCCGTTTCAAGCATCTGCACATGTTCTTCACGATGCAAAGCCAGCTTTCGACTGCATCCCGCCTTTAAACAGCACGTCCCTCTTTCTTTCTAGCCGGCTTTTTCTCTTTACTTGTATTGTAAGTTGCTCTCAATTCATAGTAAAATGGCATTACTTGATATATAATTATTATGCTTTGGAATAACCGCATCCTGATATATGCCGTCCGAAACACAGCGACGCGCTTCTGCATGGTGGCTTTTCCACGATGCCGCTTCTTTTTGAAAAGAGGATATGTGAGATGAAAATGTCAGACTGGAAATTAATAGAAACGCTCTATACCTGCAAGAACATCACGAAAACTGCCGACCGCCTGTACCTCGCGCAGCCAACCGTCAGCAAGCGTATCCAGCTCGTGGAGGACGAACTGGGCGTCACCCTGATCCAGCGCAGCACGCACGGCATCTCCTTCACGGAGGATGGCGAATATATCGCCGTAAAAGCATCGCAGATCAATGCAATTCTTACGGAAATTGAACACCATATAGCAGAACGGAAAACTGCGCCGACCGGCACGATTCGACTCGGTTCGACCAATGCCGTCGCACGCAGTTCCTTACCGGAGCTCCTTCGCAGCTTCCGTCAGAGCTATCCCGGTTACAGCGTGGATCTCACGATAAAACACAGCAGCGTTCTTGCGAATCTCGTCAGTGATGGCTCGCTCGATCTCGCACTCATCAATGGTGATCTTCCGTTTCAAGGCGAAAAAATGCTCTACAAAAAAGAGCAGGGCTATATCGCCTGCTCTTTTCCTCTGGATTTCAATCATCTCCAGAATTATCCGTATATCACTTATAAAAAGACCCCTATACCGATATTCTGATCAAGACCTGGTGGGATCAACATTACCATGCCGAAACGCCACATGGTCTCACCGTCGATCACGGTGATCTCGCACGCGAGCTCGTCCTGAAGGGACTCGGCTACTGCTTCTTCTTCGCACCGGAATATATGCAGGGGCACGAAGCCTGCATTCACATGCTGACAAACCTGGATGGTTCACCGCTCATCCGGAACACCTGGCTTATATTCAACGAACACGCAAAGAAAGTGACCGCTGTTCAGGCATTCATCGCTAATCTTACTTCTCAAGCTTCTCCAGCATCTCCCGAAGTGCCTCGGATGGGCTCGTAAAGAGCTTCGCATGCTTCGGTTTGATGCGCGTCGCTGCGCCGGACATCGAGATCTGTGCGAGTACGATCTGATCGTACATCTCGTCGAGTTCCTGAATCTTCTCCACTACGATGCGATTGCACTCGTCCATGTCCCCGCGCTGCGCCGCTTCAAATGCGGCCGGCACTGGGTACATGTCGACCTCCTCCGGCATACCGTTCTTCCGGCGATAGCTGAAATATCCGTTGCGGGTCGTTTCCACTGTGCCCTCAAAGGTGCAGATGATGGCCGTTCTGCCCGGGCACTTCGATGCGTTGTCTAGCATCGCGATGTCTGCCGGCACCACTGGTTTATGGTAGGTCTCGGTAAACGCAGCTGCCCACGGGCTGAAGATCGTGCAGGTCATGATGACGCCATCCGCGCCATCCGAAAAGGCATTTGCAATCATATCCGTGAATCGTTTGATGGTTTCCGCGTTGATCCCGCCATCCTGTTTCACCTTCGCCATCATCCCGCCATCGAGGTAATTCACCACCTTTACCTCCGGCGCGGTTTTCCGTATATACTCTGTCATCGGTCCGACGGCGTTGATCGTCGAGCTGACCAGTGCGATCGTTTTCTTCTCACTCATCCTTCTGCCTCCGTCATCTTTACTGCGCGTTCAAAAAAGTCCTTCTGTCCGAAGCCGCCGGATTTCAGTACGATCCGAAGCGTCGGGTTCTCGACCGGCGTCATGATCGGAACGCCCGGTGCCACACTTTTCCCGATATAAAACGCGGTATAGCCGAGTGCCTTCGTCACAGCACCGCTTGTTTCGCCACCGGCCGAGATGATGCGCGTATATCCGACCTCGACCGCCGTGCGCGCCAGTGCCCCCATCGTCGACTCCAGCTTTTCAGACACCTTCTCCAGGCCCAGTGCCTGTGTCTTCCGCATCTCCTCCGGCTTCTGTGAGCTGTACACCAGGACAGCATCGCCTGCTGCCTTCACCGCCGTCCGGATCGTCGATGCATCGATTGTTCCCTCGACAAGCTTTACCGGATCGATAAACAGATTTGCCCTTCCCCTTGCCTGATAGTCTGCGATCTGCTCGAGCGTGATCTTCGAGCAGCTTCCGGCGAGCAGCAGTGTCTTCCCTTCGTCGGCCAATGTCTCCGGCTTTTCGTTCATCACTTCTCGTACGGAATCCGATACCACCCGTTTCCCGCCACCTGCCTCCCGGTCGTCTACATTGGCCACGCGAAGCTCCGGGTGAAGACGTGCATAGCGACGTCCGAGCGCCCCGCAGAGGCCGGATCCACCGGTCAGAAACGGAAGATCATGAAACGCATCGGCGATGAGATCGCCATGCGCATCTTCATAATAATCCGGCACCAGGTAGTACTTCTCGGCCAGCTCCTCCGCACGAAGATCCCGGCGACTCGCCGCCTGCGTGCGGCCATTTTTCCAGCGCTCAAGCTCCTCGATGCTGACGCGGTAACCCCGGTGCGGTGACTGCATCTCGATCAGCCGGCATACATCCGATTCCCGCATCGGTGTCAGCGGATGGTTTCGCATATGACTCTCGGCGAGCGGAATGCCGTTCACGAAGAGTTCTCCGCCCTTCACCGTACGCCCATTTACCGGCAGCGCCGGCACGAGCACGGTATATGGATAGCCGCACCTTTCAAGCACCGCATCGGCGACCGGACCGATGTTTCCTTTCTCGGTGGAATCAAAGGTCGCACAGTATTTATAGTAAAGCCGCTCCGCCCCGTGTGCCCGCAGCCAGGCGAACGCGGACAGCATCTCCTCGACCGCCTCAGCCGCCGGAATCGTCCGGGTTTTTTCCGCAATCACGATCGCACGAATATCTGCCCGAAGCGCTGGCATCTTCTCCGGCACGCCGTTAAACAGTACCGTCGGCACGCCGGCCTCTGCGAGCATTGACGCTGCATCGCTCGCACCGGTAAAATCATCGGCCACCACGCCCAAAAAAATCTCTGCCATGCTCATCTCCTTTTCCTGTAATATCCGCCCTCGAGGAAATCACGTACCGTCGCTTCCGGAAGCTCCTGAAGCGGTATCCCTGCGCTCTGTGCCATGAGGTTCATGCGACAGACATTCTCGGTCACCTCCAGCGCAGAGCGGCACTCCTTCAGATTCTGGTCATAGCACAGCATGCCATGATGCTCCATCAGGATGACATGGGTCTTCTCCGCCACCTCGGACACGGCCTCCGCAAGCGCGCTGGATCCGGCATGAAAATAGGGCACACGCACCAGCTTCTCATCATAGTACATGGACTCGATAAATAGATCTGTTTTCATTTCCATCGTGGTACAGGCGGCAAAGGTCGTCCAGAACGGACTCGCATGCAGCACGGCCGCCACCTCCGGGCGCTTCCGATATACTTCGAGATGCATGCCGGTTTCCTTCGATGGCTTCTTTCCTTCCAGTACCTTTCCTTCGAGGTCCACCACCGTGATATCCTCTTCGTGCAGATCGCCGATGACCGTTCCACTGGCCGTCACGTAGATACGATCCCCCTCCCGGACACTGATATTTCCACTCGTTCCCCAGGTCAGATTTTTCTCCATGATCCATCTGCCGGTCTCGATGATCTCCTGCTTATATGTATTCATTTCTATCTCCCTTCTACGGATTCTCGACGAAGATGAAAAAGGCGGAAGACATACATCCTCCGCCTATCCCCCTTATCCCCCTGTTACAGCGGACGCTCTATTCTTATTGTACGTTTCATGCTGGATATTCGGAAATGGGATTTCAGCATGCAGTCTTATGCCTTTTTGGAATCAGGCCTTCTCGATCAGCTCGGCGATGTGCTCACCATAGCCAGAGCAGGACGCACTTCCCTTCATATCCGGGGTGACGAAGCCCTCCTCCATGGACTTCAGCACATTCTGCTCGATCAGTCGTGCAACCTCGCTGAGCTTCGGATCCTCATAGCGATCGGCCAGCCAGTCAAACATCATAGACGCACTGATCATGAGCCCGGTCGGATTTGCGATATTCCGGCCTGCGATATCCGGTGCCGATCCATGGGCGGCCTGCGCCATGCACTGATGGTCGTTGGTATTGATGCCCGGTCCGAGGCCGAGGGATCCGGTCAGCTCACCGACGAGGTCCGAAACGATATCGCCGAACAGGTTCGTGCACACGATGACATCGAAATCCTGTGGATGACGTACCAGGTGTGCCGTCATCGCGTCGATATGGAAATCGTCGATCCGTACCTCCGGGAATTCACGTGCACCGAGTTCCTTGATCGTGGATCTCCAGAGATCTCCGGCCATCTTGATGACGTTCGCCTTATGCACGATGGTGAGGTGCTTCTTCCGCTTCATCGCGGTCTTAAACGCCTCCCGTGCCACCCGCTCGGTTCCCTGACGTGTGATCACCGAGGTCGAGAGCACCATATCCGGATTCGGCATCACCTCGCCGTAGCCCTTAAACATATTTCTGTCTGGAAGGAAGCCCTCCGTATTCTCACGATACACGACGATATCTACATCGTCACCGACATGGCTCTTCTTTCTCGCCTCGCCCGGATAGACCTGCGCCGGACGCTTGTTCGCATAGAGATCGAAATAGTGACGCATCTCACCGGACGGATTCAGCTTACGGAACTGCTCCTCCGGATATGCGGCGGAATCATGTGGGGCGAACACCCAGCCGTGGCATGTCGCGAGACCGTCCTTCGTCACCTGCGGGACCGGATCACCATACTTCTCGATTCCTTCCCAGCCCATCGGGTATACCGGCCACTCGACCTCGACACCGACCTTCTTTACAGCCGCCTTCATCACCACCTCGGTCGCCTTTGTAATCTCCGGACCGATCGCATCACCGTAGCATAAACCAATCTTGTAAACCATAACATCTCCTCCTCATCGTCTGCCAATGCATCCGACCATCACCATGGATGGCGTCTCTTCCGTCATCGGATTCCTCCGTGCTGACGTTTCGTGATTTCTTATGGTTCTATGATAGCGGCTCCCGGTTTCCACGTGAAATGCTTCGTTCTCCATGCTTTTCATGCCATAAATGACATGACCCGGCACGTACATGTTTCTTTCCTGAAACAACGTTTACGCACCGTTCTGCTTATGACGATATCGGCAGATCCTTTTTTATACTTTCAGCCTTCATAAACTGTGCCTTCATAAGTTCGATCAGGTATCGCTGTGGTTCCGTCAGACAGCTCTCATCCCGATACACCGCAGCGATATGCCAGAACAGCCCTCGTTCCGTCAGTGAATAGATATACGGCTTCTCAACCGCTGCAGAGAGCAGAATCGTCGATTCCGGCACGATGGCGATGCCGAGTCCAGCCGTAGACAGCCGATACGCCACCTCATTGCTGGTCGTTTCGAACACTCGTCCCACACGTACCTCATGTTCCATGAAGATTGCATCGAGCGCCATTCGAATGCCATGTCCCGGGTGCAGAAGCGTAAACTGCTGTCCATTCAGCACATCGAAATCGACATAAGCCTGTCCATCCTCCCGGACAGCATGTGGCAGCGGATGTCCGGACACCAGCATCAACTCTTCCCGCATGACGGACTCCGCCCGCAGCGCATATTTCCCACTGAGGGGAAGCGGCATCACGGCAAGATCACAGCTTCCCTGAAATACGTACTCCTCAAGCAGGCTCGAGCGCTGCTCCTTCGTTCGAATCTCGATCCGTGGATAGCGTTCGAGAAAGGCCGAAAAAATATAGGGCAGAAAGTAGGCCGCCCGCGCATGCGACATGCCGAGCTGCATCGTTCCCACCTTGTTTTCCGCGATGTCCGACACATCCTTCCGAAGCTTTGCATCGAGCCGCAGAATCATCCGGGCGGTTTCACAGTAACGCTCCCCCGCCGGTGTCAGTGAGAGCGGATTCGTCGATCGATCAAACAACTGCGTGCCGATTTCCTCCTCCACACGTGCGACGTAGTGGCTGAGTGATGGCTGCGTGATATAGAGCTCCTCGGCTGCCTTTGTCAGATTTCCGAGCTCGGCGATCTTCAGCACATATTTGAACTGCCTGTATTCCATATGCCTCCCTTTCTTATAAAAAAAGCGCAGGTCCATGCGAAGCCCGGGCTCTCGCCTGTAGCTGCACATACATCTGCGCCAGATAAACGGGCAGGACTGCCCCCTGCCGGCATTTCCATATCGACTTTAGAAAAAATGAATGAGGTCAGACCCCATAAATTTTTCATAAACTGGAATTAAGAATTTCGTAATAGGGTCTGACCCATAAACTCAGGCTTAGATCAGCCCAAGGGTCTTTACGAGCCACAGCCAGAAGGTGAGGGAAAACGCACTGAAAAGCGTTGTCAGCATAACGACCGAGGAGGTCAGTGTCCCCTCGTGGTGCATGTTCCGTGCCATGACATAGCAGCTCACGGTCGTGGCGGATCCGAGCATGACGAGAATCGCCACCAGCTTTTCGGTCCGAAAACCGAGCGCGACCGCCATCGGCAGGAAAAGAATGTTGAAACCGATGAGCTTCAGGAACGTGGCTCCGAAGGCCGGACCCAGCTTGCCGAAGGCTTTCTTAAAGTCGAACATCGCGCCCATGGCCATCAGACCGAGCGGGGTGCCCAGCGCCCCGACCTTACTGCAGGTCGTGAGCAGGATCTTCGGCTGCGGGATACGGAGAAGCGACCAGAGAAGGCCGACCAGAATACCGATGATGATCGGATTCGTCACGATCCCACGAGCGGTCTTCGAGAGCGTCTTTTTATCGAGCCCCTTATTCTCCGGATCGGTCAGGCTGAGGGCCACGACGGCCATCACATTATAAAGCGGCACCGCACCGATGATCATAAGCGGTGCCATGCCGGCGGTACCATAGATATTCTCGATGAAGGCCACCCCAACCAGGGAGGCACTCGAACGGTACGCCGCCTGTACGAATTCACCTCGCTCTGCATGATCATGAAGCAGTCGTGACAGAACAGCCGCAATCATGACACTCAGCAGTGTTGCGACGAAGCAGAAGACGACGAAGCGGGTATCCCAGGCCGCACGGATATCGAGTGCCGATACCTGCACGAACAGGTTTACCGGCAGCGGTATCAGAAATACAAATTTATTTAACTTGCCCGCAAAATCCGTATCGAGCCAGCCGATCTGGTGCAGGCCATACCCCAGCACCATCATAAGAAAAATCGGCATCGTTGCATTGAGACTGAAGATCAGATTTTCCATAGTCTTCTCTCTATCCTTTCACATCACTCCAGGAAACTAATCCTTCTGGAATGCATTCGCTTTACGATAACAGGATCTACCTTACCTGCCCGAGAACCATTCTTTTTAGTATACGCCGATTCTTCTTCGATGAATAATCAATTTTCCATATCAAAGTCATGCAGACTGCTTATAAGCTCTTTTTGATCTTCGTCATGACCTTACCGGTTTCGATCATCTCCCGAACCGTCGCCTCCTGACGCTGCTTCTTATCCAGCGATTTCGCCATCGCCTCCAGTGCTTCCTCCGGGCGCATCACGAGCACACCGTTCCGGTCTGCGCAGATGATATCCCCTGGCATTACCACCTGGTTGCCGCAGGCGACCGGCACATTGATGGCACCGACACCGGACTTCTGTGCCGTGCCACAGGTCAGTCCCTTCGCAAAGATCGGGAAGCCGACATTTTCACAGCCCTCGATGTCCCGGAATGCGCCATCCACGATGACGCCCTCCGCACCCATCATCTTCGCGCAGAGGGAGCGATGATCGCCCCAGTAGGAGCATTCGCAGTTTCCCTTTCCGGAAACCACCAGGATATCCCCCGGCTTCAGGGAGAGAATCGCATCGGCGACGATGCCACCCTCCCCGGATGGCACGTCAACCGTGACGGCGGTCCCGACGATGTGGGTACTGCCTACCCGCGGCTTGATCTCATGATCCATGACATGGTAGAGTGGCAGCCCATCGCAGAGCTCCGGCACCGTAAAGGTCCGGAGCCGCTCCAGTATTTTCTTAATTTCTGACATAGACATATCCATCCATGATACGGCGGGCCGTACGCTGTACTGCAACACCCGGCACCTTCGCGTCCGCCATGTTCTCGCCCTGCTTCTCGACGGTCGGCACCATGGTCATCACACCGCTCGGATGACCGATGCGGACCGTGCTCTGACCCGGCTTCACCGGTGCAATCTGGTTCACGATCGTACCATCCAGGAAGGCGGCAGTGGAAACCGAGCTGGCAGCGGTCAGCGGAATCGCCTTGTGGCACTTGAAGACAGAAATGACACGGGCACAGATGTCCATCTTATCTGCATTGACCTCTTTTCCTTCGATATCCGTAAAGCCGACCGGACTCGTCACGAAGCCGACCTTCGGAACGCCCGGCTGATGATCGGTGGCGTCCTGAAGATCCTTCGCGAAGCCCATCATCACACAGGCGGTGCCACGGATCTTCTCGAGGAGCTCCATCACCAGGGCGTTGGCATTGATCTCAGACGGAAGCTCCGTGCCCTTCATGCCGATATCCTCGGCACGCACCAGGACGATCGGGTTCGATACATCGATGATGGTTGCCTCGAGCTTTCCGAAACCCGGGATATCGAGCGTATCGATCACATGTCCGGTCGGAAGCAGCTTACCGGTTTTTGCACCGGCCGGGTTCAGGAAATCGACCTTCAGCTCGGCGGCCGTACCATCGACACCGGCGATCTCGCAGTCACCATCCTGTGCGAAGGTATGGGTCTCCGGATCGATCGGTACATCGACATTGATGTACTTATCAGTGTTCTTGTTCAGCATGCGAACCGTCGTGACCGGCTCCTTGATCTCGACCATGCCCTCTTCGACCGCGAAGGCCGGAACAGCAGCGGTCATGTTGCCGCAGTTCGACTTATAGTCCACCTGCTCCTTGCCGACGATGACCTGACCGACCAGGTACTCGATGTCCACATCCGGCTCCTCAGACTTCCAGATCACGACGATCTTATTGTTGGAGGATACGGTGCCGCCCATGCCGTCGATCTGCTTCGGATCCGGGCATCCCATCGTCTGCAGGAAAATCTGATCCCACTCGGCTCTGTCAGCCGGGAGATCTTCCTTCTTAAAAAGGCATCCCTTCGAGGTGCCGCCACGCATAAATACTGTCTTGAATTTTCTCATTACAGACTCCTTTCAGAAAGCCATCCCCTGCAATGCACTTTCACTGCGGGATGGTTACTTGAATTTACCGCCCTGCGGACGGTTCTTTCCTGCTTCATATAAGCAACAGCATCCTCCGATTCCGAAGGATGCTGTCGAAATTTCATATTTCAAGGTGTAAAGAAATTACTTCTCCAGTCCCTGGATGGTCTCGATGAGGTAATCGGTAAACTCGGCTGCAGATGCATCCTTCGTCTCGGTGGTCAGTACGACCTTGCGCTCGGTGACGGTGCAGATCTCGAGTGCCTGGTCCAGGATGGCCTTACGGTCACCGTAGCCGATGTGGGCCATCATCTCACCCATCGCACGGATGAGGGAGCATGGGTTTGCGTAATTTCCACGGCCATGACTCATGAGGTATGGTGCGGTACCATGGATGGCCTCGAAGAGTGCGTACTGGTTACCGATGTTGGAACTGGATGCGGTACCGAGACCACCCTGAAGCTCGGCTGCGACATCGGTTACGATATCACCGTAGAGGTTTGGAAGAACCACCACCTGGATGCCGGCGTTAAACTCCGGATCGGTCATCTTCGCTGCCATCGCATCGACGAGTCTGTCCTGTACCTCGATCTCCGGATACTCCTCTGCACCGATGCGGTGAACGGTCTTCAGGAAGTTACCATCTGCCAGCTTTACGATGTTGGACTTCGTCACGACGGTCACGTTGGTCTTACCATTCTTACGTGCAAACTCGAACGCGGCACGTGCGATACGCTCTGCGCCCGGCTTCGTGCAGACCTTGAAATCTACGCCGAGGTCCTCATTGACCTCGATGCCCTTATTGCCCCAGATATACTCGCCCTCGATGTTCTCGCGGAAGAACGTCCAGTCGATACCCTTATCCGGCATCTTGATCGGACGTACCGCGGCGAAGAGGTTGAGACCTCTGCGAAGCAGGGAGTTTGCGGATACGAGGTTTGGATATGGATCACCAGGTCTCGGTGTTACGAACGGGCCCTTCACGAGTACGTCACACTTCTTGCACTCCTCCATGACATCCGCCGGAAGAGACTCCATAAGCTCGGATCTGCGCTCGATGGTCATGCCTGGAATCTCGTGAAGCTCGACACGACCAGAGGCGATCTCCTCCTTCAGAAGCTCATTTACGACACGAACCGCCTGCTCCATGATGATCGGGCCGATGCCATCGCCCGGCAGGATACCGACCTTGATATGTGAGAGCTTCGAGAAGTCCTTCACCTCACTGTCCTTCTTCATCGCCTCAATTCGTGCATTCTCGTTACGGATCAGCTCACCGAACTTCGCTTCTGCTGCCTTGATCTGCTCTTCTGTAATCATCTTTCTCTCCTTTTTCCACCGTCCTGAACGGTGCTCTACAGTATTCATACCCGAATGCTCACGCGCGTTTCGTGTGCATTCCTTCTATAGTGAAAGTATATCGGCGATACACCATATAGTAAAATATATATAAAAATATATATGTCATAAGACGTTTTCTATGAGTATCTAGCAAGCAAATCGAATGCATTTTTCTCACCGTGTCCGCGATTTCCACAGTTTCTTCTGTCTTCATCCCCGGATCTTTACATGTTTTTCCACATACTGGATCAGCTCATCCACCACCGCTCGGCGGTTCTTCTCCTTCTTATAGATGAACCAGCTGTCTCTCGTGATCTGCCTTCCGTCCTTCGTGAGAAGCGGTGTCAGGGTCAGATGAAATTCATTGACGAAATTATCCGGCAGGAAGCAGAGCAGATACCGGTTTCCTGCGGCGATGCTTCGGAATGCAAATTCGATGTAGCCCACGTCCTCTGCCGGCTCCGGCAGCCTCGTGCCGAAGCGCTCCATCCACCACGCTTCGATCTTCCCGATGGTCTTCTCATTTGTCTGATAGGCCACCTGTTCCATCGATGGCAGCGCATCGAGATCCACCGGATCCCGCGTCACGCAGTACGCTGCGGTATGATCGACGAGCTCATGGTAGACGCCCGCCGTATAGTCCGAGCGGATAAACGCCGCATCGAGCTTTCCCTCCATCAACATCTCATACAGGTAATTACTCTGCTTGTTGATGACACGGATGCTGATGTTCGGATGCGCCGCGGTAAACGGATTCAGCACATCATAAAGTGAGTACTTCGTATAGGTGTACGCTGACCCGAGAAGAATCGTCTCCTTGTGTTCCTCCCGAAGCTTCCGAAGCCCCTCCTGCGTCTCGTTTTCAAGCTGAAGATACTTCTCTGCCATCTGAAACAGAAACTCGCCCTCCTTCGTAAACGTCACGCCCTGTGGCGTCCGCTCTACGATCCGGCACCCAAGTTCCTCCTCCATCGACTGCAACCGCTTCGTGATCGCCGACTGGGACTTATAGAGAAGCCCCGACACCTTCGTGATACTCGGATTCTGGTGCAGCTCATAGATGATCTTCCAGTCACTGTCCCGCATAAAAAACCTCCTTCGTGATGTCCTTTTATCATACCATCACGAGGGAGGTTTGCCTCATACTATTCTGCTGATTAAATGTATCTGATTTTTTCTATCGGTCTGACGCTGCCAGAACCCATACACCTACTGCGCTTCGAAGGACAGCCTCGCATCAGAAGCAGATATTCTCTCTTCACGCAAGACCGACCGCGAAACCGTATACGCCGACGATGGCCAGAATGGCGAGAATGGCCAGTGCGATAAACGCAACCGCGAAGAGCTCTACGAAAATCTTCTTCGACGGGAAGTGCTCTTCTGCATTCTCCTGCTGCGCAACGCCTGCCATCATGAGTGCACCGGCCGTGGAAATCGGAGAATAACCGGTCACTGTACCACCGATGACGATGGCTGCACAGATTTCAACCGGATTTGCGCCGAGACCGGCAGCGAGGTCACCCGCGGTCGGAATCAGGGTCGGGAAGACCACACCGAGACCAGAGCTGAAGAACGACATGATACCAGCGAGGATACCCATACCACAGGATGCCGTCTTTGCAGAAAGCACCTTCTCAAGACCAGCGACCATCAGATCGATACCACCGGAAATGGTGATGATGTTCATAAGGATACCGACACCGATGACCATAAAAATAACATTCCATGGCACCGCCTTGATCGCATCCTT
Organism: uncultured Oribacterium sp.; assembly: GCA_934229835.1. Lineage (GTDB taxonomy): Bacteria > Bacillota > Clostridia > Lachnospirales > Lachnospiraceae > Oribacterium. Next base: position 5,879 of record CAKQED010000005.1, on the reverse strand, counting down.
GTCATTACCAGCCCCCAGCAGTACAAGAACCGTACCGATGGTGAAGCCGGCAAAACCGACATTGAAGGAAAAGAACAGTACACCGACCGCAAGAACCAGAAGTCCGAGCAGCGACGCAATCTGCTGGAAGCTGAGCTTCGGAAGCACCTCCTGCTTCGCGGAAACCGCCGTAGTATCCGGCTTATAGCCCTTGTAATAGATGAACAGAATCGCCGCCAGAATCACGCAGGTGATGGCCAGTGCGATCATGAGCGGAACCGTGCCGCTTTCGATGCCCTGTTCCTCCATCAGATTGCGAACAACCGCTGCCTCCGGCGTTAATGGGCTCATACGTGTCGCCTGCACGCCGAGATCACCGATACAGGAAAGCATAATCGGGTTAATGCCGACGGATACCGCAATCGGAATCGCGATGACCGGAATGATGGCAAGGCATGGGATCGCGCCAGGTCCTACGGCACTGAGAACCGCACCGATCAGAAACATGGCGATTGAAATCACCACCGGATTCGTACCCACGAGGCGGATGATCTTCTTTGCGCTCAACTCCAGTGTTCCGTTTGCTTTTACAATACCGAACAGGAAGGTGATGCCTGCCATCTGAAAAAACAGGGAGGAGCTGAAGCCTTTTAACAGCTCCTTCGCCTTGATGTCAAAGAGTAAGCCAAGAATCATCGAGAGCGCGATGCTCACGATACCTACATTCATGTTTTTAAAATAGCCGAGTGCAATCGCAAGCAGCAACGCAATCAGAGAAATTATCGCAAGATTCATATCTTTATCTCCATTTGTATATGTTTGCCTGCTTTCAGAGAGCCCGGATAAAAATCCCCCCATCCGGTCCTCTGAAAAGCAGTACGCGCCGAAATCAATCCAGGAAGGTGATGCAGACCGGGCTTCCGGTATGAATGATATTCAGGGTCGGCACCAGCTGTCCGGTCACCGGATCAAAATCAAATTCGATGATGGTATCGCTGTCTTCATTCGCCACATAGCACTTTCCGTTCGATGCGAAGGTGAAGAAACGCGGGGTCTTTCCGAGACATGGGAAGAAGCCGGTGGTCTTTAGGTAACCGGTCAGCGGATCGATGTGATATACCGCCATACTGTCGGTGTAACGATTTGACACCAGTACCCACTGTCCGGATGGATCGACCATGACCTCACTTGCATCGGAGTACGCGGTCACCGTCTCCGGCACCGTCGACAGCTCCTGCAGAGCGTTCAGCTTTCCGCTCTCCTCATCGAACTGGAAGTACAGGACCTTATCGCCCTTTTCCTCACACATATAAAGCCAGCGATTGTTCGGATGCATCGCGGCATGCCGCGGCTCGTCCCAGGTTCTCGCCATGAAACGATCCGTCTCGCTGAGTCTTCCGGTCGCTGCATCATACTTCAGCGCACGCATCTGTCCGTAGCCGTTGATTCTTCCCTGTGCACAGGCAAAAATATAGTTCTTCTTCTGATCCCAGAGGCACTGGTGCACGGTCGACACCTTTCCCTCTTCCTTTCCTTCGTAGGTGAAGGTTGCGATCACCTCACCGAGGGAACCATCCGCGTTCCGCGCGATGGTATAGAGCGTGCCGCCCTGAAGCGTCGCCACGATCACATGCTTGTTCTCTTTATCCACGGTGATATCCACTGGATTCTTTCCACCGATATCGATGGTGTTCAGGTGCTTCAGTGTGCCATCCTCCTGAATCGCATAGGAGGAAACGAGGGTCAGATCCCCATGCACGCTGTAGAGATACTTCTTCTCCTGATCGATGCACTGAAAACTCGGGTTATCCTCGGTGAAGAGGCACTGCTTCTCCTTCCAGCTGCCATCCGGCATGATCTCATACACGACGAGTCCCTCACCACGGGCGTTTCTCTGTTTTGTTGTACGACAACCCACATACGCGTATTTCATCTTTACTCTCCTTTATATCCGCCACAGCCGGAAGCACGGTCCAGCGTTCGGCCAATGCTTCCGGCGTGGCATCCTCATGACGCCTTCCGGTCGTGAAGCCACGACGTCCGGCGTTCTATCCACCTTACTTCTCGAGATCCTCCGCCTTGAGAACCCCCATCTCGACGAGCTGCTGCTTGAGATAGCGGAGCTGTCCACCGGCGAGTACGACGGCGACTTCGGCGTCCGAAAGCTCGAGGCGGCACTTGAAGCTGAAATCCTTCGTCACGTCGCGTACGGTGACCTCTCTCGTTGGAATCTGTGCGGTGAAATCATCGATGGCGAGCTCATCCATCTGATCGAGCTTATCGTAATCCGCCGGATCCTCAAAGAGCATCGGTACGACGCCATGGTTGATAAGGTTCCCCTTATGGATACGAGCGATGCTCTTTGCGATGACGGCCTTGACGCCGAGGTACATCGGGTTGATGGCGGCATGCTCACGAGAAGATCCCTGACCATAGTTCTCACCGCCGACGATGATGGACTTTCCGAGCTCCTTTGCACGCTCGGAGAAGGTCGGATCATAGCGGTTATAGCAATACTTCGACATCAGCGGGATGTTCGAACGCATGGAAGAGAACTCGGCGCCGGCCGGTGTGATGTCATCTGTCGAGATGTTCTCTCCGGCCTTCAGGGAAATCTTCACCTGGAGGTTCTTCTCCGGCTTCTCCGGTACCGGCAGGAAGGCGATGTTCGGTCCCTTCAGCACCTCTACCTTTTCTCTCTCCTCTTCCGGAAGCGGCGGGATGATCATCGCATCATCGACCATGTAGTGTACCGGCTCCTGGATCGCAGCGAGCTTTTCCACATCCGCGCCCATGATTTCCTCCGCCGTAGCAAATGTGCCCTTGATGGCCGTAGCGGCTGCGGTCTCTGGTGAAACGAGATAAACATTGGCATTCGGTGAACCGGCGCGGCCACGGAAGTTACGGTTTGAAGTACGAACTGCGACACCGTTTGTCGGCGGTACCTGACCGATCGCACAGCATGGTCCACAGCTCAGCTCCAGGATACGCACACCGGCGTCGATCAGCATGTCGAGGTAGCCGTCCTTCAGAAGCTGCTTATAGATCTGCTTGCTGGCGATTCCTGCTGTGCACTGCAGATTTTCGCTGACATGGCGTCCCTGCATGACGAGGGCAGCCTTCGCGAAATCGCTGTAGGAGCCGTTGGTGCAGGAGCCCATGAAGACCTGCTGCACGACCGGATGCTCCTCGAGTGTGCTCATCGGCACGACGTTATCCGGCTGATGTGGCAGGGCGATGAGCGGCTCGAGGCTGCTGAGGTCGAGGTTCATCTCCTCATCGTACTCGGCGTCTGCATCCGGAAGGAACTCGGTATACTGGTCACCACGCTCCTGCGCCTCCATAAAGGCCTTGACGACTTCGTCGGCCGGGAAGATCGAGGTGGTGGCACCCATCTCGGCACCCATGTTGGCGATGGTGAGACGCTCCGGTACGGACAGGGTCTTCACGCCCTCGCCGACATACTCAAACACCTTGCCAAGACCGCCCTTGATGGTGACACGGCGAAGCATCTCGAGGACGACTTCCTTTGCATTCACGCCGGCCTTCAGCTTTCCTGTGAGATTTACCTTCACGACCTTCGGCATCGTGAGACGCATCGGCACACCGGCCATCGCCGTCGTGATATCCATTCCGCCGACGCCGATGGACAGCATGCCGACAGCACCGCCCGATGGGGTATGGCTGTCGCCACCCATCAGAAGCTCACCCGGGGTTGCGAAACGGGAGGTCTGCACCATATGACAGATACCGTTTCCCGGTCTCGATACATATACGCCCGTCTTCTCCGCGATGGTCCTAAGATAATTATGATCGTCCGGTGTCTTGAAATCGATATACAGCAGGTTATGATCCAGATGTGATACTGAAGTCTTCACCTGCGTCGGGATGCCCAGCTGCTCGAAGCCGAGATAGGTCATCACCGCATTGATATCGTGCGTAAGCGTCTGATCAACCTTCACAAATACATCCTCGCCCGGTACCATCGACCCCTTCACCATATGGGAACGGATGATCTTTCTCGTTAATGAATCGCCCATGTTTACCTCCTGAAATAAACCATCTTTCCATCCACTCTTTTCATGCGGCCGTCTGTCCTCGGATATGCTCGCATCTGCGATGCATGGGCAGAAAAGTAATAGCATCTATCACTATCCGTCATGAAAGTGGTTATTTATTTATCATTCTGTACTTCGATTGTACTGTGCCGCGCGCGTGAAGAGGAAATGCAATAAAGAAATAAGGGCATTCCATAATGGAATGTCCTTATCTAAATACTTCTTTTATTCATAGATTTCATGCAGAGAAATCAGTCGCAGTGTCTCATCCATGTTTCTGATCTCTCCATATCCGGATCTCGAAAAGAATCCATACCGGTAACAGTGGAGTCCCGTCGCCTTTACCTGCTCGATTTCCGTTCGAATCATCTCCTCCGTCATCGGTGCTGATCGAAACTTCGCCTCATAAAACGTATATCCATTGGGATCCTCGGTCACCACATCGAACTCACCGTTTCGATGCTCCTTCGGAAGATCATAATAGTACTTTCCGATGCGATCAAACGCCGGCTCGATGCGCCCCAGACGATTCTGACGAATCAGATACTGCCGACAGATGATTTCGAATCGGTTCGGCACATATTTGCTCTCGAAGTCCTCCCGGATATAGCGCTCATAAAACACATCCGGGTTTAAAATATTCCGCTGCGATGCATAGCGAAAAATATAGCGGTAGTAAAACAGCGACAGATTATCGCTGATGTAGTAGCCCGTCTTCTTTTTGTTATTCTCGTCATTGATCGGCGTTTCCTTCGCCACCACATCCATCTGGATCAGACGTTTCAGAACCTCGGCCAATGCAGGCCCGCTCGACACATGTGACTGTGCCTGTATGTCCGAATACCGGCTGTATCCTCTGGCCAATGCTTCAAATACCTCATTTGCATTCACCATCTTCGATATTTCGGATTGAATATAACCCACGACCTCATTCTCAAGCCGAGCGCCTGGCTCCACGATCAGCTCCATGAGATTCTCATAAACGGTTTTTCTGTCATCCACCTGCTGATTATAGTATGGGATGCCACCGAAAATGCTGAAAATGCGCACCTTATCCTCCGGTGAAAAGGCCGGATAAAAGAGCTGAGATTCATAATAGTCCATCGGTTTCAGCTCCATCACGAGATGCAGCCGTCCATACAGCGGGTTCGATTTTTCCAGCAGCTTTTCCATGACATCCACATAGGATCCGCATAGAATGAGCTTCAGCTTCGATGTTTCTTTATATTCATCGATCAAAGACTGAAGGATACTGTCCATGCCTTCCACCTTGCTCTGAATATATGGATACTCATCGATGACCAGAATCATCGGTTCTGCACAGGATCGCTCAAACATGAATCGCAGCGTTTCTTCCATACTGTCAAAGCCAAGCTTCGGCAGTCGCAGACTTTCGGAAATCATCATACGAAGGCTGTTGACATTATTCTGCTCCGAGGTCTGCTTACACTCATAGTACACACTCGTGATGTGCATATCCTCCAGCACCTTCTTGATCAGCACACTCTTCCCGACACGACGACGCCCATACAGCATCATCGTTTCCATCCGATCACTGTACAACAGACGCTCGATTCGCTTTCGCTCGTTCTCTCTCCCCAGAAACTGCATATCTTCCTCCGGTCACGTTTTACTCAGTTTTACCTGACTCAAGTATTTCTGACTAAATTTTACAATTGTCTTATCCTCGAGTCAATGCTTTAGTCAGAATTACTTGACTCAAGTGTTTCTGACTAAAGTGGATGGAGTGGGCGGCAGACAAAACAAAAAGCACTTTCCCTTATATTTGCATTGCAAATAAGGGAAAGTGCTTTTGTCTTGCTCACTATGAGGTTACTATCG
>CAKQED010000004.1:0-66987 GCA_934229835.1 uncultured Oribacterium sp. | reverse complement strand
GAGAATGATCTTGTGGTAGACGATCAGCAGATTGATGTAAAGGCCTTCAAAAATCAGGGATTTGAGAATGTTAATCTTCCATTTTATTATTTCTTTGCATTCCCGAAGGGAACGGACACAAATCTTGTGAATGCTTTTGATGAAGTCGTGTCTGATATTGTAAATAATGACACAGAATATCAGCAGAAGATTTATGACAGTTACTATCAGAAGCCGTTTTTCCAGAATGCAGAGGATGGATTGAAAACCTATAGTGAAATTGATGAGATGCTTTCAAAGATAGATCTGACTGGTAAGGTTTCTGGATAATCCGGATACTGAAACAGGAAAGGGGCTATACAAATGGACATGGGGATAAAAAAACGAACGGAATTAATATTTGATGTTGTTTGTCTACTGGCTGGCGTAGTGTTATTTGTTAATGCACTATCGATTGACACTGGAACTACGATGGGGCAGGGAGCAGATTTTATGCCGAAACTCTGCACGATGTTATGGATAGTGGTTTCTGTCGGACAGCTTTTACACACATTAAAAACAGAAGATGATCATGAGAAAAAGCTGGATATAAATCTAAGAAGCTTTTTTAGCACGATTGTATTATTACTTGCATACATTCTTCTGCTTCCGATTTTAGGGTTTATAGCTTCATCTATGGTATATCTGATTGCTCAGATGCTTCTGTTTGTTCCGACGGTGTATCGTACACGGAAAAATATCATTCTTTTCATTGTGCTGGCGTTGATTGTACCGATTGCAACATATTTCCTGTTTGTCAATGCATTTGGACTGCTTCTTCCGTCAGGCATCATTTTTGGATAAGGAGGTTACAGTATGTCGAGTAGTGTAGCAATCGCAGGTCTGCTATCAAGTATCAACCCATTTACGATTCTTCTATGTGCACTTGGCGTTATTATCGGCATCATTTTTGGCTCGATTCCAGGATTGACATCAACCATGGCCGTAGCGCTTTGCCTTCCCATTACGTATGGAATGGGGGCATTAAACGGAATTGCAATGCTGATTGCACTGTATGTTGGTGGCACATCCGGTGGCTTGATTTCAGCGATTCTTCTTAAAATACCAGGCACACCATCTTCAGTAGCAACCACCTTTGATGGCGCGCCGATGGCAGAACATGGACAGGCTGGAAAAGCATTAGGTGTTGGTATTTTATATTCCTTCCTGGGAACCGTAATCTCGATCGTTGCTTTGATTTTTATCGCTCCGCAGCTTGCGAGAGTAGCCCTGAAGTTCGGACCGCAAGAATATTTTGCAATCTGTCTTTTTGCACTGACCATGATTGGATCGATGGCAGGTGACAATATTTGGAAGGGATTATTTGCTGGCATCATGGGCATTACCTTTTCATTATTTGGTATTTCAGATGTAGGTGGCGTTGCCAGATTTACATTTGGATCTGCATCTATGGAAAATGGTTTTTCACAGCTTCCGCTAATGATTGGCCTTTTTGCTGTTTCGGAAGTTATTATGATTGGCGCAGAAACAATCGATCCGTCAAAGCCGATTATTAAGGATGCAGAAATGCATGGCTTTGGTGTTAGTATGGCAGAATTTAAAGATCAGTTTGTGAATTTTATTCGTTCCGCGTTGATCGGCATCGGTATCGGTATCTTACCGGGAATCGGTGGTGCAACTTCGAATATTCTTGCCTATACGGTTGCAAGACAGCAGAGTAAACACCCTGAAAAATTTGGTACGGGAATTATTGATGGACTGATTGCTTCAGAAACATCAAATAATGCAGCCATCGGTGGTGCACTGATTCCAATGCTTACATTAGGTATTCCGGGCGATACGGTAACAGCTATTCTTCTTGGTGGATTGACACTTCATGGTATTACGCCAGGACCGATGCTGTTTCAGAATAGCGGAGAGCTTGTATATGGTGTATTTGGCGCATTTATTGTTTCGACGATTTTGATGCTTATTATTGAATATAGTGGTATCAAGATGTTTACAAAAGTACTTTCTGTACCGAAGTACATTCTTCTTCCGGTCGTACTGGTACTTTGCATCGTCGGTACATATGGAACGAATCATTTAATATTTGATGTATGGACAGCTATCGGTTTTGGTATCCTGGGCTATTTCATGTCAACACATCATATTCCGAAGGCACCGATGATTCTTGGGTTTGTACTAGGAGGTATTGTTGAAACAAATCTCGTGCGTGGACTGATGTATTGTGATGGGAATTTCCTTGGGTTCTTTAAATCTCCGATTGCAGCCGTGTTCATCCTTGTATCAGTAGTGGTTGTCATCATGACTGCATGGAAAGAATTAAAAAAGGGTAGTAGCGAGAAAGCTTAAATATAGAAAGAAGATATTATGTACGATAAAAAAGCATTTGAATTTAAAGATACGAAATATCGCTCCAGTATCCTGACCAATGGCCTTGGAAAATCTGGTGAGAGAGCACTTCTATATGCAACCGGCATGGATGAAGAAGATATTAAGAAGCCATTTGTGGCGGTGATTGGCTCATTTAGTGAGATGGTCCCTGGACATAATCATTTAAGAGAGATTGCGGATTATGTAAAGCAGGGAATCATTGAAGCAGGCGGTGTACCGAGACAGTCTGAAACGATTGCAATCTGTGATGGACTTTGCCAGGGACATGAGGGGATGCGCTATCCGCTTCCGAGTCGTGATCTGATTGCGGATTCTGTGGAAATGGTTGTAGAGGCACATCACTTCGATGCTATGGTATGTATCGCAGGATGCGATAAGATTATTCCTGGCATGTTGATGGCGGCGGCCAGACTGGATATTCCTACCGTTATCGTAACAGGCGGACCGATGTTGCCGGGCAACGTAAATGGAAATCCACTGTTCTGCTCATGCGAATTGAGAGAGTTTCCGGGACGTGTTGAAGCAGGCACCTGCACAGTGGATGAAATTAAAGAAGCAGAGAAGAACACGCTGCCGACCTCAGGTAGCTGCGCACACCTCGGAACGGCGAACTCCATGTGTATGCTGACAGAAGCGCTGGGCATGTCGCTTCCGGGCGCAGGTACAGCACCAGCAGTATCTAATAAGCGTAAGAGAATCGCAAAAGCCTCTGGACGTGCAGTTATGCAGCTTTTGAAGGATGGTATTACGCCGCGTAAGATTCTGACCAGAGAAGCGTTTCTCAATGGTATTACAGCAGCGATGGCTACAGGATCTTCAACAAACCTTGTACTGCATCTTATGGCGATTGCTCATGAAGCAGGTGTAGAGCTTGAACTTGGAGACTTTGACCGGATTTCGAGAAATGTACCATTTGTATGTAACCTTCTGCCGTCTGGAAAATATCCGATCGTATCCCTGGATGCAAATGGCGGAGTACTTGGTGTTTTAAAGACCGTTTCGTATGCCATCGAAAAGAACTGTCAGACTGTTTCGGAAAAAACAATCGGAGAACTGATGGATGAAGCAACGGTGATTCATGGGGATGTCATTAAGACGAAGGAGAATCCACAAAAACCGGAGGGCGGCATCGCGGTTCTGTATGGCTCACTCGCTCCGAAGGGTGCGGTTGTGAAGCAGTCAGGTGTGGACCCTTCCATGTACCGATTTACAGGAAAGGCAAGAGTATTTGATTCGATGGAAGAAGCTGATGCGGCAATTTCTGCGGATACTGTTAAACCGGGGACGGTGATTGTAATTCGTTACGAAGGTCCAAAGGGTGGCCCTGGTATGCGTGAGATGCTTTCCACAACGTCGTTAATTATGGGACGTGGCATGGATAAGGATTGCGCACTCGTCACAGACGGACGGTTCTCTGGTGCAACACATGGCCCATGCATCGGACATATTTCGCCTGAGGCAGCAGCGGGTGGACCGATCGCATTTGTAGAGGATGGAGATGAGATTTCCATCGATATTCCAAATCGTTCACTGGAGCTTCATGTTTCAGAAGAGGAACTTGCGAAGAGAAAAGAAGGCTGGATGCCTCTTCAGAAACCGATGAAGGCAGCGCTCAAAAAATATGCATCGATGGTCAGCTCCGCGGACACAGGTGCCATTATCGATGTTGACAAGCTGTGATTAATTCGTCTGTACCGGTGTCAGATCTCGTGTCATGCTTTGAGCACCTGATACTTTTCTTCATGGAATGGTGGAAGGAAGCTACAGAGCTTATGGTACGAGAGATCGTAGAAGACTGATATTTATATGGAAATCCCAGGATGGATGTTTCGATTTGATGAAACATCCATCCTGGGATTTTCTGTTTATAAAAAGAATACAGATCGATAGGCATTTACTTCTGCTGCAGATATTTACCCCTGCGGGGTGCCGATGCTTTCGGCGAGCCAGTAGTTATGCATCTTCTGGGCGTAGATGCGCGACAGTTCGATCAGATATTTGTCGGCGGAGCTGAGCACTCGGGTTTTGGAGAAGAGGATATACCAGTCCCAGCTCGGATCCTGTTCCAGATAAAACCAGGCGGTTGTTTTACTCCGTTTTGCGTAGGACTGCGGCATGATGGTGCAGCAGAGTCCTTTATCGACGAGTCGGTAGAGGGCATTGTTCATCAGAGTTTCATAACGGATGTCCGGGATGAAGCCGGCATCTTCAAACAGCGGGTCAATGATCTGGCGCATGGTCGAGCCGGCAAACATAAACGCAAATCGATCATGCTGTAAACGTCGGAGATCCATCGTGCGTAAGGGCTTATGTGGCGGTGCGGCCAGCTGTGCGAGCGGATGGGTGGCCGGTATCCCCAGTACCAGCTTCTCGTTACACAGCTTTACAGAATCAAAGAGATTCGGTGAGGGCTTTTCGTTCGTCATAATGAAGGCCATGTCCAGCTGGTCGTTAGCGATTTTTTCCTTCATCTCCTTTACGGTCTGCTCCATCAGAGAGATCGAAACATTCGGAAAACGCTGGCTGAACTCTTCGGAGATATCGATGAAGAGGTCGACCCCGTGCTCGAACGGGAGGCCATAGGAGATCATACCGCAGGGGTTATCCGTCAGATCCTGAATCTGCGTTACACAGTTCTGTGCCATTTTCAGAATTCGCTTCGCATTGGCGATGTAAATCTGTCCTGCCAGCGTCAGCTTCATTTCCTTATTGGTACGGTAGAACAGTGGCGTGCCCAGTTCTTTTTCGGTCTTAATCAGCTGCTGATTCAGCCCGGACTGCGAAATATAGAGCTTTTCTGCTGCCTTTGTAACGTTTTTTGCTTCGGCGATTGCGATGATATACTCGAGAATCTTGAAATCCATGCACCCTCCAACAGAAATGCCGAAAAATCAATCAAATAGTATAAGAAATGCACAAAGTGTAGAAGTAAAACTTCTTAAATATACCTTTTTTAACTGTTTTACCTGTTTTAACATAATGGTTAAACTATAGTCAATACAAAATTCTGATTGCGTTTTAGGAGGATTTGATTATGAAAGTGCTCAAGTGGCTCGACCTTCACTTCGAAGAAGCCTGCCTCACGGTATTTCTGATTGTTCTGACGGTACTGGTAACCATGAATGTAGTTCTTCGCTATATTTTCGGTACCGGCTTAACCTGGAGTGAGGCGATCTGCCGTTACTGTCTGGTGTACTCCACCTTCCTGACCATCGCGCACTGGGTGCGTCGGAACAGCGGCATCTGCGTGGATTTCATCATCCAGATCGTGCCGAAGCAGGTCGCAGCGGTCCTGAAGTGGATCGTAAAAGTGCTGCAGATTGTTTTCTTCTTTTTGCTTTTTAAATCCTCCATTTCGGTGCTGCAGGCAACCTACGCATCCGGAACGGTCGATGGAACGCTCGGCTTTAACATGGCATATATCTACTTTGCATGCTGCATCGGTTTCTGTGATGCGCTGATCCGAAGCATCCAGGTCTTCGTGCTGGAGCTTCCGATGTTTAAGAAGAAGGAGGCATAATACGATGGCGATGGGTCTGTTTTTCCTGATTTTCTTTGTTCTGATTGCGATCGGCGCACCGATGGCACTGGTATTCGGCGGTATGAGCTTTCTGCCAGGTATGTTAAGTGCTTCCGTTCCGTATACGATCGATGCTGCTGTGCGAAGCATGTTTTCGAGCTTAAACAGCTTCACGATGCTGGCGGTGCCACTCTTCATGCTGTCCGGTGTCATCATGGCGCGAGGTGGTATTTCGAAAAAGCTTTTTGACTTTTTTGCCTACTTTATCGGAAACAAAACCGCCGGTCTTCCATGCGCCGTCGTGCTGACCTGCATGTTCTATGGTGCCATCTCCGGATCTTCACCGGCCACGGTATCTGCCGTCGGTGCCATGTGTATCCCGTTTTTGACTTCTTTAAATTATGATTTGGTATTTGCAACCTCGATCGTAACCGTAGCGGGTGGTCTCGGTGTTATCATCCCGCCGTCCATTTCCTACATCGTTTATTCCGGCGCTTCGGATACCTCTCCATCGGATCTCTTTATCGCCGGTATCCTTCCGGGTATCCTGATCGGCCTCTGCTTATGCGTATGCTGCTACCTGCACTGCCTGAAGTCTGGTGAGGATAAGGAAAAACTGAAGGAAAACTATGAGGCACTTCATAAGCTCGGCTTCGGTACGGTATTTAAGGAGAGCTTCGCTGCCCTTCTGACGCCGGTCATCATCCTCGGGTCCATCTACGGTGGTATCTGCTCGCCGACGGAAGCCGCGGCTGTTTCGGTTGTATATGCACTGGTTGTATCGCTGTTTGTCTATCGTACGATTCAGCTGAAGGATGTGCTGACCATGTTTGTGGAGGGCGCAAAGTCCTACATCGCGATCCTCTTCATCATCGCGAGTGCTACGGCATTCGGCCGCTGCCTGACCATCATGCAGTACCCGCAGCTGGTATCGAAGGCCATCCTCGGAACCTTCAGCAACAAGTTTGCGATCATCCTCGTTATGAACGTGATTCTTCTGGTATTCGGTATGATCCTTGACAACATCCCGAACATCATGATCCTGACACCGATTCTCCTTCCGATTGCAAAGACGATCGGTATGGACCCGGTCCACTTCGGTATCATGATGACCTGTAACCTGGCGATCGGCATGGTGACACCGCCGATGGGTATCAACCTCTACGTCGCATCTGGTATGACCGGCGTGCCGGTATTGAAGCTCGCGAAGGCCAGCGTTCCGTTCCTGATTGCGTTCTTCATCGCCCTGATGATTATTTCCTTTGTTCCGGCGGTCAGCCTGGCACTGATCGGATAAACTTCCAGCTTCGGCGAAGTGCATACTCCCTTCGCCGAAGTCTCCCGCCCGAAACGCTCTGTGCGACAGATGCTGAGGGTAAACATTGTTCCAGATAACACAGTGTGTTATTTCGATAAAACGAAAGAGAGGTTAAGTATTATGAGAAAAATGAGTGTTCTTGCAGTGATTGCAGCGATGAGCATGGGGCTCAGTGCATGCGGAGGATCCACTGGTGCGACGGCGACGACAGCAGCGGCTGCGGCTACGGAAACGAAGGGTGAGGCTGCGGCTTCCGGGGATACCGTGGCCATCGATCAGGACTATACCTGGAATGTAGCGATGAATGTTTCAGAGTCAACCCTGAATTACAAGTTCTACGATGCGTTCAAGAAGGAGATCGAGGAGAAGTCTGGCGGAAAGATCACCGTGAATCTCTTCCCGAACGGTCAGCTCGGCGGTGATGCAGAGCAGCTCCAGTCCCTGATGGATGGTACGGTACAGTTCAGTACGACGATCACCTCCGGTATGACCTCGACGATTCCGCAGTATGGTGTATTTGATCTCCCGAATGCCTTTAAGGATCTCGATCAGATGCGTACCGTAGAGGATAACACAGATCTCCTCAACGCCTTAAACGAGGCCTCTGCAGCGAAGGGCATCCACCTGATGGGTATGGCCGATGCCGGCTTCCGTGAGTTGACCAGCAATAAGGAGATTCATGCGGTTTCCGATTTATCCGGCCTGAAGATTCGTGTTATCGATAATCCGTACCATCAGCTCTACTGGACCAGCCTCGGTGCAGCCACCACTACGATGGACTTCAACGAAGTCTACTCTTCTTTACAGCAGAAGGTGATCGACGCAGAGGAGAATCCGTACATGAACATCTGCGCCAACAAGTTCTATGAGGTTCAGCCATACATCGTAGAGACCAATCACCTGGCACATATGATGGTCTTCACCATGAACAAGTCCCTCTATGACAGCCTTCCGGACAATGTAAAGTCGCTCGTCGACAGCTGCGCAGCCGATGCACTGCAGGCAACACGTGATGCGGCAGATGATGCGATCGCTGAGTACAAGAAGACGATCACCGATGCCGGATCTCAGATCATTACCTTAGATGATGCTGTCCTCACAGAGATGCAGGAGAAGGCACAGCCGGTCTATGACAAGGTACGTGCGGATCTTGGGGATGAGCTGGTCGACACCTTCCTCGCTGCGACAAAGTAAGAAACATTCACGCTGGCAGCATTTCACGGTTTCGTGAAATGCTGTTCTTTTAAAAAGGGATAGGAATACAACGCATGGCAGACAAGATACTGATTAAAAACGGAATGGTGTACGATCCGATCCGTCACGAAATGAAGAAAAGAAACATTGCCCTCGCACACGGGAAGATCTGTACACTCGAGGGATTCACTCCGGACATGGAAATCGATGCAGAGGGGTGCTATGTGACGCCAGGGCTGATCGATTTTCATCTGCACTGCTTTACCGCTGCGTCGGATGGAACCTGTGATGCCGATACCTTCTGCCTTCCGAATGGTGTAACCACCTGCATCGATGCAGGTACCGCAGGAAGTGCGAACTTCCGGGCACTCTATGCGGATGTCATCGCGAGATCCACCACCCGGGTGCTGGCACTCCTTCACGTAGCGCCGGAAGGTCTGACCTCTGGAAGACATGCAGAAAATCAGACACCGGCAGACTGGGATCTGGAAAAAATCGAGCAGCTCTGCAGCACGTATCCGGAAATCGTCGGACTGAAGATCCGTATGGGGAAAAATATCTGTGATCCATATGGACTGAAGGATGAGCATCTGAAAGCCGGGATTCTGCTGGCGGAAAAACTCGGTAAAAGAGTCGTCGTGCATGTCAATGATCCGAATGTACCGACCGAGCAGATCGCCGCAGAACTCCGTCCAGGGGATGTTTTCTGCCACATGTATGCCGGAAAGAATGAAAATATCCTTTCGGAAGAGGGCTGCGTAAAGGCGGGCATCCGGGAGGCACGCCAGCGTGGCGTGTTTTTCGATGCCTGTAATGGCCGAGGGAATTTCCTCTTCCAGGTAGCGGAACCTGCCATCCGGGATGGCTTCCTTCCAGACATCATCAGCAGTGATAACAGCCCGGTCGGAAACTACAGACATCCGCTGATTTCACTGCCACGCCTTCTCAGTAAGTACCTGATGTTCGGCATGTCACTGGAGGACGTCTTCGATGCAACCACCATCACGCCGGCAAGGTGGCTGGGGATGGAACAGCTTGCATCGATGGATGCGGATACCGCTGCAGATATCGCGATCTTCAGACTTGACCATAAGGATATCGCGCATAAGGATCTGACGGGTGCGGAGCGTATCGGTCATGAGGTACTGATTCCGGAACTGACGATCCGTGATGGCGTCATCGTCTATGCACAGTCCGATTTCCTCTGATGGTATCGTAGCTCTTCGTTCGCCAGGAAAAGAGATGTAATAAAGCGCGAGCCCTTCACGGATTGACTGATCTGAAAGATCAGCGGTCGGTGAAGGGCTCGGTGTGTTCTGGGCTTCAGTTATTCTGCACCGGTGTCAGGTGTTCTGCCCAGTACGCGCGTACCATGGCGATGAAATCCTTTGCGGCGTCGGTGAGATACGCGCCCTTTCGATAAGTGATACAGAGATCCCAGGTCGGGTGATTCGGTAATACGAAGCATCCGATTCTGGGATTTTTTTCGTCTGCATAGTAGCGCGGCACGATTGCACAGCAGAGATCGGCTTCCACCAGTGTCGGGAGGCTGGCCGTCGAGTTCGTTTCCATGAGGATCGTCGGCTCGAAGCCGGCATTCCGAAAGATGTCATCAGTGATCTGACGGGTGGTTGATGCGTGGGAGAGTACGACGAAAGGCTCGTACTGTAGATCCTTCAGATGGATGACCGGCAGCTCTGGACCACTGAAGGAGTAGCGGTCGCAGAGGGGATGCATTTTCGGTACCAGGACGCACATTTCTTCGGATCCGATCGTCAGGTAGTCATCGCTCGTCCGCTGATCCTCCCGCAGGGTGACGAAGCCGAGGTCGATATTTCCTGCCTTCAGCTCCTGCTGCAGATTCGTCACACTCATTTCCTGCGGACTGATGCGAAGCTCATCGTATTTTTCGTGGAGCTTCGGATAGATCTGTGTGAACATGCGGATGCCGCGATTGGTCGTGAGCCCGATCTTCAGCTCGGACTTTCCGGAGTGCGTGATGTTGTAGATCTTCTTATAGGTGTCCTGCTTGATCAGGAGGGCCTTACGGGCACCCTGCAGATAGGCTTCCCCGGCTTCGGTCGGGTGCCAGTCGGTACGGGAGCGCACGAAGAGCTGTGTGCCCAGCTCCTTTTCCAGCTTGAGCAGCTGCTGGTTCAGGGCAGACTGGGAGATAAAGAGATTCTTTGCGGCTTTCGTAATGTTATTTTCTTTCGCGATTTCGACCATATATTCGCATTCCCGAAAATCCATGCGTCCCCTCCTGAAATAAAAAAGATAATTACATACCGATGATTTAACGTAAGTTTTACTAATGCTGTCATAAGTAAAACTAAAAGTAAAACTTATTAAACACATCGAGTACAATAAGCTATGCTTAGTATACCATAAGAGTTACGAGCTTTACTATAAAATTTGAGAAATATATACTTTCCATATAAGAAGTACAGAAACCATCGATCATCACAGCGGAGAGTTGCAGGTTTTATAAACATTCTTCCCTGCAGAGGCGCTGTACAAAAGATGCATATGAAAGATTTTGAAGGAGGAAAAATCATGATTCCAGTAGTAGAAAAGATGGAAGTATTCCCGGTTGCCGGCTTCGATTCCATGGAGCTGAACCTTTCCGGCGCGCATGCACCATATTTCACCAGAAACATCGTCATCTTGACCGATTCCAACGGTGTAGAGGGTATCGGTGAGGTTCCGGGTGGTCAGAAGATCACAAGCGCCCTGGAGGCGGTCAAGGATCTCGTTATCGGAACGAAGATTTCAGATTATAAGAATACCTTAAATCGTGTACGTGCATGGCTCGATGCAAACATCAAGGATGATGTCAGAGGTCTTCAGACCTTCGATCTTCGTACCGGTGTACATGTCGTAACGGCGATCGAAGCACCGCTTCTCGACCTCATGGGTAAGTTCCTCGAGGTTCCGGCAGCTTCCCTCATGGGGGATGGCCTTCAGAGAACGTCGGTACGTTTCCTTTCCTACCTTTTCTATGTCGGCGATCGTAAGAAGACCACCCTTCCATACATGGATGAGTCCGACTCGGACTGCGAGTGGTACAGACTTCGTAACGAAGAAGCGATGGACCCGGAGCACATCGTCGCACTTGCGAAGGCAACAGCAGAGAAGTACGGCTTCGAGGATTTCAAGCTGAAGGGTGGCGTGTTTGAGCCGGAAGTGGAGTATGAGGCAGTCGCTGCCATCAAGAAGGCATTCCCGAATGCGCGTGTCGACCTCGATCCGAACGGTTGCTGGTCCCTCGAGAAGTCTCTCGAGATGGCACCGAAGTTTAAGGAGATCCTTGCATACATCGAGGATCCGTGTGGCGCAGAGAATGGTTTCTCCGGCCGTGAGGTGATGGCAGAGTTCCGTCAGGAGTCCGGTATGTTTACCGCCACCAACATGATTGATACCGACTGGCGTCAGATGCGTCACTGCATCGAGCTGAAGGCGGTCGATATTCCGCTGGCAGATCCACACTTCTGGACCATGGAGGGTTCGGTACGTGTTGGTCAGCTGTGCAACGACTTCGGTCTGATGTGGGGCTGCCACTCCAACAACCACTTTGATATTTCCCTTGCGATGGTTGCACAGTGTGCCGCTGCCATCCCTGGCCGTATGAACGGTATCGATACGCACTGGATCTGGCAGGAGGGCAGAAACCGCCTGACGAAGAACCCGATGCAGATCGAGGGTGGATGCATCCACAACATCGATAAGATAGTGGGCCTCGGTGTCGAGGTCGATCGTGAGCAGATCATGAAGGCAAACAAGCTCTATATGGATAACTGTCTCGGCGCACGTGATGACGCGATCGGTATGCAGTTCCTCGTACCGAACTGGAAGTTTGATAACAAGCGTCCGTGCATGGTTCGCTGATATAGTACGCGCGCTTCCGGCATCCGTACCGGAGGCGTCCACGTTTTGAAAATGGGCTCTCTTTAAGGTGAACAGGAATCTATGGTTCCTGCCCACTTTAGAGGGGGCTTTTTGCTGCCTGAAAGTGGACGCAGCAGCGGAGCGTCCGCCAGACGGAAACGGATAACTATTAATGAAAATGCACGTCTAAAATTTAACGTAAGTTATTCTAATGCTTACATAAGCGAAACTGAAAGTGAAACTTATTGAAAGATACAGCGTTTATAAGTTTTGCTTAATTTTGCATTAGAGTTACGAGCTTTACGAACGACATTGTGAATTTTATACTAACCATAACAAAGAAACACGAGACGACTTGTGGAGTTTGAATTTTATAGGCGGGGGCCTATGGAAGATAAAACCTCTGGAGTGCACAGAATGCACAGAGGAGTGTCCGGGGGACGGACAGGAAAGGGGGAACTTCAATGTTCTTAAAGAAATATGGCGACATGATCGTCGGCATCTTCTACGCGGCATTAGGCATCGCACTGATCATCGGTGCCGGAAAGCTGCCGAAGTCGAAGGTAATGGAAATCGGTCCGGATTTTATGCCACGTCTGGTGGGCATCATCATTCTGGCACTGGCACTTCTGCTTCTGTTCTGGACCGTTAAGGGACTGAAGAAGCACGTCAGTGAGGTGGACGCATCCGGCTATAAGGACACAGCTGATTATAAGCGCGTGCTCGGCAGTCTGGTGGCCTCCATCGTGTATGTCAACGTACTGAGCCCGATCGGCTTTATCATCAGTACACTGGTTTATCTCTTCGTTCAGATTACGATCCTTGCACCGGATGCACATCGTACGAAAAAGGATCTGATCCAGTATCTGGTCATCGATATCGTATTTACATTTATCGTCTACTTCCTGTTCCGCTACGGATTTAAGATCGTCCTTCCGGCAGGAATCTTCGCACTGTAATAAAGGAGGAAACAGAATGAACGCATTAGCACAGTTAGGTGCCGGCATCGTTTCAGTTTGCCAGCCGGTTTCCTTACTTTTTATGATCGCCGGTGTGGCGATCGGTATCGTCTTCGGATCGATTCCTGGTCTTTCCGCATCCATGGCCGTCGCCCTGATGCTCCCGCTGACCTTCAGCATGGAAGCCTCCCTCGGTATGAACACCCTGGTTGCTGTTTACATCGGAGGCATCTCCGGCGGACTGATCTCCGCGATCCTTCTCAACATGCCGGGTACCGCTTCTTCCATCGCGACCACCTTTGATGGTTACCCGATGGCGCAGAAGGGTGAAGCGATGAAGGCACTCGGTGTCGGCATCGTCTTCTCCTTCCTCGGATCACTGTTTTCGTTCTTTATCCTGTCCTTCTTCGCACCGATGCTTGCAGACGTTGCGCTGAAGTTCACACCGGTAGAAAACTTCGGTATCTGCTTCTTCGCGCTCACGATGGTGGCGATCCTCTCCTCAGGAAATATGATCAAGGGCCTCCTCGCAGGTCTCTTCGGACTGGTGTTCTGCTTTATCGGTATGGCACCAATCGACGGTACGGCACGTTTTACCTTCGGCAATGCGAATCTTCTTGCCGGCTTTAACCAGCTGACCACCCTCATCGGTATCTTCGCAGTCGCAGATATCCTGAAGTCTGCAGAGGAGATGAATGCGAAGGGTGTACAGACCATCCCGACCTCCAAGGTCAAGGGCTTCGGCTTCAGCATGAAGGAATTTGTTTCCTGGCTGCCGGGCGCACTGAGAGCAGCACTTATCGGAACCGGCATCGGTATCCTTCCGGGTATCGGCGGTTCCACCTCCGGTATGCTGGCCTACGTTACGGCAAAGAACATGAGTAAGCATCCGGAAACCTTCGGTACAGGTAACCCGGAGGGCATCGTTGCAACGGAGACTGCAAACAACGCAACCATCGGTGGTGCGATGATCCCGCTTCTCGTGCTCGGTATCCCGGGCGACGGTGTTACCGCGATGATGCTCGGCGGCTTCCTGATTCACGGCCTGTCGGCTGGTCCGCTCCTCTTCGTAAAGAACGCCGACGTCGTATACGGCATCTTCGCTGCATGTATGGTATGTGATCTTATCATGCTGATCGTTGAGTGGACATGTATCAAGGGCTTCGTACAGGTTCTGAAGGTTCCGAAGCACATCCTGATGCCGCTCATCCTCGTACTCTGCGCAGTCGGTGCATATGCCACCAACAACCGTGTCTTCGATGTGCAGTCCATCATCGTCTTCGGTGTGGTCGGCTACATCTATCACAAGCTGAGTCTTCCGACGACACCGTTCGTCCTTTGCTTCCTGGTCGGCTCGATGACCGAGACTTACCTTCGTCGAGGCATCATGAGCTACAAGAGCTTCGGCGCATTCTTCACACATCCGATCTTCGATGTATTCTTCTTCATCGCCTGTGGCGTTCTCCTCTGGTCTATGTTTAAGGAGATCAAGCACGGTGGCAAGAAGGTCGATGATTAAAATAAGTCAACAAAAAACGAGTATGTACTGAACTTCCATGAAATGGAAGAGGTAATAAAAACATGGGCGCCGGGGGGCGCCCCCGAAAAAAGGAGAAAAACTATGAAAAAAAGAATCTTATCCACACTTCTGGCAGGTAGCATGGTACTCGGCCTCGCTGCATGTGGCTCTTCCTCAACCGGCAGCACCACTGCGGCAGCACCGGCTGAGACGAAGGCTGCAGAGAGCGCAGCATCCGGAGATGCAGCTGCAAGCACCACCGCAGGTGACTGGCAGCCATCCGGCCCGATTTCTCTGGTTCTTCCGGCAGGTGCAGGTGGAGACACCGACCTTTCCGCTCGTATCTTCGCACAGTATGCGAAGGAAGCAACCGGCGTTGACTTCGTCGTTGTAAACGCAAATGGTGCATCCGGATCCGTCGCTGCAAACCAGGTTCTGTCCGCAACCAACGATGGCCAGACCGTTCTGTATGGTCACAACCTCGTAAACGTGGCCAATGTTGCCGGCATCACTGATTATGACTACACCGCATTTACACTCGGACCAACCTTCGCAAAGAATGATGCACAGGGTCTCTATGTAAATCCGGATAAGTATAAGGACCTCAATGAGTTCATCGAGGCTGCCAAGGCAAATCCTGGTCAGCTGAAGGCATGTACCGAGGTAGGCGCATATACCTACTACGAGCTCCTCAAGTTTGAGCAGGTAGCTGGTATCGATCTCGACCTCGTAGATGTAGGATCTAACTCCGATAAGGTAACGGCGATGCTTTCCGGTCAGGTAGATATGATGCCGGGTGCCTTCGTAAATACCAAGGATTATCTTGATGCAGGTCAGTTTGTATGTGTAGGTATCCCTACAGAAGAGAGATCCGCACTGATGCCGGATGTTCCTACACTGAAGGAGCAGGGCATCGACATCGTTTACCCTGACCTTGACTACTCTTTCTACTTCCCGGCTGGAACCGATGATGCTGTGATCGCATGGTTTGAGAACACCACCAAGACCGTCACAGAGAACGAGAAGTGCCAGGAGGACCTCAAGAACATGGAGATCAATCCGTACTATCTCTCTGCTGCAGATTCTGTAGAGAACGATAAGAACTACCTTGCAACCTTCAAGGAGATTGCAGCTTCTGTCGAAAAGTAAAAAAGTAATCTTCTCCATATAACTTCCTTTAGCCCGGTTCCGGCAGTCTGCCGGAACCGGAATTTAAAAGAATCAGAGATCATCAGATGCGTAATCATATGGTGATCTATGACCCTTTTATAAGCTTCACAGATTATGTCTATATACATTCGTCATCAGAGCATCACGGGGGAAGCCCGCGTTTTCAGCCGACACTTCTTCCATGAGCATCACAGAAAAGAGGTGAATTATGGCTGTCAGAAAAACGCAGGATCAGTACGTACAGGAGCTGGCGCAGGAGAATAAGCGCATTCATATGATGGCTTATGCGCTCATCGCGCTCCTCATCGCGGTCATCGTGGTTTCCGTCTTAAAGCAGTTTATGCTCACATCCATCCTTCTGGTGGTCGCCATCCTGTATCAGATTTTCGTCGTGCGTAGACAGCAGAGAGCCTATCTCAAAAAGTGTGAAAATACGAATCTCGAGCTGAGCACACTGAAGGATTTCAGCGATACCGACATCGAAGAAAAGGGAACGCAGCTCTCTGAGCAGGATCTGGAGGCCGCCGGACTTCTGCCGTTTGTGCCGAAGACCGCGAGCTTTTTTAAATCCATTCATGGAACGAAGGGGAAGCTCGAGATCCGCGCGACCGATTGTTCCGTCGCACAGCACCAGCATGAGAAGGGTGTCGCCGCTGACATCAATACCGGCAACTGGATCCGTATTCGACTTCCGGAATCCACCGGACTGAATGTGCGCATCCTTGAGGATGGCGTGTTCCCGGTAGAATTTCAGACAGACTTCTATAAAAAACAGCAGCTCGATGAAGCAGCACGTCCGGAGGGCGTACCTTCGTCGATGCATCTCTATACCGCTGCTCAGGACGCGAAGCTTCCGAGTGGTGCCTTCCTGCAGAAGCTTCGCGCTTTTTCAGAATATACACCTGGAAAAATCTCCGTAAGCATCGAGGACGATGTTCTCGATGTCTATATCCGAAATCGCTTTTTAAGCGCGGGATTTTCTGTGCGCGAGGCGGTTACGAAGCAGGCACTCATCCGGGATCCGTATCCGGAACTCCAGCACGTTCTCGAGCTCGTCTCCTTTTTAATCCGATAATTTCAGCAGCTTCGCTGCTGCTTTTATAAGCACCCTTTACTACAGAAAAGGTGTGCATACGATTCATGTTGGAAGATTCATTTTTCCGGCGCTTATGCACCATAGAAGAAAAGAGGTATGAAAATGGCAGATACACCTATTATTAAGAAGATGCAGGTCATCCCGGTGGCCGGCTACGACAGTATGCTGATGACTCTGTCGGGCTGTCATGCACCGGCATTTACAAGAAATCTGGTGATTCTCGAGGATAGTGCGGGACATCAGGGCATCGGTGAGATTCATGGTGGAGATTACACCTGCGAGTGTCTTAACGCAGTAAAGCCACTCGTAGAGGGACAGCCGATCGCGAAGTATCGTCAGATCCTCCAGAAGATCCATAAGCTGGCGAACCCGGCCGCAGAGGACGATGGCGAGGGTATCCAGACACTGGATATCTCGAAGCTGAAGTTCGTCGTAAAGAGCGAGTGGGCACTGGAGTGTGCGATGCTCGATCTGATGGGCCAGTTCCTAGGCGTACCGATGTGTGATCTTCTCGGTGAGGGACAGCAGCGAAAGGAAGTCGAGATGCTCGGCTATCTCTTCTATGTATCCGATAAGAAGAAAGTACCGGCAGGCGAGATGCAGTATCTCGATGAGAGCGACAGTTCGGATCCATGGTTCCGTCTGCGCCGTGAGGAAATTCTGACACCGGAGAGAGTGGTCGAAGAGGCGGAGGCGCTGACCGAAAAGTACGGTTTCCGCAACTTCAAGCTGAAGGGCGGTGTACTGAAGGGCTCCGAGGAGATGGATGCGATGCGCGCACTGAAGAAGCGTTTTCCGGATGCACGTATCAACATTGACCCGAATGGCGCATGGAGCCTGAAGGAGGCCATCGAGCTCTGCAAGGATATGCATGGGATCATCACCTACATGGAGGATCCATGCGGACCAGAGGCCGGTTATTCCAGCCGTGAGATCATGCGTGAGTTTAAGAATGCGACGCAGTTCCAGGTGGCGACGAACATGATCGCAACCGACTGGCGTCAGTTCTATCACACCGTAAGCCTTAATGCCTGCGATATCATCCTCGCAGATCCGCACTTCTGGGGCTTCGATGGTGCGATCCGTATGTCACAGCTTCTCAACTCCTGGGGTCTTACCTGGGGTGTACACTCGAACAACCACTTCGACATCACACTGGCAGCCTTTGCACAGGTGGGCGCCGCTGCGGTCGGCGATCCGGCACCACTGGATACCCACTGGATCTGGCAGGACGGTCAGAATCTCCTCGATGATACGCCACAGATCATCGGCGGCAAGCTGCAGGTTCCGGATGCACCGGGACTCGGCGTACATCTCAACATGGAGAAGGTCATGAAGGCAAATAAGCTTTACAACAGCCTGCCATCCCATGATCGTGATGATGCGAAGGCGATGCAGTATCTGATTCCGGGCTGGAAGTATGATCATAAGAAGCCGGCACTGGTGAGATGAATTGAATAGATTTGAAATGAAACTAACTGAGCCAATTTGAAATAAATCGAAATCATAGACAGGCTTTTGACAAATAAAGCAGAAAATAAAAAATCTTTGGCCAGTTTCATTCTAGTTTTCAATTTACCGTTTCAGTAAGATAACAGCGTGAGATGCGAAAGCACTCCACGACATAAGTACATAAACATTTTTTTACATTAAGAAAGTGAGGAATAAACATGAAGATTGGATTTTTAGGACTTGGTATCATGGGCAGACCGATGGCGAAGAACCTGCTGAAGGCTGGTCACGAGCTGATGGTATTTGACTTCAACCAGGCTGCAGTTGATGAGCTGGTAGCTGCTGGCGCAAAGGCTGGTACCTGCGGTAAGGATCTTGCAGAGTTCGCAGATGTTGTCATCACCATGGTTCCGAACTCCCCACACGTACGTGCTGCTGTATTTAACGAGAAGGGCCTCGCAGAGGGCTTCCGCAAGGGTGAGTCCGTACTCATCGATATGTCTTCCATCGACCCGGTGGAGTCGAAGAAGATCGGTGCTGACCTCGAGAAGCTCGGCGTAGATATGCTCGATGCACCTGTATCCGGTGGAGAGCCGAAGGCTATCGACGGAACCCTTTCCGTTATGGTCGGTGGTAAGAAGGAGACCTTCGACAAGTACTATGACATGCTCATGGTGATGGCTGGTTCTGTCGTATATGTCGGACCTCTGGGCTCCGGTAACGTTGCAAAGCTTGCAAACCAGATGATCGTAGCTGCCAACATTGGCATCGTTGCAGAGGCACTGACCTTCGCGAAGAAGGCTGGAACTGATCCTGAGCTCGTATACCAGGCAATCCGTGGCGGTCTCGCTGGCTCCACCGTTCTCGATGCCAAGGCTCCGATGATGCTTTCCGGCAACTACAAGCCAGGCTTCAGAATCGACCTTCACATCAAGGATCTGAACAACGCCCTCAACGCTTCCCATGCCATCAACATGCCGGTTCCGATGACCGCACACATGATGGAGGTTATGCAGGAGCTGAAGAACCACGACGAGGGTGCCTGCGATCACGACGACATCGTTCGCTACTATGAGAGAATGACCGGCGTTTCCATCGCAAAGTAATCTTACAAAATAGTGTTATAGCTTCATACTGATCTGAAGCCCGGCACCGAGCGCTTTTCCCCTTCCATTTTGACGCCGGTTGCCGGGCTTTCTCTATGCTGAAAACAGAGAGAGCAGAGAGAAGTCACGGAAGTTCTATTTATCAGGAAGTCATCCTTCACGGGATGAAAAAACAGAGCAGAATCAAACGATCATAGAATCAAACAATCTTAGAATCAGAAAGAGGATCTTCATGAATACAGAGTTTATCAAGGGTGTAGTTGTTCCGATTATTACCGTCATCGATCAGGATGAGAAGATCGATGAGGCCGGCATGCGGAAGCAGGTGGAGTATGTTATCAAGGGTGGTCTCCAGGGTATCCTGGCGTTCGGCTCCAACGGCGAGTTCTATCAGCTCGAGGAGGACGAGATGGAGCGCGGTCTCAAGATCATGGTGGATCAGGCTGCTGGTCGTGTGCCGGTTTACTTCGGCATCGGTGCCATCAACACGAAGAAGTGCATCCGCCTTGCGAAGATGGCCGTCGCAAACGGCGCATCCTGCGTTTCCATCCTTCAGCCGATGTTCCTGAAGCCGACCCATGACGAGCTCTATCGTCACTTCAAGGCCATCGCGGATGCCATCCCGGAGACCCCGGTGCTGCTCTACAACAACCCTGGCCGTGTAGGTTATGGCCTCAGCGCAGATATCGTGACCGAGCTTGCACATGATGTCGCAAACATCGTCGGCATGAAGGATACCTCCGGCGACATCACCCTCACCGAGGAGTGCGTACGCAGAAACCGTGACGTCGACTTCAAGGTCTTCGGTGGCAAGGACACCCTTCTCTTCGCATCGCTCTGCGTCGGCGCAGTCGGTGGCGTATGCACCGCTGGTAACTTCATGCCGGAGCTGATCGGTGATGTTTACAAGAAGTACACTGAGGGTGATTTCGAGGGCTCCCGTGAGGCACAGTTCAAGCTGAATCCGGTACGTCTTGCGATGGATAAGGCTTCCTTCCCGGTAGCAGCGAAGGATATGGCAGCGATCCGCGGCCTCGAGGTCGGCGATCCGTACCTTCCATCCCTCCCGACCACAAACGAAGCTACCCTTGAACACTTTAAGAAAGTGATGAAGGAGGCAGGTCTGATCTGATGAAGCACACAGTCACACTCGCAAATGGCGCCGTCGTTCCGGCGCTCGGCCAGGGTACCTGGTACCTCGGTGAGAACCGGGCACAGCGTCAGAAGGAAATCGAGGGCATCCGCCAGGGCATCGCGGCCGGCATGACCCTCATCGATACCGCGGAGATGTATGGCAGTGGCGCCGCAGAGGATATGCTCGGGGAAGCCCTCAGCACGGAGGACCGCTCGAAGCTTTACCTCGTGTCGAAGGTGCTTCCGGGCAATGCCGGCGGCCAGCGCATGCGCCGTTCACTCATGGGCAGCCTCGAGCGTATGGGGCAGCAGTACCTCGACCTCTATCTCTACCACTGGAGAGGCAACTACTCCCTGGAGGAGACGGTCAGCTGTCTCGAGGAGCTGCGCGCCGAGGGCCTGATCCGGGCCTGGGGCGTCTCCAACTTCGACATCGATGATATGGAGGAGCTCTGGGAGATTCCGGAGGGTCGGAACTGCCAGGTGAATCAGGTACTCTATCACACCGGCTCCCGTGGCATCGAGTATTCCCTCCTTCCGTGGATGCGGAAGAACCAGGTAGCCCTCATGGCGTACTGTCCGCTCGCACAGGCCGGCTCACTCCGGAGCGGTCTCTTCTCAAACAAGACCCTGCAGAGCATCGCTGAGGCGCATCATGCGACGGTGCCGCAGATTCTGCTCGCCTGGAACATCCGCGACGGGCACACCATCGCGATTCCACGCAGCTCCCGTGCGGAGCATACGCTGGCCAATGCAGGCGCCGATCAGATCACACTGAGCCGGGAAGAGCTGGAGGCCATCGACCGCGTATATCCGAAGCCGACGCACAAAGAGTACTTAGATATGCAATAAACAGAAAATAAGAAAACGGACAGGGCACTGCTCCGTTTTCTTACATTATGGCCGGCAGTTTGATATAATGGAATATATTGAATCAAATTGAAATGGAGAACGCTATGGCCAATATCGCACTGCTGGTTCCGAATGATGAGCTTTTTCGTCTGACGCATGATGTGCTGCAGGAGCAGCAGAAGCGTCTGTTTCTGATGAAGGTCATCGAGTCGGAGCGGGCGGTGATGGAGGCGCGGCAGGCCATCAATCAGGGGGCCGATATCATCATCGCGCGTGGTCTGCAGGCGACGATCATCAAGCAGTATACGGACATCCCGGTGGTGGAGATCGTGCTGAGCAGGCAGGGTGTGATCGACATGCTCGAGCGTGCGAAGAGGGTCGTGCATAAGTCGCATCCGCATATCGCGATCGTGACCTTTAAGAACATGGCCTGTGACATGTCCGGGCTCGATGAGCAGTGCGGGGTGCATCTCCATGAGTACTTCGTGCAGAACCCGGAGCTGCTGCGACCGGCAGCCCTGCAGGCGATCGAAGATAAGGTGGATCTCATCATCGGGGGACAGACGGTGCTGACCGTCGCGGATGATGCAGGGATTCCATCGATTTTTATCACGAATACGGAGGATGCCGTCGAGGCAGCGATCAAGGAGGCTTTTCAGCTCGCCGCAACCTTCGATGGGAACGGCAGGCTTCCGGAGGCGAAATACCGGAAGCCGGAGACGGGTGGAAAGGCTCCGTCCTTCGTGAATTTCCCATACAACAGTGCGCGCATGCAGGCGGCAGTGACGCTGGCGGAGCAGCTGGCGGCGACAGACTGCCCGAAGCTCCTGATCGAGCCGGTGGGACGGCTCTACCGTGCCTTTGCAAACGCCATGCACAACAAGTCGAAGCATTCGCAGGAGAAGCTCGTGGAGTACGACTGCATCGCCGGGGAGTCCGCCTATGAGGCGCTGTTCGGGCGACTCGGAAAGATGAACGATGCCGCGAAGAGCACCCTTCAGATCAACTTCATCGAGCATCTCGATCTGCGCTCGCAGAAGAAGCTGCTGGAGATCCTGATGTTTCGGAACGTCATCGTCGTGACGAAAAAGACGGACCTGCGGCCGTATTTGCTGCCGGAGCTCTATGAGCGCCTGATCGCGTTTGCAATCCGCATACCGATGCTCATGGACACACCGGAGGAGATTCCGTTCCTTGCGGACATCTATATGCGGCGCCTCGCGGAGCAGTATGGGCGTTACCATGTGCTGACGAAGGACGCGATGAAAACGATCGCCGGACTCAGATGGGATGGCGGACGTATACAGCTGGAGAGCTTTCTCGAGCGGCTCGTCATCACGGCGGATCATCGAAGCATCCGTCCGGATGACATCACGAAGCTGTATGCGACGATCTACGGGCCAGAAGCATTGGCCGACGGAGACGGATCGGACCAAAAGTTGGTCGGGGGAACGGCAGAAAGCGATGCATCGTGTTCTGATGTGGGAGCAGATCGTGCAGGCCATGCGCCGCTCCTATCCGTGCAGGCGGTGGAGCGCGAGCGCATCGTGCGGGTGCTCGCCGAGTGCATGGGCAGCCGGGAGAAGGCCGCGGAGAAGCTTGGGATCAGTAAGACGACGCTGTGGCGAAAGCTACGGCAGTATCAGATCATCTGAGATGGCACGGCAAACCGATGCGGGTGTAAAACAAACAGGATAGATGACGCCGGGTCCTTCGGACCTGCGTGAAGATAGTGAAGTGAATCGAGGATTCAGAGGAGGACAGGATGGATTACAGAAGATTTGGAAATCAGATCGTGTTACGTGTGGATCGCGATGAGGAGGTCATGACGGAGATCGTCACCCTCTGCGAGAAGGAGCAGATCCGTCTCGCGTCCATCAGCGGACTCGGGGCAGCCGATCATCTCGTGATGGGGCTCTACGATGTGGAGGCACAGAAATTCACGGAGACCGTGCTGGATCAGCCGCTCGAAATCACATCCATCATCGGCAGTGTCACGGAGATGGACGGAAAGCCGTATCTCCATGTGCATATCACGGTCGCGGATGTGGATGGACACGCCTTCGGCGGACATCTGAAGTCCGTGCGCATCGGTGGAACGGCGGAGATCTTCCTCACGGTCATCGACGGACAGGTCGGCCGGAAGAAGGATGAGATCACGGGGACGGGGCTCAATCTCTTTGATTTCAGTTAAGTGGTGAAATTGCACGATGATGCGCAGATAGTGCGGAAGAGGTCTCGTTCTGCCGCTTATCGCAGTGAAAATGATCATATAATGACTGCCGGAAGGCAGCAGGAGGTATAACATGAAATTACTTTTTGCTTCGGATTCCTTTAAGGGAACCCTCTCGAGCGACCAGACCATCGAGCTCCTCACGAAGGCAGCACAGGAGGTTTTCGGTAGCTGTGAGACCAGTGGCGTGCCGGTCGCGGACGGCGGCGAGGGTACGACCGATGCCGTTGTAAAGGCGAGAAGTGGAGAGATCGTCACGGTGCCGGTGCACGGCCCGCTGATGGAGATGGAGCAGGGCTTCTATGGTCGGCTGTCCGAAAGCGAGGCGATCCTCGAGATGGCAGCGGCATCCGGACTTCCGATGGTGCCGGAGGAGAAGCGAAACCCGCTGAACACCACCACCTATGGCACCGGTGAGCTGCTGAAGGCGGCGCTCGATGCCGGCTACACGGAGATCGCCATCGCGATCGGAGGATCGGCGACCAATGATGGCGGCATGGGCTTCGCCTCCGCCCTCGGCATCCGTTTCCTCGATCAGGATGGAAATGTGCTGGAAGGCCGTGGCGAGGACCTCGAGAAGGTGGCCCACATCGATATGAGTGGCCTTGATCCGGCGGTACAGAAGGCGCATTTCACCGTCATGTGTGATGTGACGAACCCGCTCTGTGGACCGGATGGTGCGACCTATACCTTCGGAAAGCAGAAGGGCGGCACACCGGAGATTCTCGACCGTCTCGAGAAGGGCATGCAGAACTACCGCGATGTGATCATCCGTGAGTTCGGCGTGAACCCGGATGAGATCCAGGGCAGCGGTGCAGCCGGCGGACTCGGCGCGGCACTGAAGGTCTTCCTGCACGCAGAGATGAAGTCTGGTATCGAGACCGTGCTCGATCTCATCGACTTCGATGCACGCCTCGAGGGTGTCGATCTCGTCGTGACCGGCGAGGGAAGAACCGACTGGCAGTCCTGCTTCGGCAAGGTGATGCAGGGCGTCGGCGACCGCAGTGCGAAGCATCAGGTACCGGTAGCGGCCCTCTGCGGTGGACTCGGCCCGGATTATGAGAAGATCTATGCCCATGGCATCAGCTCGATTATGACCACCGTCGACGGCCCGATGCCACTGAAGGATGCACTGGACAATGCAGTCGAGCTCTACTATAAGGGCGCGATCCGTATGTTCCGTTTTATCCAGACCGGCATGAAGATGAACACAAAATAATCGCTTTTTTTATCAGCGCAGATCAATTTTTGATGATGATCTGCGCTGAAATTCGATTCAGGTACAGGTTATAAAATTAACGCAGAAGTCAGGATTTTAACGTTCTTTTCTTGACATATAAGTTATGTATTTAACGCATGACATTCGTAAAATCCTGTATTAGGATGGAACATGTTGAGTTTGAAAAATGCTTAAATGATTCGATATCAGGGGAGGATACAAGATGCCTATTCATGTTTTAGAGGAAGCCAATCGTTGTCTGCAGTGTAAGAATCCGCAGTGCCGGAAGGGCTGTCCGATCAATACGAATATTCCGGAGATGATCCGTCTTTTTAAGGAAAATGAGCTCGAGACTGCGGCAGCGATGCTGTTCGCAAACAATCCGCTTTCCGTCGTATGCTCACTCGTATGTAACCATGGCAAGCAGTGCGAGGGTCACTGTGTTCGCGGTATCAAGGGCTCCCCGGTTCATATTTCCTCCATCGAGAACTATATTTCCGATTCCTGCTTCGAGCGGATCAAGGTAAAGATGGCGGAGCCGAACGGCATGAAGGCAGCGGTCATCGGTGCAGGTCCGGCCGGCATTACCATCGCGATCCTGCTCGCAAGCAAGGGCTATAAGATCACCGTCTTCGAGAGCCGTGACAAGATCGGCGGCATCATGCGCTATGGTATCCCGGAGTTCCGTCTGCCGCACAGCATCCTCGACCGCTACTACACGAAGATGCGTGAAATGGGCATCCTCTTCCGCCCGAACTTCACCATCGGTGGAAACATCACCCTCGAGGATCTTTTCCACGATGGCTATCGCTCCATCTTCATCGGTACCGGTGCATGGCGTCCGCGTCGTATGCTGATTCCGGGCGAGACCTTCGGCAATGTTCATTACGCAATCAACTATCTCAATAACCCGGAGTCCGTCGACCTCGGTCAGTCCGTAGCTATCTTCGGCTCCGGAAACTCGGCGATGGATGTCGCACGTACCGCGATCCGCCAGGGCGTGAAGAATGTAACGGTATATGAGCGTCGTGATAAGGTGACGGCGTCTCCGGATGAGTTCGAGTTTGCGAAGCTTGATGGCGTGCAGTTCGAATTCCACGAGACCGCTACGGCCATCAAGGATGATGGCGTGATGCTCTCCGAGACAGAGGTGCAGGAGGACGGCAAGGTTGTGACGAAGCCGGGAACGGAACACTTCGTTCCGTGTGATTCCGTCGTCATCGCCGTTTCCCAGGTGCCGAAGCACCGTCTCGTCGAGCACAACTCCGGCCTCAAGCTGAACGAGCGTGGTACCCTCGCGACCGATGCAGAGGGTGAAACCACCATGCCGGGCGTTTTCGCTTCCGGCGACGTCGTCACCGGTGCGAAGACCGTCGTCGATGCCGTTCACGTATCGAAGATGATCGCCGAGGAGATGGACCAGTACATGCAGGCGCATAAGGACGAAAAGGCATAACCGTTTAATCAAGGCCCCGGAAGGTTAACTTCCGGGGCCCTTTCTCTTTCACTCGAGGTGGTAGTAGCGAATTTTTCGCCAGAGGGTAGTGGTGCTGATGCCGAGCTCCTGCGCAGTGAGTTTCCGGTTTCCGTTGTTTTTTTGAAGGCAGGCCACAAGGAGATCGCGGTAGATGTCGTTGCTTTCGGGGATGTGCGGAAGGAGCGCAGATGGGGTGGCCGTTTCCGCGTGCATGGAGGCGGCGGATGTGTTCGGTCGTGAGGACGGCATGCTGTCCACGTCGGAAAGCGTTGCATGGTTCAGGATGCGGCGAAGGGCCGGTGATTCCTGTGATGACGATGCCTGTGCCGGTGCCGGGCTTTCGGTGACATAGATCGCCGAATCCTGCTCATAGAGCTCGGCGAGCAGCGACTGTACATAGCCGGTGTGAATCACGACGTCCGGGGCGGTCAGCACGAGACGCTCACAGAAGGCGCTCAGCTGCATGATGTTGCTGTCCCACGGGTAGTGGATGATGGTCTCCCGGGCATGTGCGGTGAGCGCATGATGCATCTCATACTCCCGGTTGTAGTCATTGAAATAAAAATCCAGCATATTCTCGACATCGCGCGGGCGTTTCTTCAGCTTCGGGATGCGGAGGCGCAGGGCACGGAAGGTGAAGAGCAGGTCCGAGCGGAAGAGGAACTGATTTCGGAGCTCGGTGAGATTCTTCGAGGTTGTGCCGATGATGCGGACATCGATATAGCGGTACTGCGCGAAATTCGTCTGGCTGGCGACGCGCTTCGTCCGAATGACGCGTGCAAGCTGCGACTGCATCGGGAGTGTCAGCTTATCGACGCCCTGGATCATCAGTGTGCCATGGTTACAGTCCATGAGGGCACCCTCCCGGCCCATGCGCGGGTCGCCGAAAAGGATACGTTTCTGGTCCTCGTTGGTCAGACCGGACAGCGAGATCACCGCATAGGACTTTCCCTTCCGATCACTTCCGTTATGGATCGCCTGTCCGATCATCTCGAGCTCCGGACCGGCGGAGGCTTCGATCAGCACCGGGCTGGAGGAGCGGGCATAGAGCTTCGCCTTCTCCAGCTCTGGCTTCAGATCGACGAAGAGATGCTCGAGCATATCAAAGGTAGCGACGGCAGGATCGCCGTGCAGCAGGACGATGTCACTCGGCTTGAAATTCATAAAGTTCAGATCCCTTTCTACATAGAATCAGAAAATACAAATAGTGCAGGTTGTCCGCAGAAAATCATAGAGCCATGTAAATACGAAATCTACACTGTTCTCTCCGTGTTTATTTCTGACCGTTCAAGTATTTCATATTTCTTCTGAAAAACAAAATCAGCATATATCCATAGTGTAATGCATCCATTTCAAATTGCAATACTTTTGAAATGATGGATTGACGAAAAAATAACGTTATGAAATACTTGTGCGATGTGCACATATTCTGCAGAAAAATTGTGCATTTTTAAGGCGATTCTTGGGCGCGCTTCTTATATATTGACGACAACAGATGTGAAAATGACAACAAAGGAGAGAAACATGAACTCTTTCAACTTTGAAGATAAGATCAGATTTACAAAGGCTGTCTTCTACAACTTCCGCCCGATTCCGCTTCCGAAGCCATTTAAGGATGGTACTGCCGGTTTCGGTCAGTTTATCCCGGAGCAGGGCTACCTCGAGCTTTCGGATGACACGGGCATGACCGCACACTATACCGTGACGAGAGCCTTCGTCAGGGATATGCTTCCGCAGATTCTGAACGGTGAGACGAAGAGCTACAACGAGTGGCGTGAGAGTCTCTACTGGAAATCCAGAAATTCCGGCTTCCAGTCCGCAGCTGCGGTCAATGTCGGCACCGTGGATCTTCTGATGCTGGATATCCTGGCACAGAGAGCCGGAAAGCCGATTCACCGCTTCCTTGGTGCCGAGAAGGACTGGGCAGCAGCTTATAAGGGCGGCGGATCGATTCTTCTTTCCGATGAGGAGCTCGTCGAGGAGATGTGCCGCTACGTATCCGAGGGCTTCACGACCGTCAAGTTCAAGATCGGCAGTGACATGGGCCAGAACATGGAGCGTGATCTCCGCCGTATCGAGAAGGTACGCGTCGCCGTCGGTGACGAGATCGGTGTCGCGGTCGATGCAAATCAGCGCTGGACCGTCGAAGAGGCTGTAAAGTTCGCGAAGATGGCGGAGCCGTACAACATCGCCTGGTTCGAGGAGCCGATTCACTCCGCTGATTTTAACGGCATCCAGAAGATGAAGGAGATGGGCGTCAAGCAGAAGATTTCTGCCGGCGAGTCCATGCGTATCTCCTACATGTATGAGATGTACCTCGAGAAGGGCGTCGACATCGTGCAGCCGTCTCTCGGCCGTATGACCCGCATCGATGATCTCCTGAAGATCCGCGACATGGCGAGAGCCGCCGGCAAGGAGTTCCAGTCCGGTGGAAGAACCGCGTACAATGCTTCCTTCGGATGTCTCTATGCGGAGAATGAACGCATCGAGTTCCATGCACCGATCTCAGAGCCGGTACATGAGCTGATGCTGAACATTCCGGAGATCCGTGACGGCAAGTGCTTCGTTCGCACCGATATCCCGGGCATCCCGGTTCGCATGAACCTCGAGAAGATCGAAGCGATGG
Source organism: uncultured Oribacterium sp. (assembly GCA_934229835.1). GTDB lineage: Bacteria > Bacillota > Clostridia > Lachnospirales > Lachnospiraceae > Oribacterium. Next base: position 37,848 of record CAKQED010000004.1, on the reverse strand, counting down.
ATGCACTGGAATCCAGAACCATCTATCTGCCGCCGAAGGCCTGATTGGATTTTTCGAAAAGACAGATAAAAATCTTCGCTTAGACGTATCACGAAGCATCCTGTAGAATCCTCATCGTATGTGATGCGTGAAAATCATATGAAAACGTTTTGTAAGGACATGTGTCCTGTATATAAGGAGGAAAAAACATGAAAAAGAGACTTTTTGCGATTGCACTGGCCGCTACGATGGCCATCGCGACCGGCTGCGGATCCAGCAGCACGACCAGCACCACAGCTGCGCCTGCTACAGAGACGAAGGCAGCAGAGACGACAAAGGCTGCTGAGGCAGCATCTACGGAAACAGCCGCTGCTCCTGCCGCTTCCGTAGCCGATGTAGAGACTGCTGCACAGGCAGACATCGATACAGCAGCCGCTGACAACTACGGCTTCCCGAAGGGAACCATCACCTGGGTGGTCGCTGGTAAGGCCGGTGGCGGATCCGACCTCGCTACCCGTTATCTCTCGGAGGCGATGACGAAGGAGCTCGGAATCACCAACACCGTAACCAACTATGATTCCAACACCGTCGGTCATCAGACCGTCGCAAATGCACAGCCGGATGGCTCGACCATCATGCTGGCAACTGGTGCCCTCAACATCCAGTGGATTACGGGCAATGCAGAGGTGAATCCGAAGACCGATCTCACTCTGATTGCTGCCCTCGATGACAACGGCTTCTCCGCACTCTGTGCGCCGGTCAATGCGCCATACGACACCTTCGATGAGATGATCGAGTATGCAAAGCAGAATCCGGGCAAGCTCAATGCCGGCATGCCATCTTCCGGAAACAATACCTTCCAGTTTGGTAAGCTGCAGCAGTCGGAGGGCATCCAGCTGAACGCCGTAGAGGCTTCCTCTGAGTCGGATCGTCTCACCAACCTCGCGGGCGGCTTCATTGACCTCGGCTTCGTCGGCATCGGTAATGCGCAGGAGTATGAGAAGGCAGGCAAGCTGAAGGTGCTTGGAACCATTGCCGGTGATGGTCTTACCATCGCAGACTACGATGCTTCCCTCGGTGATCAGTATAAGACCTTACAGGAGCAGGGCCATCAGGATCTCTTCTGGAACGTAAAGCACTATGTATACGGTCCGGCAGGTATGGACGAGGCATAGGTTCAGAAGATCAATGCAGCCATGTCCGTACTGGAGAGCAACGCGGACTGCAATGCAGGCCTTCGTTCAGTGGGTCACATTCCGGAGTGGCATAATGTAGAGGATTCCATCGCCATCCGTGATGCAGAGTATGCTTCAGAGGTAGAGGTCGGTGAGTTCCTTGGCAAGAAGGTAAATGACTAATCACTTCATAATGAAACTTTTTTCATCCGGCCCGATCATGTTTTCATGATACGGTGCGGTGAAAGAAATATCCAGCCGAGGCAGAATATCGCTTCGGCTGGATCGCTCAAATAATTTAAAGAGGTTATCATGAAATGTAAGAGAAATACGATCACCGGCATCGTGGGCATCATCGCGGTGATCATCTGCTTTATCATCATGCAGTCCATGCGTCAGGTGCCGAACCTGATCGAGCCGGGCCCAAGACTAATGCCGACCGTCGGTCTCATCCTGATCCTCGTGAGTTCCATCATGCTTCTGAGCAATGGTCTTCGCGATAAAAAAGAAGAGAAGCCGTACTTTCCGGAGGGCGGTGTGAAGAAGCTGGTTTTTGCCTATGCACTGCTGTGCATCTATGGCATCCTGCTGACACTGTTCGGATTTCTCGCCACCACACCTTTCGCCATGTTTGCGTTCGTCAACATGCTGAAGGAGGATGAGAAGGTCACCTGCTGGCAGGCGGCACTGATCAGTATCGCCGTCACCGCGTTCCTGTATGGTATGTTTGTGATCGGTTTCCAGATCAAGCTTCCATCCGGAATTTTATTTAACTAAGGAGGAGAAGAGATTATGTCATTTTATCTTGCCGGGCTTGCAACCTGTCTGCAGCCACTGAATCTGCTCCTGATTGCAGGTGTTGTCATCGTCGGTATCATCTTCGGCGCGATTCCGGGTCTCAGTGCGACCCTCGGTATCTCCCTGCTTCTTCCGGTGACCTTTGGTCTTTCGACTACCACCTCCTTCATCGTGCTGCTTGCGATGTGGATCGGCGGTGTATCTGGAACCTTCATTTCAGCGGTCCTCATCGGTATTCCGGGTTCCAGCTCGTCGATCGCCACCTGCTTCGACGGCTACCCGATGACCCTGAAGGGAAAGGCGTCCCGCGCGCTGGCCATCGGTATGACGGCCTCCTTCATTGGCACCGTTGCGTCGGTGCTCATCGCGACCGTCGTGGCTCCGCTGATCGCGGACCTCGCGCTGATGCTCGGACCGTGGGAGTACTTCTCCCTCTGCTTCTGTGCAATCACCTTGGTCGCTGCGCTCTCGAAGGGCAATATCTGGAAGGGCATCATGGCCGCTGGTATCGGTCTCTTCCTCGGCTGCGTCGGCCTCGACCCGATCACGGGTGTTTCACGTTATACCTTCGGTAATCACTTCCTGGATTCCGGACTCTCTACCGTCTGCCAGATGCTCGGTATGTTCGCACTCTGCCGTATCATCATCGACTATGCAAAGGGACAGGGTAAGCTTCCGGAGGTGAAGAAGTCGGATCTTCACGGCTTCGGCATCACGATGAAGGACATCGTGGCGCATATTCCGACCATCATCCGTTCCTTCTTCATCGGTCTCTGGATCGGCTTCCTGCCGGGCATGGGCTCCGGTATCTCGAACATGGTGGCTTACGGTCAGGCACAGCAGGCCAGCAAGCATCCGGAGGAGTTCGGTCAGGGCGCCGATGACGGTGTCTGGGCCTCCGAGGTATCGAATAACGCTTCCCTCGGTGGTGCGATGATTCCGATGATGGCCCTCGGTATCCCGGGTGACGGTATCACTGCGATGCTCATCGCCGGCCTCACGATCCATGGCCTCCAGGCAGGTCCGCTCTTCATGACACAGCAGCCGGATCTCTGCTATCTGATGTTCGCCTGCGTGCTCGTCAGTGCGATCGTAACCTTCATCCTCGAGATCGTCTTTAAGAGATATCTCCCGCTGATTCTTCGGATTCCATACCACTTCCTGTACAGCGTGATTCTGACGATCTGCTATATCGGCGCGTTCGGTGTGTCGAACACCGAGTTCAACATCCTGATCATGCTGCTCTGGTGCTTCCTCGCCATCTTCCTGAATATGGCCGGCATTTCCCTGAGCCCGCTGGTACTGGCGTTCATCCTTTCAGATGACCTCGAGGGTTACTTCCGTAAGGGCGTCAGCTTCGCACATGGAAGCTACCTTCCATTCGTGACGAGACCGCTCTCCCTCATCTTCCTGCTCCTCGCGGTATTCTCAGTGGCTTGGCCGTATATCGCAGAAGCTCTGAAGAAGAAAAAGGCCGCGAAGGCCGCCGCATCCGCTGTCAACACAGAGAATGTCAATGATGATTAATCGCTGAAATTTATGTAGACCCTGTGACGTTCGTTCACAGGGTCTTTATCATAATTCAATGCAACATGCTGTACCGTAGAGAATAAGTGCGTGCAGAGGCCATCGAGTGAAGGAACTCGAAATGAACATATGGTGCATGTATGATTCACAGGTGGTTGTTGAGTTGTGTACGAAAGGAATGTGAGAATGCCAGAGAATATGAAGAAACGTTGTGCTCATGAAAGTTCAGATCAGAAGAGGAAGAAAACACAAGAGAAGGTGAGAGAGCTGCCGGAAATTTCGAACATCTATCCGACGCTGCCGTCGATGCTTCAAAAGTATGCGCGCTATGGGCGGAAGGATGATTTCCGTGGGAAGACGAGTGAGGAGTTCAGGATCTGGCAGATGCGGAGTCGAGAGACACTGTGGAAGCTGCTCGGAATGGATAAGATGGACAGCTGCGCACTCGAGCCGAAAATAGATGAAGTGGTGCTTCTGTCTCCGAAGCGTGCCGATGGCCGGGATGAGGCACAGGCCGAACGTACGGAGGCTTCCGTGCGAACAGAAAATGAGGAGGCAGGGGCACAATACGATGCGATTTTACGCTATCATGTCCTCCTGCGCACAGAACCAGATATAACACTGTCGGCGTATCTTCTTGTGCCGACATCCGCCGGTGCCGACACGCCGGTCTTCCTGTGTCCGCCGGGGCATAACGGCGGTGGGAAGTACTCCGTGGCGGGGGTGAGAGGAATTCGTGCGGTCGAAGAGTGTATCGAGAAATATAATTATGACTTCGGCTGGCAGCTCGCACGCCTCGGTTACGTCACCTTCTGCCCGGATGTTCGTGGCTTCGGAGAGCGTCGGGAACTTCTGGAGGATACGAAAGAGCTTCCACTTGCGATGAAGGGTGACTGCTACTGGCTCGCGCATATGGGCGAACCGATCGGCATCCCGGTGCTCGGTATGCTCAGCTGGGACCTCATGCGATGTGTGGATTTCCTGCAGGAATATACGATGACGAAGGGCGGGAAGCTGCGGCATCTTACAGATGGTGCACATACGGATTCGGAAGCCCCGTGCTGGAATCCGGAGCGCATCATCGCCTTCGGCTTCTCGGGCGGTGCGATGCAGAGTCTCTACTTCAGTGCCCTGGATGAGCGTATCCATGCTAGCTTTCTTTCTGGCTATATGTATGGCTTCCGCGATTCGCTTCTCCAGATGAACCGGAACTGCTCCTGCAATTACGTGCCGCATCTCATGGAGCACTTCGACATGGGGGATATCGCGAGCCTGATCGCCCCGCGTCGGCTGATGATCCAGTCCTGCCGGGAAGACCGCCTCGCCGGTACGCGCGGCCTCGCAAACGTCCAGGAACAGGTCGACATCATCCGTGCGAACTATGCGGTGACCGGGATCGCAGAACACGTGCAGCAGGACATCGAAGACGGCCCGCATCACCTCGATACCCGTCACCTGCAGGACATCGCGGCGTGGCTCGCGAAATGATGAATACCTTGAATAATATAAGATAGTCGTCACAGTTCATTCGTGGCTCGGCGAACGAGCCACGCCTTGACTCAACTATGTTTGAACAGTAACGACTGGACACGCGATACTTTTTTCGAAAATCGTGTATATGGATTTGCTGCCTGAAATCGAAAATCGACAGGTAAAATAGACGCGGACGTTCTCATTCTGAAATCGTGTATATTTAATCGGCGATTGACAGCGATAATCAGCGTCTGATTTCGATTTTTATAGACATGATTCTCGAAAAAGTCCTTCCGTGTATAGTTTTTCTCCTGAATCCGGTTTCAGAGCGTAATTTTCATTGACACGATTTCTGAAAAAGTCCTTCCGTGTATAGTTTCTCTTCTGAGTCCGGCTTCGAGCACAACTTTCATATACACAAAATCGTAAATCACCGAATCATGTCGAATGTCGCCTGCATCTGTTCAAAAAGTTGACGATGTATTGCAAAAGTAGTATTATTTAGGTGAAAGGAGATGACATTATGGCTACAGTTCCTACACAAATTCGCATTGATACAGAAGTGAAAAAGCAGGCAAATGAACTATTCGGAACCCTTGGGATGGATATGTCCAGTGCAGTTAATATTTTTCTGAAGCAGTGTATTCTGAGAGGTGGAATTCCGTTTACTATTGAGGTGCCACAGTATTCTCAGGCTGTACTTGACGCTATGGCAGAAGCAAAACGTATTTCCCGTGATCCTGATACACCGGGATATACCAGCATGGAAGCATTGAAAAAAGCACTGGAAGACTAAGTGTTAGAGATTAGATTTACTACAGCTTATAAGAAAAGTTATAAGCTGATGAAAAAACGCGGAAAGGATTTAACACTCCTTGATGATGTCATCGATGCTTTACGTCAGGGTCAAGTATTAGAAGAAAGATACCGCGATCATGAATTAAAAGGAAAATTTAAAGGATTCCGTGAATGTCATATACAGCCGGATTGGCTACTGATCTATCTGATTGAAAATGATATTCTCACATTAACTTTAGTAGATACAGGAAGCCATTCTGATTTGCTGAATATGTAGAAGTGGGTGAGACGATGAAACGACTGATTGATTTACATGTCCATCTGGATGGTTCGCTTCCGTACGAAACCGTCCACAAACTGATGAAAAAGGAAGGAATGCCGGTGAAGACGGATGCGGAGCTCTATCCGCTGCTCTCCGTACCGGAGGACTGCCGGGATCTCAATGAATATCTGGAGAAGTTTGACTTCCCGCTTCAGCTCATGCAGCGCGCAGGAAACATTGAACAGATCGTATATGATCTTCTGACCGTGCAGCGCGCGGAGGGCCTGGTGTATACGGAGATCCGTTTCGCGCCGCAGTTCCACTGTCAGCAGGGGCTTACGCAGGCGGTCGTGGTCGAGGCGGCGGTGGCGGGGCTTCGTCGCTTCGAGAAGGAGCAGTACAGCTGTACCTGCGCGGAGACGGCACCGGAGCTTCATGCCGGCCTCATCCTCTGTGCGATGCGTGGCGCTGGTAATGAGGAAGCAAATCTGGAGACCGTTCGAGTGGCCGCGAAGTACCTCGGAAAGGGCGTGGTGGCGCTTGATCTTGCAGGTGCAGAGGCACTGTTCCCGACGCGGGACTTCGAGGATGTCTTCGCACTGGCTCGAGAGCTCGAGGTACCGTTTACGATCCACGCCGGGGAAGCCGACGGACCGGACTCCATCCGCACCGCGCTTAGGTTCGGTGCCCGCCGGATCGGCCATGGTGTCCGCGCGCTCGAGGATGCCGCACTGGTGAAGGAACTCGCCGAAAAGCAGATCCCGCTGGAGTGCTGCCCGACCTCGAATCTCAACACGAAGATGTTTCCGGACATGGCACATTATCCGATCCGTGCGCTGCTTGAAGCCGGCGTGAAGGCCACGGTCAACACCGACAACATGACCGTCTCCGATACCACGGAGTCGAAGGAGTTCGCGAAGCTCGAGCAGGCCATCGGCCTGACCGCAGCCGAGGAAAAGCAGCTTCTGCTCAATGCAGCCGACGCCATCTTCGGTGGCGAGGACGAAAAAGCACGGCTCCGGAAGCTGATTGCCGAAGAGATGGACCCGTAGTACATGCAGGCACATAAGAACGATGAGAGATCATGAAACAAAAAAGCACCATAGGCATAGGAGCTCCTTTCGGACTCTGGCATGCTCATAGTGCTTTTTTAAACACATTGAAACGGATGGCATGATATAGTTCATCGGAAGAGAATATAACTGTTATGATTCAAAACTGTTGTCAGCCACCTGTAATTATAGTAAATGCCGATGATGACCATGACTGAACTGGTACAAAAACAGTGCTTCTCGTCTTTCTATTCTGCATTCTTTTCGATTCCGGAAATAATAATCACGCTTCCTAGATTCTGCTTGCTCCATATTTTCAAGTTTCCATGAGGGAAGACTAGGCGGATGCGCTGGGCGATGTTTTTTAGTCCGATATGGCTGCCAGAAGAATCAATGTTTTCACTTTGTAAAGAAGCTTTTACAGATGCTAGTTGTGTTGGTGTCATACCGCCGGCATTGTCTGTCAATTTTATAGATAACTCTTGACTATCCACTGTGAAAGAAATTCGGATTAGACATTTGCTTGTGGTTGTGTGTTTCTTGTGTGTGATTGAGTTTTCGATGAGTGGCTGTAAAAGTAATTTTGGAACCTTATAGTTTTCGATAACCTCTTCATCATAATCCCAGATTACTTGGAAGGAGTCACCAAGCCGTAATTTCTGAAGGTGGATATATTTTCTTGTAGCTTCGATTTCTTCTGACACACTTACATTACTATTTGGATTAGTTAGTGTATATCGCAGCAAATATGATAAATCTTCAATCATATAATTTGCAGTGGTAGGCTTGTGCGTGATTTTTAAGATTTCAAGGTCTATGCTTTGAAATGTGTTAAATAAAAAGTGTGGATTAAGCTGGTACTGCAATGCTGTTAATTGTGCCGTAGAAAGTGCATACTTTTTGGCATCCAACTGGGCGGATAAATATGTTTTGGAAATAAACAGATTGATGATATTCTGAATGATTCCAAAATAGGGGTCATAACTAAGTGTAGTTTTTATATCAGTCTTTGTGTAAATGCCTTTCTCTGCCTGCTCGAAGGTATCTAGTATGGCCTGTAAATGTTTGTAATCTCTTAGTGTGTACATGTATGCAATTATAGATGAGAGAATAATGCTTAATGCAATGCATGCAAAGGTTATCACTAATAGACGGTTTTTCGTGCTATAAATCTCCGCGACTGGTGTGAAGCTGTAGTACTTCATGCCATAGCTTCCAGATATAATATTGCTGCTGACTAGATAACCTGATGCTTTTGGAGCGAATGATGCATCATATTCTAGGAGATATCCGTTTGGGGTTAAACATTTTTCCGGGAGATTTAGAGCATTATGATTTTGAAAGAGGATATGTCCATTGGTATCGGTGATTACCAGAATTTGACCACCATAGTTGGTGATAGAGTCAAGCCATTTGTCATAGAAAGCTTGGGAAATATTGGATGCCATAATTTCTTGGTATTTCAACGGCTGATAAACAGTTACGACATTGGTAGCTGCACTATCCAGCTTATCTGAAGGGATTTTTCTGGGCACAAAAGTGATTTTCTGACGGTTACTTACATAGTGGTTCATCCAACTACCGTCTTTAGCATCTTCAAATGCTAAACATTCTCCGTTGCAGATATAATACCGGCTTCCGAGCGTCGTAATATAAAGGGACTTTATATACTGATGACTATATTGCATATAGTAAGCTGTATGCAGAGAATCATTGAGTTTCTGGAGATCTCTGATATCAGGATCAATCTGTGTGGAAATTACATTATGAAGATTGATATGGAAATAGGTATCTGAATTCAGAGAGTTTTTTATGGCTTTGAGTGAATCAGTCAAGTCGATGATTGTTTGGTCGATTAGATGTTCAAGATGGACTGTTTTTTGCTGAACTTCCTTATTTGCCTGCTTTGAAATGTATAGCATAGAGACACCACCGACAAAGCAAGTAGGGAGTAACATGATCAAAAGCAAATTGATGAATTTTAGGAGAAAAAACTTAATCTTCATGGTTTCATATCTTTCTCGCGAAATTCCAGCGGTGTTTTTCCTGTATATTGCTTAAAGGCACGTGAAAAATTTTTAGGATTATCGTATCCGACTTCATCAGCAACCTCATATATCTTTTTAGAGATATCCTGCAGTAGCTCAGCTGCTTTTTCCATTTTTCGATTAAGAAGATAATCACTAAAGTTTATATTTCGCTTCTTTTTAAATATTCTGGATAAATAGTTCGGGCTGATAGAGACTTGTAATGCAGCTTTTTCCAAGGTCGCATTTTTGTAATCAGTTTCAATGTAACGGAGGACAGATTCAATGATTTGCTCATAATATCCTGGCGCTAAGTCATCTATTTTTTTTAGGCCTCTTTTTTCATTGAGATGGTCTTGAATCTTCTGAAATGTATCCAACAGATTATCATACTGAATTGGTTTCAGAAGATAATCCTTTACGCCGTACCGCAGCGCTTTTTGGGCATATTCAAATTCGGCAAACCCGCTGAGTAGTACAAGTAGTATTTCTGGATAATTAGATTGCAAGAATGCTGCAAGTTCCAAACCATCTAAAATCGGCATTTTAATATCGCTTAGAATGACATCGACCGGATGCTTCTGAAGATATTCGATGGCATCATAGCCATTTTTTGCCAAATATGAAACAGAAAATCCCAGTTTTTCCCATCCATAAGCAGTAGAGAGGCCGAATCGTATGTTTTCTTCATCGTCTACAATCATTAATTTGTACATTCTTAAGAGTCCTTCCAAAATGACTGGATAAGAAATGATACCCTTTGCAATATGAGGGTTCTTCCAAGATCCAAGGTAAGATTTTATTATATGTATAGTATACCACACGGCAATAATAAATTAGTAAAATGGAGGCGTTATGAAAAGAGAAAAACATCATTGGAAAAGAAGGGATTTAAGAGGGCTTCTATATATCTCACCATGGATTATAGGCTTCGTCGCTTTGCAATTATATCCATTTTTGACGTCTTTATTCTATTCTTTTACAAGCTTTAAGGTATTAGGTACCCCAAAGTGGGTTGGGCTTAGTAATTATATCCGTCTGTTTACAGTTGATCCTGATTTCAAAAAATCTATATTGGTGACATTTGAATATGCTTTGATTTCTGTTCCGGCGAAGCTTATATTTGCACTGTTTATAGCCATTATCCTGAATATGAAATTAAAGGTAATCAATTTATTTAGAACAGTGTATTACATTCCATCGATTTTGGGGGGATCTGTTGCTGTATCGGCATTATGGAAACTATTGTTTATGTCAGATGGGATTATAAACAAGATTTTGCAACTTGTTGGGTTGCCTACGGTTAATTGGCTAGGAAATGGATTTACGGCTATGCTGGTTATCTGTATTCTGTCCGTATGGCAGTTTGGATCTTCTATGGTGCTTTTTCTTGCAGCCCTCAAACAGATTCCGCAAGAACTATATGAGGCAGCAAGCATCGACGGTGCAAATTCTGTAAAGAAATTTTTCTACATTACGCTACCGATGATTACCTCTATTATCTTTTTTAATTTGATCATGCAGAGTATTAATGCATTACAGAATTTTACTTCTCCGTTTGTTATTACCAACGGAGGACCTCTCAAATCGACATATCTGATTGGTATGAAGTTATACATTGAAGCTTTTAATAACTTCAAAATGGGATATGCATCGGCGATTTCATGGGTATTATTTGCAATCATTATGGTTTTAACAGGTCTGATTTTTAAGTCGTCGGATGCATGGGTATATTATCAGGATGAAGGAGATTTCTAATGAAACGATTTGAAAATAATAAGATAGTTGCCTACATTGTTTTGCTTTTTATAGGTATTGTTATTCTCTTTCCGTTTGTTTGGATGGTATTCGCATGTTTTAAAAGCAATGCAGAAATCTTAGGATCGACAAAACTACTTCCGTCCGAATTTAATCTAGATGCTTTTAAAGCTGGATGGAAAGGCGTAGGAGAGATTACATTTGCAACTTATTTCAAAAATACTTTCCTTATGGTAGTCCCTACGGTGCTGCTGACAGTTGCAAGTTGCTCTATCGTGGCTTTCGGATTTGCAAGATTCAGGTTTCCTGGGAAGAAGCTCTTATTTGGATTGATGCTTTCGACGTTAATGCTTCCTAATTCCGTTATTATCATTCCGCGATATTTAATTTTTAGTAAAATCGGAGTATTAAATACGTATTATCCATTTTACTTGCCGGCTTTATTGGCATGTTTTCCTTTCTTTATTTTTATGATTGTTCAGTTTCTTAGAGGAATCCCGAGAGAACTGGATGAGGCTGCCTATATTGACGGATGTTCATCCTTCCAGTTATTTATAAAGATTCTGCTTCCGCTAATGAAACCAGCACTGTTTTCTGCAGGATTATTTCAGTTCATGTGGACATACAATGATTTCTTTAATTCACTGATTTATATTAGTAGCGTAAAAAAATTCCCGGTTTCGCTTGGCTTGAGAGCTTCATTAGATACAGCTTCCCAGGTTCAGTGGAACAATGTGATGGCAATGTCGCTAATTAGTATTCTTCCTAGTATCATCATATTCTTTTTCGCACAGAAATATTTTGTTGAGGGTGTTAGTGCCGGAGCTGTGAAAGGATAATTTATGGACAAAAGACTTCATTTTGAAATTGCATCAAGATATGAAAAAAAGTTTGAACCAGCCACTACCGGCATTCCGTATAAAGAGGGGGAACTTTATCCCGCAGATGTACCAAGGCTTAAATTATGTGATCAAAATTACAGTTATCCATCACAGCCAAGAGTTATGTCTTTATGGAAAGATGGATCGGTAAAATGGCTGTTACTTCATGGGCTGTATAATTTACCTGCCAATTTATCTGCGGATTATTTTTTATCTTCAAATTCAGAGTCGTCCGTAGTTCCGTTAGATTTCGATGAGATAAAAATTGTAAATACGAAAAGCAGCATTGTTGTATCTAATGGTTGTATATCATTTGAATTGTCAGAGCCTGGGACACGATCGGTATTTAAATATTTACAGACTAAAGAGCATTTGTTTAAGTCATCAGAAATTGTAGGGCCATATATCTATGATCGGGAAGGAAAGCAATATGAAATTGAGATCGATGATAATGGTTGGGTGATAGAAGAACTCGGACCAGTGAAAGCCGTGTTTGGAGCAGAAGGAAAACATATTAGCAAAGATAAATCATGGATGAATTATGAGCTTAGAATTACAGTTTGGGCTGGTAAACCATGGGTGAATATTGATTACCGCTTTATCAATATGGAGGACGATCCTAACGTAGATGGCCGTAAAAAAATGGTTCTCAATAATGAACAGGCAGGACTTAAATATGATACGAATAAGCCATTTCAAGAAATTACGAAGATCTATATGGAAATAAAACCGGATGATTCATCTGATTCTGTACATCACAGTATCTTTACTTCAAGTTTTAACTTTCATAAGGAAAAGGCGGATGCTTATTCAACTATAGATAATTGTATAGATGCGGAAACGATTATAAAAACAGGAAACGAAATGTTTCCAGAGGTTCTGTTCAGTGTATATGCTGGCGAATGGGTAAATGAGAGTTACGGTGTTACAGCGGGCATTTACCAAGCATATCAGAATTTTCCGAAAGCACTGCATACAAGTAAATATGGAATCAAGCTGGATATTCTTCCGGAATCAGGACATCCGTTGAAGGTTTATCAGGGAGTGGCAAGAAATCAACGAATTCATTTGTTTTTTCATGAAAAAGATATCGATGATCGTATGTTGGTAGATCAGTTGTTACAGTTTGAAATGCCTGCTTTACCGGTTATTTCTGTGGATGATTATATGGCTTCCAATATTTTTAATGATTATGTGGATGATCAGTATAATCATAAAGTAGAACGATTTTTGTATCGATATGTTGATTCTCGTGCCAAAGGTTTGGGCATCCTGAATTTCGGAGATGGACCAGAATGGGAGTATATCAAACAAGGAAGAGCAGGGAATGATCTAATCTGGATCAATAATGAATATGATATGCCACATAATTTTATGATCATGCTTTCACGATCCGGAGATCGTAGATATTTTGATTATATGAAGGCTGCGGTGGAACACTGGTATGATGTGGATCTCTGTCATTATTGCCAGCAACCATATCAGCAAGGACTCTTATATACTCATAGTGTTAATCATATCAGCGGTCAGGCTGTGCCAAGCCATCAGTGGGTAGAAGGTTTTCTGGATTACTATCATATGACGGGTAACAGCATAGGACTAAAAGCAGCGGAATCTATATCTCAAGGTCTCTTGGAGCTGATGAAACTGCCACTATATCATGAAGCTGGCCTCGTGGAACCGAGAGAAGTCGGTTGGGCGATGCGTACGTTTATGGCAATGTATAGAGAGACTTATGATGATATGTGGTTGGAAGCGTGCAGACCGATTGTAGAGTTATATATCGCTTGGGCAGATAAGCAGGGGAGCTGGATGACACCGTATCCGGACAATTATCTAGATAGAGTTCCGTTTATGATGCATGTAGGAATTGAAGGTATGTATCAGTACTATAAGTATCGTGAAGATGAACAAATTAAGGAAACCCTAATTAAAGTGGTGGATGACATCATAGAAAACTGTTATGTTCAGAGAATTGGTATGTTCTTAAATAAAACTCATCCATCTATACGGTTTTTGAACACAAATGGCATGGTGTTGGAAAGCTTGGTCATCGCATTTGAATTAACAGGAAATAAGAAATACCTTGAAATTGGAAAGGGTATGTTTCAGTGGATGACAGAGGAAAACTTGCCTCCGATTTACGATTTCTCGAAATATGTGCAGGATTATTATACGGTTATTTATAACTGTCCTGCAGGTCCAAAGAGGAGCGCCCAAAGCTTACTTCCGCTGCTTCACTATTATAAGGTGATTTTGGAACAGGGATATTTCGAAAAAGTTTAACTGTGTAAAAAATGATACCCTTTAATATGTGATGGTAATGTAAAAAAGCAGAGGTATATCTATAATTTGATTTATAAGATATGTTTCTCTAGGAAGGAGTAAATATGAAAAAGGTATTAGCATGGACACTTGTTGGAGCTATGATGACAGGCCTGGTGGCATGCGGAAGTGAATCACCAGCTCCGACAGAAACGACTGCGGTAGCGTCAAAAACAGATAATGCGACACAAGCATCGGATGAAACTACGAAAGCGCAATCGAATGAACAGGTGACGCTGAGATTTTCTTGGTGGGGAAATGATGCACGTCATGAAAAGACCATTGCAGCAATCAAACTGTTTGAAGAAGCACATCCTAACGTTACTATTGAACCGGAGTACAGAGGAAAATCTGAACGTGAAAAAGTAGCTACTGAGTTAAGTAGTGGTACCTGTGCTGATATTGTACAGCTCAATACACCGTGGATGGGAGATTTTGTAGAAAATGGTGATTTTTTCGTAGACCTCAGTCAGTATGATTTTGATATGACCGGTTTTGATGAGGGAATGATCAAAAATTATTGCACCTACAATGATACTTTGATTACATTGCCGGCAGGCATGAATGCACGCATCTTCCTTGCTAATAAGACGAAGCTTGATGAGCTTAACATCCCGTGCAATCTCGATACTTCATGGACATGGGATAAAGTTGTTGAAATTGGCAAGCAGGTACATGAGGCTGACTCTAATAAGTATTTTCTAAATGCAGATAAGGTGGATATGGTAGAGTTTATCTTAAGGCCTTATATTGTTCAGAAGACTGGAAAGCTGTTTATCGGAGAAGATAATAAGCCTGGCTTTACAGTGGATGATTTGAAAGATGGGCTAAGTTATATTTCATCACTCTATAAAGAAAATGTAGTCGTTCCTGCAACAGATGGAAATACATTCTTGAATTCTGTTTGGACCAACCCTAATTGGATAAATGGAAATCTGGCAACAGAGTTGACGTGGACTTCCATCATGCCTGGTGCCATCGCTGATTCGACAGATGAATATACTGTCACAGGACTTCCTGTTATGGACGGTGCAAAGGACACTGGGATTATCGTTAAGCCAACATCTCTGTATGCGATAACTAAGACTAGTGAACATCCTGAAGTCGCAGCTGAGTTTTTGAACTTCATTCTTACGGAAACAAGTGCTGGTGAAATACTCTCGGATTGTCGTGGACTTCCTACTTATAAGAAGGTTCAGGAATATTGTCTTGAAAAGGGACTGATTGATGAGAGAATTATCAAAGCTACAGATTATGCGGTTGAGCATCAGGGACTTTATGAAAATACAGCATCTACCAATACGGAAGTCATAACTGCTCTACAAGATGCGGTTGAAACAGTTTCTTATGATACGGATCAGATTGATAAAGTTGCAGAATCCACAATGAAATTAATTGAGGATATATTATCAGCACTTTAAGCGTACGTTAATCAGCAGGAGGATTATTTTCTCCTGCTTTTTGACAGATTGGTGACGAATTATGAATTACAAGTGGTACAAACAGGGAAATGAATTATTAAATGAAATCAGAAACACATCGCTCTCCAGAGATTTTTTTTGCTTTTGGTATCTTGGGCAGATGGGAATAATCGGTAAGTGGGGAGATGTCACATTTGCAATAGATCTTGTTTTAAATGATTTGGTAAATCAGGATGGTATGAGCCGAAGAAACTATGCGCCGCCATTTATGCCATCAGCGGTGGATTGTATTGATTTGTTTTTATGTACGCATAATCACTTGGACCATCTTAATTTGGAGACGCTTTCGCCATTGCTTACTTCTTCGCCGAATATGCGAGTAATTGTACCCAAGCCGGTGGTTGCATTCTGTGTGGAATCAAAGATTCCAGAAAAAACTCTGATTGGAGCAAATACAAAAGAGGATATTGTGATGAATAATGGTATTATCATTTCGCCAATCGCATCTTGTCATGATCTGTATAAAACGGATGATAATGGAGATGACTATACTTTGGGCTATCATATTTCTTTTGGGAAATATCAAATTTATCACTCTGGAGATACGCTTCTTACGAATAGACTTATCAATGATGTAACAGAACGAGGAGCTCTTGATGCTGCATTTTTCCCTATCAATGGAATAGATTTGGAACGAATAAATCGCGGAATTGTCGGAAATATGGATGCTAGAAACGCAGCTTACTTTTGTAGTCAAATAGAAGCGGATTTGTATATCCCGATGCATTACGATATGGTAATGAAAAACGGTGAGGATCCTATTTTTTTCACAAGATATATGGATGAATATGCTCCGGAAAAAAGATTTCATATATTGAAATTAGGAGAAAGAGTAATACTCCATAAATGAAACGATAGGAATATAATGTGAACTTCCTGAAAAAATAATTCTCGTAGTGAAAAGTGGCACTACAGACAGGATCCATCTTGCCTGCAGTGCCACTTTTTATTTAACGATCATTTTTTTCGACCGAAGTTCTCATGCTCCTGCTCGCGGAACTTCTTATTCTTATGAAGATAGGACTGGAAGGCCTGTCCGGTATGGGTCCAGACGCTCCGGAAGGAGAGACCGTTCTCACGATCACGCTTCGTCGGAAGGACGGTGGTGATCGCCAGCGCGATCAGGACACCGACACCGGTATCGATGATACGTGCGATCGTATACGGTACGACACGTTCCTGACCGACCGTGAACATCACGACGAAATACACGACAGTACCCGGCTGAATCGCAGAGTCTGCACCGAGTGCCAGATTGCAGAGAAGCACGAGGCAGAGGCCGAGGACCATCCATGCCCAGTCCGGTACACCGAAGAGCGGGTTCGTATAGAGTGTATAAAACGGGATGACCAGCAGACCGCCGACGAAGGTACCGATGAAACGGTTGAAACCATTATGGAAGCCCTCTTCGAACTGACTGCCGACACCGTAGACCGCACCGATCAGCGCGAAGCATGGATTCCGATTCTGGAACAGATACTCATAGATGATGGCCGTCGCCAGCACGACCAGCGCACTGCGCCATACACGATCCGTGATGCGCGGAAAGTGGAATTTCGGTCGTGACGCTGTGTTCTGGCTATCTGGAGCGTCGCTTATGTGCTGTACATCGAGTCTGGCCTGTGCGTATTCGTTTATGTTATGTACTTCCTGTACGCTCTGCGCATTCTCGTTGTTCAGAATCTCTGACATCTTTGGTGTTTCCTGTGCTGTCATCAGCCCGCCCCCTTCGCCGGATATTCATGATTTTTCTATGATTTCATCCGCGAAGCGCGGTCTGATATCGTATGGAATATCGAATCCTTTTAAATATATGTTCTAGGGGAAAGAGCGTCAATCGCCGTACCGTTCTAAATTGCATACAATGCACATTGTTTGCATTTATATCCAAATAACAGGATGAATCGAAAGCATATCATGTAAGGCTGCACAGCGGACGAGCACCAGACGCCATACGGAGAGACGTGAAAACAAAGCCAGGGCCCGACATCGTCTGATGTCAGGCCCTGTGTGATGAAAAGTATGGAAGTGGAGCTGGCTGAGCTTTTCTTATACTATATTAGTGCGCGAGTTTCATGAAGAAGCCGGCCTTCTGAAGTGCCGGGCGCAGTGCCGCATACACGGCGACAGAGACGACGAGAGATACGACTGCGTTGATCGTGGTGGCGACGAAGTTGATCTTCAGAGACAGATCGGCAGCCGGCTTTCCGAGGATGAGGATCTTATACCAGTAGCCGATGATCGGGTCTGCAAACATGTTGAAGATCAGACCGCAGGCAGCCGCGATGATGGTCCAGCGAAGGATGTGCTTCGGATCATCGGTCTTCGTGATGCCGCCGATTCTGTGAGCGACGAAGCCGGTGATGAGACCGATGAGCAGCTTACAGAACAGTGTCTTCGGTACGAGCGGTGCATAGACCGGATCCAGCAGATCACCGATGCTCATGCCGATCGCACCGGCGATGCCACCGAGCGGACCACCGATGATGAACGCACCGAGTACCACGACGGCATTTCCGAGGTGGATGGATGTCATATCCGTACCGACCGGAATCTTGATCTGCAGGAAGGTAAAGACTGCATAGGAAAGCGCTGCGAATAGAGCGGCAAGCGCGAGCTGATAGGTTTTCGAGTTATTCATAATGTTGCCTCCTCAGGTGTGTTCAGACATCTGCCTGTTCTGCCCTGCATTATAGGTTACAGCTGGCGATATCGTAACTACCAGATAATTTTTATTTTATATGACCAGATGGCCAGATGAGACCACATTTGTTATAGAAGAAAACGATGCTATTCCCGTGGATGTATGCTGCCGGATCAGTTGTAGGCCAATGTCTACAGTGGGATGTGATACCTCCGCAGAGTGACTGCGTGGTGGCCGTCTGCACTGCTATAAAGCAAATTTATATCTGACTCCAGACATCAAGTATTATACAATACCAGATGCGGGTGCTATGATTTCACCATCAGCTGAAGGAAATCACTTAAGAAACTGATGAACGTAAAGATGAAAACATCGGAACGAAAAGCCGATGCGGACTGCAGAAGCCGCCGGAATCATAGAGGAGAGTTCGGGCGACCCGCAGATAGGAACGCGCAGCCGAAGCTGCAGAAGGAGAACATCATGCCGAAGAAGCCATATGTAGACAGAAATTACGGATTTGACACCAAGGCCATCCACGTAGGACAGGAGAACCCGGATCCAGCGACCGGTGCGAGAGCCGTCCCGATCTACCAGACCAGCGCATTCGTGTTTAACGATGCCGATCATGCAGCCGCACGTTTCGCGCTGAAGGATGCAGGTAACATCTATGCGCGACTGACGAACCCGACTGAGGATGTCTTCGAGCAGAGAGTCGCCGCCCTCGAGGGTGGTGTCGCCGCACTCGGTGTTGCATCCGGTGCAGCCGCCGTTACCTACGCATTTAAGGCCGTTGCGCATGCCGGTGATCATATCGTTTCCGCGAAGAACATCTACGGCGGAACCTACAACTACCTCGCCCATACCTTTACCGACTACGGCGTAACGACCACGTTCGTTGATCCGTACAACTACGAGGAGGTAGAGGCAGCCATCAAGCCGAACACGAAGGCCCTCTATGCCGAGACCCTCGGTAACCCGAACGGTGAGGTCCTCGACCTCGACAAGTGGGTAGAGATCGCTCACAAGCATGACCTCCCGCTCATCATCGATAACACCTTCGCAACCCCGGTACAGATCCGTCCGATCGAGCACGGTGCCGACATCGTCGTTCATTCGGCGACGAAGTTCATCGGCGGTCACGGAACCACCATCGGCGGTGTCATCGTCGATGCCGGCAAGTTCAACTGGAACCAGCCGGAGAAGTGGCCATGGCTCGCCACGAAGAACGAGTCCTATCACGGCGTGACCTTCGCGACCGACTGCGCACCGGCCACCATCGCCACCTATCTTCGTGCCATCATCCTGCGTGACGAGGGCGCAACCCTTGCACCGCTCAACGCATGGCTGCTCCTGCAGGGCATCGAGACCCTGGCGCTCCGCGTAGAGCGTCACACCGAGAATGCACTGAAGGTCGTCGATTACCTGTCGAAGAATCCGCATGTGGCCTACGTTTCTCATCCGGCTGCCTCGAAGGATCCGGTACAGCAGGCCCTCTATCAGAAGTACTATCCGAACGGTGCCGGCTCCATCTTTACCTTCGACATCGACGGTGACGAGCAGAAGGCGAAGGACTTCATTGATCACCTCGAGCTCTTCTCACTGCTGGCCAATGTTGCCGACGTGAAGTCTCTCGTCGTACACCCTGCAACCACGACCCACGCAGAGTGCAACGACGCCGAGCTCGCCGACCAGGGCATCAAGCGGAACACCATCCGTCTCTCCATCGGTATCGAGAATGTCGAGGACATCATTGCCGATCTTGACCGCGCATTTAAGGCCGTCTTCGGAGACTGATAAAATTTCATAACACAGATCATCTCGTAAACCGGAAGCCCCAGGCTTCCGGTTTTTGTATAGTCGTAAGAGTTCATCCACCCCTGGCTTCCTTGGAAAGTTTGAGGGTGCTCCTCATTCGCCCACCCCATGGAATCAGTGAATATTTGTATGTTGCAGCCCCCACCCCAGCTCATGAGGAGCCCTCAAACTTCTGGCTAACCGGAAGTCAAAGGACGATCGCAGGCATGAAGCTGGTTTTCAGCACCTTACGTGCCTATGCTGTATCTTTTTGAAGCTTTTTTATGATGATGACTGGGCAGTCTGGGAAAAATGCTGCATCATTTGGGCATAATTCTTCCCAGATGCCAACAACACTCTTCAATCTCGCTTGTTTTTTGTTGGCATCAGCTTCATTTTCTACCGATTTGATACAGCATCATGCCCTCCAGATACGCTTTTACCGTTAGCATCATTTTCATTTGGGGCTGTTTTGATACAGCATCACCCGCGCGGGGGTCAATGCAGGCGTCTACAGCGCCCTCGCTCCGCATAGAAATAGAAGCTGCCATAGTGTATAATTTTCTTTGTGTGGTTAAAGCTGATTATAAAAATATACTAGACGAAGAAGATTAAAATAAGAGGGGCGGGGAAAGTTTCGAAATATGACGTGATGTAAAAAATTTTGTCTCTGGGTCGAGATATGATAATAGATATAGATAATTTCAACAGGGTATTGTAAGAAAAGAATTGTGAGAAAGTGAGGTGAAGTGCGTGTTGATGAATACACCGGAGTATCTCTCCATCATCGAAAATATCAAAAGTGAGATTAAGGCTGCACAATATCGTGCAACGATTCATGCGAATTCAGACTTGCTGCTCCTTTATTATGATATTGGAAGGACCATTAATGAATACAAAACATGGGGGAATAAATTCGTTGAAAATCTATCCTATGACATTCGAGTGGCTTTTCCGGAGACAAAAGGTTATTCAGTCCGAAATCTGAAGTATATGGCGAAATTTGCAGCTCGCTTTTCTGACAGAGAAATTGTGCAAGAGGTGCTTGCACAAATTACCTGGTATCACAATATTGCTTTGATGGATAAGGTCAAAACTGAGGAAGAGCATATCTGGTATGCCAATGCAGCAGTACAAAATGGATGGTCTCGTAATGTTCTTGTCCATCAAATCGAAAGCGGCTTATATCAGCGTCAGGTTCTGGCGAATAAGGTCACGAATTTTGAACGCCGGCTGCCTTCTCCGCAGAGTGAGCTTGCCGCGCAGACTATGAAAGACCCGTATGTCTTTGATTTCATTCCGTTCCGGGAAGATATGTTGGAGCGCGACATTGAGCAGGCATTAGTGCGGGATGTGACCAAGCTGCTGCTGGAACTGGGAACAGGCTTTGCGTTCTTGGGAAATCAGTACCACCTGAATGTGGGTGGCGATGATTTTTACATTGACCTGCTGTTCTATAATCTGAATCTGCGTTGCTACGTGGTTATCGAACTGAAAACCGGGGAATTCAAGCCGGAATACGCCGGACAGCTGAATTTTTACCTGTCAGCGGTGGATGGCATCCTAAAGAAAGAACAGGATAATCCGTCTATTGGTCTGCTTCTGTGTAAGAGTAAGAACAACTTAGTTGCGGAATATTCCCTCAAGGATATTTCCAAGCCGATTGGCGTGAGCGAATACAAGGTAACCAGCAGCTTGCCGGATGATCTGGAAAAGCAACTGCCGTCTGTTGAGGATATCCAGAAAAGGATTAAGTGAAATCAGAAAAAAGGCAGGTAACTTATGAGCTTACGTTTCATTTTCGGCGCGAGTGGCGCTGGTAAAACCGAATATCTCTTACAGTACTTCCTGAAGCACGCCCCGGAGAAGTTCCGTAAGAACTGGTTTCTGATCGTGCCGGAGCAGGATACCCTGGCGATGCAGAAGAAGATCCTCGCACACCCGGCGAATCCGGGCGGCGGCATCCTGAACATCGATGTGCTGAGCTTTAACCGTCTGGCCTATCGTGTCTTCGAGGAGCTCGGCCTCCAGGCGATGACCATCATCGACGATACCGGAAAGATCATGATCCTTCGCTCCGTAACGGAGAAAATAAGGGGGAAGCTGCGCCTGTACCAGCGTGAGCTCAACAAGCCGGGCTTCCTCGAGAGTCTGAAGTCCCAGATCTCCGAGTTTTATCAGTACCACATTACCCCGGAGATGCTGGACCTCGCTGCAGAGCGCGCCGAGTCGCAGTATACCCGGAGTAAGCTCCAGGATATCGCACTGATTTATGAGCATTTTCAACAGTACATGGAGGCGCACGGCTATCATACGCAGGAGGAAATCCTCGACCAGCTGTATGCACACCTTCCGGAGTCTCAGCTGCTGCGGGATGCGGTCGTGGCGTTCGATGGCTTCACCGGCTTCACACCGATCCAGCTTCGTATTCTCGAGGAGATCCTGCCGGTGACAGCGGAGACCCTCGTGAGCTGCGAGGTGAGTCTCGATGCA
This sequence comes from uncultured Oribacterium sp., assembly GCA_934229835.1. Lineage (GTDB taxonomy): Bacteria > Bacillota > Clostridia > Lachnospirales > Lachnospiraceae > Oribacterium. The sequence goes on along the minus strand of CAKQED010000004.1, from coordinate 15,381 downwards.
CACGACTCGATCTATGAGCTGCGCGGTCCGGAGGATCTTTTTTATCTCTCACGGCAGACCGTGGCAAAGCTGACGAAGATGGCCTCCGATCTGAAGCTTCCGGTGGAGGCACCGATCGATGTGAACCGTTTCGATGCGCGCACCGGAGAGCCGCGACCGGCGGGGGCGGTACTGCCGCGCTTCGTGAAGGCACCGGCTCTGTCCACGATCGAGGCACGCCTCTACCGCTTCGACGCAGCGAGTGAGAAAGCAGCCCCGGACAGCTCCCTCGTGATGCGCGAGGCGGCGGATCTCCGCCAGGAGGTCGAGGCGATGGCCACGAGCATCGAGGAGGCCGTGCGTCGGGATGGTCTCCGCTACCAGGACATCGGCATCATCCTGACGAATCCGGAGAGCTACCGGGATATCGTCTATAAGGTGTTTTCAGAGGCGGACATCCCGTACTTCTTCGATGATCCGGCGAGCCTGCTCGATTCGCCATACGCGGAGCTCATGCGGGCGGCACTGGAGGCCGTCGACCGGAATTTCAGCTTCGATGCGGTCCTTCGTTTCCTGCGTGCCCTGCCGTCTGTAACACCGGAGAAGGAGCAGCACATCGACCGGCTCGATAATATCCTGCGGGCGACCGGTATCCGTGGCGCTTCGAAATATGAGGCGGTGTGGACGGAAGCGGATGGCAGTGTGGGCGAGCGGGAGGCCCTTCGCCAGGAGCTGATCCTGCCGCTGCTGCATCTGCGCACGCAGTCCGGTGAGCGTGGTGCGAGCGTGGCGACCCGCGTGGAAGCACTGGAGGCGCTGATGCAGGAAATTGCGGCCCCGGAGGCGATCGCAGCGCTGGTGGCCGCACTTCGCGAGGCCGGTGATCAGAACCGTGCGGAGGCGCTCGAGGAGAGTGTGACGGCGATCGATGCGGTGCTCCGACAGCTTCGTTCGCTGCTCGGGGAGACCTCGGTATCCCGCGCAGAGTTCCGTGACGTGCTCGATGCAGGCCTTCGTCAGGCCTCGGTGCGCGTGATTCCGGCGACCCTCGACCAGGTCGTGATCGGTGATCTCACGCGTTCTCGTTTCTCGAATCCACGCCTCTTCTTCGTGGCCGGGCTGACGGCGGATGAGGTGCCGAAGGCAGAGCCCGACACGAAGCTGCTGACCGACCGGGACCGCCATCTGTTCAGGGACTTAGACATTGAACTCGCCCCGGACCGGGTGGAGAGTGCGCTCGTGCAGCGCTTCTATATCTACCGCGCGCTGCTGAATCCGTCGGAGCGCCTGGTGCTGAGCTATGCCCTGAAGGGGCGTGACGGCAAGGGCTGCCGTGCGTCCGGACTGATTAAGGAAATTCGTAACATGTTCACGGAGCTTCCGGTGGAGAAGCTGCGGGATCGCGCGCCACGCGCCTACACGATGAAGGAGGCCGAGCGTCTGATCGCCGGCGCGATGCAGGAGCTCGAGACACTGGCCGCGCAGGATGCAGGGCCAATGCTGACGCCGGAAGCACAGAGGACGGCGCAGGACACGATGGCGGGCACCAGGACAGGGGATGCGGCAGCTTCACAGGATCATCGTGCGAAGGCGCAGCAACAGGAGACGGCGAAGCTGACACGTCTGCTGGAGTATCTCGCGATCCTCGACCGGGATCCGACACAGCATGCGAAGGCGCAGCAGCTGATGGCGGCGGCCTTCACGCATTATGAGGAGGATATGCTGTCCCGGAAGGTCGCTGAGGAGCTCTATGGCGGGCGTATCCTCGGTTCCATCACGCGCCTCGAGCGCTACAGCCAGTGCGCGTACCAGCATTTCCTCCGCTATGGTCTTAAGCTGCAGGAGCGGGAGAGCTTCGATCTTCAGATGTACGATATCGGAAATCTCTACCACGGGGCCATCGAACAGAGCTTCCGGCGTATGCTGGAGGCAGAGAAAAAGCTGGAGACGCTCAGCGAGGAGGAGCTCGGCACACTCGCGAAGGAGAGCGTTACACAGGTGTCTGCGAGCTACAATCACGGCCTTATGATGGATACGGCACGCAACCAGTACCTCGTACGGAAGGCGACGGCCATCACACGGACGACACTGTGGGCGCTGGCGGAGCAGCTGCGTCGTGGTGAGTTCCATGTGGACGGACTCGAGAAGAACTTCGACTACATCCGCGACGGCATGCGCCTAACCGGGCGGATCGATCGTGTCGATGTCGCTCAGGATGAGGGCCACGTTTACGTAAAGGTCATCGACTACAAGTCCGGAAAGACGAGCTTCGATCTCAGCCGCGTCTACAATGGAACGCAGCTGCAGCTCACGACCTATATGAACGTCGCGATGAATGAGTACCAGCTGCGCTATCCGGAGAAGGAGATCGTTCCGGCGGCGATGTTCTACTATCGCATCGATGATCCGGTGCTCGATTATGATGCGACAGCCAGTGCGGAGGACCGTGAACGTGCGCGTCTCAAGAAGCTGATGGTCGACGGCCTCGTGAACACGGAGCTGTCGGTCGTACAGAAGCTGGATACGGGGATCGAGAAGGCGTCGGATATCCTGCCGGTGACGATCAAGGCGGGTGCCGTCGATGCGACGAAGAAAAACGTCGCCTCGACGAAGCGTTTCCGGGATCTCGGCCGCTTCGTCGACCAGAAGATGCAGGGCTTCGCACAGGAAATCCGGGATGGCCGGATCGCCGTGGATCCGATCCGGATCAGTACGGATACGACGGCCTGCAGCTGGTGTCCGTATCATAGTATCTGCCGCTTCGACCCGCGGATCGACGGCTACGCCTACCGGAGCGGAGAGAAGCTTTCGGCAGAGGAGATCTGGAACGAGATTTCACCAGAGGAGAAGAAGGATGCAGTGGACGACTGAACAGGAAAGTGTAATCAATCATACAGCGGGGAATCTGCTGGTCGCTGCGGCGGCGGGCTCCGGTAAGACCGCGGTGCTCGTGCAGCATGTGATTTCCCGGATCATGGACCCGGTGGATCCGGTGAAGCTGTCCGAGATGGTGATCATGACCTTCACGGAGGCAGCGGCCCAGGAGATGCGGGATCGTATCAAGGCGGCACTCGAGGAGAAGCTCCGGGAGCATCCGGACAGCGCAGAGCTGATCCGTGAGGCCGGGAGCATTCAGAACGCGAGCATATCCACCATCGATGCCTTCTGTAAGCATTTCATCACGGAAAACTATGCGGCGATCGACCTCGACCCGGGCTTCCGCATGGGAGACCAGGGAGAGCTCCGGCTTCTGCAGGGGGATATCCTCGAGGATCTGCTGGAGGAGGAGTATGCGGCCGGCGAAGCGGATTTCCTTCACTTCGTCGACACCTTCGCGCAGGGAAAGACCGACGCGGGCATCGCAGAGCTGATCCAGAAGCTGTACGAGAGTGCGTCCTCCCACCCATGGCCGGAGGAGTACCTCGATGCCTGTCTCTCGGCGGAATCGGCGGACGGGAAGCGATTCCTGCTGGAGCAGCTCGCGGCGCGTCTTCGCGATGATGCGGAGCGCATGGGCTATGCGCTGTCCATCTGTGCAGAGCCGGATGGACCGGAAAGCTATCTTCCGAATGTGGCGCAGGAAAAGCAGGCTCTCCAGCATGCGGCCGAAGCGGAGGAGCTTTCAGAGCTCGTCCTCCGGACGCAAGCGATTCGCTATGAGCGCCTGAAGCCGACGAAATCTGCACTGAAGACACGCGTGACGGCGATTCGTGACGAGGTGAAGAAGGATACGAAGGACATCGCCGGGCTGCCGGGCGTTCTGGATCCGGAGACCGAGGCGACGATGGAGGCGGGCATCGAGTGCAGCCTGCGTGGCCTCGTACGTCTCACGAAGAAGTTCCGTGCGCGCTACCAGGAGGAGAAGGAAAAGCGGCATGTGCTGGATTTCAGTGATCTCGAGCATAAGGCGCTGGAGATTCTCTATACCACGGATGCCGACGGCGTCCGCCATCCGTCGTCGATCGCCGATGATGTCGCACAGCAGTATCGTGAGATCTTGGTGGACGAGTACCAGGACTCGAACTTCGTGCAGGAGGAGCTGATTCGTGCCCTTTCGGCGGCGCGCTTCGGTCGTCCGGATGTCTTCCAGGTCGGTGACGTGAAGCAGTCCATCTACAGCTTCCGTCAGGCGCGCCCGGATCTTTTCCTCATGAAATACCAGGATCCGGACTATCCGAAGATCGAGCTGAGCCGGAACTTCCGAAGCCGCAACGAGGTGGTGCGTGCGGTCAACCGTGTGTTCCACCGCGTGATGCGCCCGATGCTGGGCGGCATCGACTACAACGAGAAGGTGGCGCTTCACTATGGTTATCCGAAGGCACCGGAAAGTGAGGACATCGATCCGCGCTATCAGACAGAGCTTCTGCTGCTCGAGGTCTCGAAGGAGACGTCAGAGGAGCTGTTTGGTGCACAGATGTCGAAGGAAGAGGCGGAGGCCCATATGATTGCGGAGCGCATCCAGCGCCTTCATGCCGATGGCGTGAAGTACCGCGATATGGTGATTCTGCTTCGTTCCCCGGGCTCCTGGGCGGATACACTCGTGGAGATCCTCGGTGCAGATGGCGTACCTGCCTACTGCACCAGCAACGAGGGCTATTTCGATACCGTCGAGGTGGAGACCGTGCTGGCGCTTCTCGATGTCATCGACAATCCGCAGCAGGACATCCCGCTGGCCGCCGTCCTCCACTCGCCGATCTACCAGTTTACGGACGAGGAGCTGGCAGCGCTCGTCGCACACTTCGGTTCCCTGCAGGCTGCGCTGCCGCAGGTATCTGAGGCCAATGCTGCCGACGCGGTGACAGATGGCGCTGCGGACGTAATCGGCGGCGGAACAGGGGAGGCAGCGCCGACGCCGATCACGAATGTGACATCTGGGGCCTTTTCAGAAGACGAAGCGGGCCATGGCCCATCCGTGGAAAACGAAGCGAAACCTCCGCTGACCCCGGCGCTGCAGGCGAAGCTCGACCACTTCTGTGCGGAGCTCGCACGTTATCGTGCCATGGCCCACTACCTGTCGATTCACGAGCTTCTGTACCGGATCTTCGACGAGACCGGCTACGATCACTATGTCTCCGCGATGCCGGCGGGCAGGCGTCGCAAGGCGAACCTCGACGCGATGATCGATATGGCGCTGTCCTTCGAGAAGACCTCGTATAAGGGTCTCTTCGACTACATCCGCTACATCGAGAAGCTGAGGAAGTACGACAGCGATCATGGCGAGGCAACGGTGTTCTCCGACCAGGATGATCTCGTACGCATCATGTCGATCCATAAGTCGAAGGGCCTGCAGTTCCCGGTGGTCTTCCTCTCCGGTATGAGCCGGAAGTTCAACACGCGCTCGATGAATGATGCGGTGCTGGTGGATGCCGAGCTGGGCATCGGCTGTGATTATGTGGATCTGGAAAATAAAGTGAAGATTCCGGCCCTGAAGCGGGCGGCGATTCGGAAAAAGCTGGAGACCGACCAGCTCGGCGAGGAGCTTCGCGTGCTCTATGTCGCGATGACACGTGCCGAGGAGAAGCTGATCCTGACGGCGACGACGGGCGATGTCGAAAAACTTCTTCAGAAATATCCGGATGCGGAGGCACCACTCTCCGGTACGGAACTGCAGAGTGCGAGCTGTTACCTCGACTGGATCATGATGGCCGAGGGCGCGGAAAAGCTGCAGCGGGTCGGGGCGACGCGGGATGTCATCGAGCTCTTCGATTATACCCTGCACGATATCCATCTCGCCGCGGAGCAGACGGCGCTGAACCGTCTTCGTCGGGAGGAGAAGCTGCAGCAGGCGGTCAGCTCGGTGGACGCAGCGTCGCCATCGTATGTGGAGGCCATGGAGGACCTTTCCTATTGCTATCCGCACGAAGCCGCAACCCGGCTCTACCCGAAGCACTCCGTCTCCGAGATCAAGGAAACGGCGATGGAAGCCTTCGAGGAAGACCATGCACGTGCCGGCCGGGAGCATTGGCATCTGACCGTGGATCACAGCGAGACCGACCCATCCGGCCTGGTCCCGGAAAAGCCGGCGCACTACCAGGAAAAGGCGGGCGCGGATGTCGGCGACGCCTACCACCATGCGCTCGAGAAGTACGATTATCTCGATCCGTCGTCGGATTTCAGGATGCAGCTCGAGCGGAAGCTTCCGGAAGCCGAAGTGAAGCTCATCAATCCGAAGCGTTTTCAGGCCTTTCTGCAGTCGCCGCTCGCGGCGCGCTTCCGGAAGGCGCAGGCGGCGAACACGCTTTACCGGGAGCAGCATTTCATGAAGCAGGTGCCGAATGACTACCTCTTCCCGGGCAGTGACACGTCGGAACCGGTCATCCTGCAGGGCATCATCGACGCCTTCTTCATCGAAGACGGCGAGATCGTCCTCGTGGACTATAAGTCGGACCATGTCCGGGAGGCGGAGACGCTGATCGGGCGCTACCGGAAGCAGCTCGAGCTCTACGCGGAGGCCCTCGAGAAGATCACCGGGCTCCGGGTGAAGGAGAAGCTCATCTACTCCATCATCCTCGAGCAGGCGATTCCGGTATAGATTTCATAAGCACATAAAAAGACCAGGCGGGCAGTCGCTCGTCTGGTCTTTCTCTATACATATGTACGGTCTGTTCGGCCAATGCTTACATCAGGCATCGACGCAGGAGAGGCCTCAGGCCTCTGTGTCTGCGGGCCCGGTCTCTGCGAAACATCGGTCCTGAATAGGGCCTCAGGCCTCCGCTTCCGTGTTCTCCGTCTCTGCGAGGATGATCTCCTTCGCGTATGGGAGGGTCTCGATCCAGTGGCAGAAGGTATGCCACTCGTCGAGCTTATGATTCTTCCGCGCGAAGTAGATGTTGATCAGGGTCTCATAGTTCAGCGAGATGGTGCGCATCTGGTTATAGGACTCCGGGATCATCTCGATGAGATTATACCAGTCGGCCTTGTCCTTCCCGTTCTCCATATAGCGGAGGCGGATCTTCTCGATCTCCGCGATGTAATTCGTCATGATTTCGAGGGCATCGTCGGTCAGATGATCATGCGAGAAATCCTCGAGCTCGATCGGCTTACTGTGGATCTTATGCATGGTCGAGGTGGAGTTTGCGACGGTCGCCACCTTATAGGTATCGTATTCCTTCCACCAGTAGAGCGGCGCCGTGACATCACAGCAGACGAAGATCTGGCGGACATACTTCCGGTGATCGGAGCCGGCGAGACGGAGCCGCTTCGCGAGTGAGAGATCATTCGGTCCCAGCACATAGTTTCCGTCCTCATCGTAGTAGCTGTCGGAGCGCGCCCAGGAGTTCATCGGGTTGCGGGCACCGCGCATCGCGTTCTCCAGATTCATCACGGATGTTCTTTCAATCTTTAACATGTGTACCTCTTTCTTATATGCATCGATTTTTCGATTTCGTTTGGGTCAATGTTTCTATATTAACAGATATCGCAGGGAAACGGAATACAGATCAGGCATGGGCCGGAGATCAGGTAGCGGAACGGTTACGCAGAAGGGACCTCTCCGTATGGCTTCTGCTGCCTGCGCTCCGGGCTTCCTGACGGATCCGCAGTGGCTTCAACTTTCGTCTACTTTGTCAAAAAAATGTGAATAATTTGTTGAAATTATACCAAATCACTCAATAGCCATTGCTATTGACTGAGCAGAATGCTATAATGTCTTCGAATGTTAAAGAAATAACAAGCCTCGGCGGGCGGACACATCGTTCGTGATGCGACAGAGGCTTGTCAAAAAGAAAGAAGGAATATACTATGGCTAGATTCTGTTTACCAAGAGACATTTATCACGGTAAGGGCGCATTAGCAGAGCTCAAGAACTTCAAGGGTAAGAAGGCGATGATCTGCGTCGGTGGTGGATCCATGAAGCGTTTCGGTTTCCTCCAGAGAGCAGAGGAGTACCTGAAGGAGGCTGGATTTGAGGTTCAGCTTTACGAGGGTATCGAGCCGGATCCATCCGTTGAGACCGTTATGAAGGGTGCTGCAGCCATGATTGAGTTCCAGCCTGACTGGATCATCGCGATGGGCGGCGGATCACCGATCGATGCTGCGAAGGCGATGTGGATCAAGTATGAGTATCCAGACTGCACTTTCGAGGATATGTGTAAGGTATTCGGTATTCCGGAGCTTCGCCATAAGGCACACTTCTGTGCGATTTCCTCTACTTCCGGTACCGCAACCGAGGTAACGGCTTTCTCGATCATCACGGATTATCAGAAGGGCACCAAGTACCCGATCGCGGATTTCGAGATCACACCGGATGTTGCGATCGTCGATCCTGATCTTGCAGAGACCATGCCGAAGAAGCTCGTCGCTCATACAGGTATGGATGCGATGACACATGCCATCGAGGCGTATGTTTCTACCGCAAACTGCAACTACACCGATCCGCTTGCAATCCATGCCATCGAGCTCATCCAGAACAACCTTGTAAAGTCCTACAACGAGGATATGGCTGCCCGTGATACCATGCATGATGCACAGTGCCTGGCTGGTATGGCATTCTCGAACGCACTGCTCGGTATCGTTCACTCTATGGCACACAAGACCGGCGCTGTATTCGCTGATTACGGCGCACACATCATCCACGGTGCCGCAAATGCGATGTACCTTCCGAAGGTTATCGCTTTCAACGCAAAGGACGAGACCGCAAAGAAGAGATATGGTGTCATCGCTGATTACATGCACCTCGAGGGCGCAAACGATGATGAGAAGGTTGCAAACCTTATCAAGTATCTCCGCAAGATGAACGATGAGCTGAACATCCCTCACTGCATCAAGAACTATGGTGCAGATTCCTATCCGACAGAGCAGGGCTTCGTACCTGAGGATGTATTCCTTGAGAGACTCCCTGGCATCGCAGAGAGAGCGATCGGTGATGCATGTACCGGTTCCAACCCTCGTCAGCCGTCTCAGGAAGAGATGGAGAAGCTCCTCAAGGCATGCTACTATGACACAGAGGTAGATTTCTAATCAGACCTGATCTGATCCATACGCAAGCTTAGTCAATGACTTTTTCTCTTAAAAGGAGCGTCGCCCATCCGGGCGGCGTTCCTTTTTGGGTAAAACAATAGGAGCCGGGCCTTCTGAGGCCCGGCTCCCATTACATTTCAGATTATTCCAGATATGGAAGAAACGCGCTTGCAAGTCCCAGGAAGATGAAGAATCCGAGGACATCCGTCGCGGTCGTCACGAAGATACTCGACGCGAGGGCCGGGTCGGCATGCAGCTTCTCGAGGGTGAGCGGTACGAGGAAGCCGAAGATGCCGGACACCACGAGGTTGCCGATCATCGCGAGGAAGATGATGATGCCGAGATAGACATTGCCATAGAGAAGGGCGACTACGATGCCGGTTACGAGGCCGGTGGCAGCACCATCGACGACGCCGAGCAGGATCTCCTTTACGAAGGACTTCCAGTTTTCCTTAAAGCTGATCTCGTCGTTCGCGAGCTCACGGACCATGACGGACATGGTCTGGGTGCCTGCATTGCCGCCCATACCGGAGACGATGGTCATCGTCGCGGAGAGGGCGACCACCTTCGCGATGGTCGATTCAAACATCTTGACCGTGAAGGAGGCGAGGAAGGCCGTCAGCAGATTGATCAGCAGCCATGGCAGACGCATACGTACGGATTCCCAGAGGGTCGTATCGAGACCCTCCTCTGCGGAGGTACCTCCCAAGTGCGCGATATCCTCATCGTGCTCCTCGTTGATGACATCGATGATATCATCGACGGTGATGATGCCGAGGATGGAGCCCTTGCTGGATACGACCGGGATGGCCTGCAGGTCATACTTCGATACGACCTGAGCGACCTCCTCCTGATCGACCTCCGGCTCGACGGAAACGACCTGATCGTCCATGATCTCGGACAGCTTCGTGTTACGCGGAGAGCTCAGAAGATCCCGGAGGTCGACGGTGCCGACCAGCTTCTTCAGGCGCTCCTCGTCGGTGACATAGATCGTCTCGATGACCTCGGTCTTCGGACCGATGTCACGGATCGTGTCGAGTGCCTGGGCGCAGGTACGGTCCTCACGGAGGGCGATGTACTCGGTGGTCATGATACCGCCGGCACTGTCATCCGGATACTGCAGGAGGGTATGAATGATCCGGCGGTCACCGGACTTCATGCGGTTCAGCAGTCGCTTCTGATGGGCGATTTCCATCTCGCCCAGGATATCTACGATATCATCCTTCGACATGTCCTCGAACATGGCGAGCAGGGTATCATCATCGAGGTGCTCACTGATACGCTGACGCGTGTCATCATCCGCTTCCTCCATGATTTCGGTCAGCTGCTCGGTATTCAGGAACTTCGGGAGCTTCTGCAGGTCCTCATCATCGAGGTCATCGACCTCTTCGACGAAGTCGGCCGGCTGCATCTCCTCGTAGTACTCACTGATTTCTTCCTTATTACCCTCGTCGATGAGTTCTTCGAGTTCGTCTTCACGTTCCGGCTCGTCTGCCTTGTCCTCATCGAAGTCATCGGTATCGGTATGGATCTGGCTTCGGTCATCATCGTCCGATTTCTTATCATCATCCGGGATGGACTCGAAGAGGTCGGTCAGGTTCGGACGCGACTCCTCCGGGATCTCCGGCTCATCGTCTTCCCATGAACGGGGATCGACATTCGAAACAGACTTTCCTGCAGCGCTTGTTTCCTGATTCAGCTTACGTTCTTCATCCTGCTGCTTCAGTTCATCCATGGCGCACCTCCTGATCTATGCATGAGGGCAGAGGCCCCTGCATACCGTTTACTTCTCTTCTCATTTTAAAAATTCGGCTTCGATATAGCAACCTTTTTTTGAATTGTACGGACAGATAAGCATCCACCGTTTTCCTTAGATATAGGAAGCGGCATCACTGACGATACAGAAGTGGCAGAAAACGTATTTTCTGCTGTGAAGCAGCAGGAGAATATATGAATGATATGTATAAAAGCCATAAAGAGATCGTTAAATTAACAGCAATCCTGTGAAACTTTTGTTGAGATTGCGATGAGAAATGTTATAATAAAAGTATTGTGATTCAGCCGCAGAAGTCGCTCTGCGTTCTGGAATCTCAGAGAACGAAGAACATGGAGGAAATCATGTACGAAATAACCAAAGTTGAGCACCTTGTTGACAAGGACTGGCTTATGGTCATCAAGGCACCATTTGTTGCCAAGAAGTGTGAGCCTGGTCAGTTTATGATTGCGAAGCTCGGAGAGCTGGGCGAGAGAATTCCGTTTACCATCGCAGATTACGATCGGGAGGCAGAGACCATCACCATCGTATTCCAGGTAGTCGGCGCTTCTACCGAGAAGATGAGCCACCTGAAGGCCGGTGATTCTTTCACGGATATCGTAGGACCGCTCGGCAGACCGTCCGAGATGATCGACACACCGATCGAGGAGCTGAAGAAGGAGTCGTTTATCTTCATCGCCGGCGGTGTCGGTGCTGCACCGGTTTATCCGCAGGTGAAGTGGCTGCATGAGCACGGCATCGAGGCGGATGTCATCCTCGGCGCCAGAAATAAGGACCTTCTGATCATGGAAGAGGATCTTCGTAAGGTAGCGGCCAATGTCTATGTATGTACAGATGATGGCTCCTACGGCGAGAAGGGTGTCGTAACCGACATTCTGAAGAAGCTGGTCAACGAAGAGGGCAAGAAGTACACGAAGTGCGTAGCCATCGGACCAGTCATCATGATGAAGTTTGCCTGCCTCACCACAAAGGATCTCGGCATCCCGACCATCGTTTCCATGAACCCGATCATGATCGATGGTACCGGCATGTGCGGTGCCTGCCGTCTGATTGTCGGCGATAAGGTGAAGTTTGCCTGCGTAGATGGACCTGAGTTTGACGGTCATCTCGTAGACTTCGACCTCGCGATGAAGCGTCAGAGACAGTACAAGGATGAAGAGGGAAGAGCGATGCTCGCATTACAGGAGGGTGCTACACACTCCGGCGGCTGCGAAGCAGATAAATAATCAGGAGGCAGAGAATGGACGTTAAGAATAGAATTCCTGTCCGCGAGCAGGATGCGAAGGTTAGAGCAACAAACTTCGAAGAGGTTTGTCTCGGATATAATGACGAAGAAGCACATCTTGAGGCGCAGAGATGCCTCGAGTGTAAGAATCCGATGTGCGTGAAGGGCTGCCCTGTTTCCATCAACATTCCGGGCTTCATCCATCACGTAAAGGAAGGCAATATCGAGGCAGCAGCGGATGTGATCGCACTGTCCTCTGCACTTCCGGCAGTATGCGGACGTGTCTGCCCTCAGGAGACACAGTGCGAGGGTAAGTGCGTACGTGGTATCAAGGGCGAGGCAATCTCCATCGGTAAGCTCGAGCGTTACGTAGCGGACTGGGCGAGAGAGCATGACTATGTAGCTGCGAAGCCGGGTACACCAAATGGTAAGAAGGTAGCCGTCATCGGTTCCGGTCCTTCCGGACTGACCTGCGCAGGTGATCTTGCAAAGCTCGGCTACGATGTGACCATCTTTGAGGCATTCCACCAGCCAGGTGGCGTTCTCGTATATGGTATCCCGGAGTTCCGTCTTCCGAAGGATCGTGTCGTAAAGCCGGAGATCGAGAACGTAAAGAAGCTCGGTGTAAAGATCGATACCAACGTTATCATCGGTCGTTCCCTGACCATCGATGACCTCCTCACAGAGGAGGGCTTCGATGCCGTATTTATCGGTTCCGGTGCGGGTCTTCCTCGTTTCATGAACATCCCGGGCGAGGCTGCAAACGGTGTTTACTCCGCAAACGAGTTCCTGACACGTAATAACCTTATGAAGGCTTATCGTGATGATTCCGATACGCCGATCAAGGTTGGTAAGAAGGTTGTCGTCGTCGGTGGTGGTAACGTAGCGATGGATGCTGCAAGAACCGCACTTCGTCTCGGCGCAGAGGTACATGTCGTATACCGTCGTTCCGAGGAAGAGCTTCCTGCACGTCGTGAGGAGGTTCACCACGCGAAGGAAGAGGGTATCATCTTCGATCTCCTCGAGAACCCGATTCAGATCTATACGGATGAGAATGACTGGGTAAAGGGCGTACAGATCCAGCGTATGCAGCTCGGTGAGCCGGATGCATCCGGACGTCGCAGACCGGAAGCCATCCCTGGTGATGTTTATGACATGGACTGCGATATGGTCATCATGTCCCTCGGTACCTCTCCGAACCCGCTGATCAAGGATACAACCGCTGGTCTCGATACCAACTCCCATGGCTGTATCATCGCGAAGGAGGAGAACGGACAGACCTCCAAGACCGCCGTTTATGCCGGTGGTGATGCCGTAACAGGTGCGGCAACCGTTATCCTTGCGATGGGTGCCGGTAAGGCTGCTGCAAAGGGCATCGATGATTATCTCAATGGTCGTACCACAGAGTAATCAGAAAAGAATTCTGTATACATGAAATTTTCGGCGTGTATTCACTTGAATACACGCCTTCTTTGTGAGAAAATAGACAAAGTTTCCGAGACAGTGTTTTTATGCTGTGGAAATTTGAATTTTGCGTCGTTCACGTTTTCGAATTTGCGTGGATTGTTGAAAGGAGATTCATATGACCTATACAAATGAGGTTGAGAACATGTGCCCTATCGCACAGGGTGTTCATCATGGTGCTGCTCCTATTCCTGAAGAGGGAAAGTGGGTACAGTCCAAGGAAGTAAAGGATATTTCCGGATTCACACACGGTGTAGGCTGGTGTGCACCACAGCAGGGTGCCTGCAAGCTTTCTCTGAATATTAAGGAAGGTATCATCCAGGAGGCACTTGTCGAGACCATCGGCTGCTCCGGTATGACTCATTCTGCTGCGATGGCTGCAGAGATCCTTCCGGGTCTTACAGTTCTCGAGGCATTAAACACTGACCTCGTATGTGATGCGATCAACACAGCGATGAGAGAGCTGTTCCTCCAGATTGCATACGGCCGTTCCCAGTCTGCATTCTCCGATGACGGACTTGCAGTTGGTGCTGGTCTTGAGGATCTTGGTAAGGGCCTTCGTTCCCAGGTTGGTACCATGTACGGTACACTGAAGAAGGGACCTCGTTACCTCGAGATGGCTGAGGGCTATGTAACTGACATCGCTCTTGATAAGGATGATCAGATCATCGGTTACAAGTACGTTAACCTCGGAAAGATGACAGACTTCATCAAGAAGGGTGATGATCCTACCACAGCATGGGAGAAGGCAAAGGGCCAGTACGGTCGTATCGACGATGCTGTTAAGTTCATCGATCCACGTAAGCAGTGATAAGCTCAGAAGGAGGAAATTAAGATGGCATTATTTGAGGGATACGAGAGACGTATCAAGCAGATCAATGAAGCTTTAAATAAGTACGGTATCGCTGATATCGAAGAAGCTCGTAAGATTACAGAAGACGCTGGCCTCGATGTTTACAACATGGTGAAGGGCGTTCAGACCATTTGCTTCGAGAATGCTTGCTGGGCTTACATCGTAGGTGCTGCAATCGCAATCAAGAAGGACTGCAGAAACGCAGCGGACGCTGCTGCAGCAATCGGTGAGGGACTTCAGTCCTTCTGCATCCCTGGTTCCGTAGCAGACAACCGTAAGGTAGGTCTCGGCCATGGTAACCTGGGCAAGATGCTCCTTTCCGAGGAGACAGAGTGCTTCTGCTTCCTCGCTGGTCACGAGTCCTTCGCAGCCGCTGAGGGTGCGATCGGTATCGCAAACAACGCAAACAAGGTTCGTGTGAAGCCGCTTCGTGTTATCCTGAACGGCCTCGGCAAGGACGCTGCAAAGATCATCTCCAGAATCAACGGCTTCACCTTCGTTGAGACTGAGTATGATCCATATACCAACACCGTAACCGAGACAGAGCGCATCGCTTATTCCGATGGCCCAAGAGCGAAGGTTAACTGCTATGGCGCAAACTCTGTTCCAGAGGGCGTAGCCATCATGTGGAAGGAGAACGTAGACGTTTCCATCACCGGTAACTCTACCAACCCAACCAGATTCCAGCACCCGGTTGCAGGCACCTACAAGAAGGAGCGCCTCGAGGCTGGTAAGAAGTACTTCTCCGTAGCATCTGGCGGAGGAACCGGACGTACACTTCACCCGGATAACATGGCAGCAGGTCCTGCTTCCTATGGTATGACCGATACCCTCGGCCGTATGCACAGTGACGCACAGTTCGCAGGATCCTCTTCTGTACCTGCACACGTAGAGATGATGGGTCTGATCGGCATGGGCAACAACCCTATGGTTGGCGCTACTGTATCCGTTGCCGTAGCGGTTGCGGAGGCTGCAAAGGCTGGCAAGTTCTAAGGAATTTCAAGGCTTCTAAGAGAAAATAAGAGGGATTCGCAATTTGCGAGTCCCTCTATTTTTGGTTCCAGCCAAAAAAACCACCTGTTTGACAGGTGGTTCCGAGTTCGGCTTTAGCCTAGATAAAAAAACCTC